>DASVNU010000441.1:0-2744 GCA_036383655.1 Sphingomonas sp. | reverse complement strand
GATCCGTTCGGCCCGCCATTTTTCGATCATGTGCGGCCCGGGGACGTCAGGATATGGCCCTTTCCCCGCCACGCGCCGCCCGGTGAGAAGGAACTCGACCGAGACGCCGGTGATCAGGGCGAACTGCTCCATCAGTGCATGCGGCATTGGCGTACGCGATTCATATTTGCGGTAGCGCTCCGCCGGTACGCCGAGCAAGGTCGACATCTGTCCGGCCGTCATCCCTCTGAGCTGACGGAGCGCCTTCACGCGCGCGATGTAAAGCGCGTCGAATTCCTCGGGCGTGATCGGCGTGGTCATGGACAAATTGTACCATGCATCTGATCCATCGCAAAGTGGTGACTGACGCTTGATATGTTGGACAATATGTCCAATTCTGGTCATTATGACCGATCCCGCCTGCCCCGAATCCACCAGCGCTCGGCGAGAAGACACGCCGGGGGCAACGTGCGCGGCGTGCGGCCGCGCGCTCTGTGAGCATCCCGATCCGATCTATGGCGGCCTCGCGCCTTTGGTTTTTCCCAATCCGCTCCAGGAGCGGAGCGTCAGTCAACTAACCAAATAGGATATATATTTTAGCATGCGGTAACCGATATCCGTGGATCGATACGTACCGCGCGGCCATCGCGCCAGCCAAGCCACACACTCAATCATCGGGAGAAATGAAGTTGGCGGATACGAATCCGAAGATCCAGCGGTTGGGCGGATGTCCCGATAGTGGCGCGGCGGGAGATCGGCTGGCGAAGCTTCGAGCCAGCGCCGCACGCCGATTGGCGGCCCTCCCGCAACGCGACGAACGGCCCGGCGCCAGTGATCGGCTGGCCGCTGCGTTGCGGCGGCGAGAGGAGGCCGAACGGCGCCACGAGACGATGATCGCGCGATGGCGGCACAAGAACGAAGGCACGCCCGAGACACACGAAAAGGCAAACGCTCTGCCCGAGCGGCGGCGACAATCGCCGCTCCACCGGATGGAGCGGCTGGGCAAGATCAGTGCCGACGAGCGCGCCGCGGCCGAAGAGATTGCCGGCGTGGCTGAACGCATTCGCCGCGCCGGATCGATACGATCGGCGTCGCTGGAAACGCGCGTCGACTTTGCCAATTCGGGGCGCGATCAATTGGTCGAATCGCTGGGACGGATTCGACTCGATATTACCTATCGCGCGTGGCGCGAGGCGATCCCGCACCCCAGGGCGATGGTACTCGACATGATCCTGACCAATCAGTCGTTCGTGCAACTGGCCCGCGCGCACGGGATGCAATGGCGCACGGCCCGCAGGCGGCTGATCACCGCGTTGCGGATGTGGCCGGAGATGGCGGCAACGGCGCGGCGCGATGTGGATCGGGAGGATGTCGAGGCGGTCTATGCCCGGCTGGGCGCGGGGGAGCTGTTGTGAGCGCTTCGTAACGGTCCCGAAGCTGATTGGCGCGATCGTCACCAACACCGTGCCGGCGAGGCTCGGTGGCCTTACCGCGCTGAGATTTCGGAAGTGCGCGGCAGACGTATCTCCCCCGCACTTTCGAGATATGGTGCGCAAGGCTCTTGCTTCAAGACCCGCCCCTTGCCGTAAAGCCCCTGCCCCATCGATTCGCAGGGAGAGACGATATGCGGGCATCATCATCGACTTATGGCTTGCGGGCGGACGCCAGGACGGCGGCGACCGATCATGCAATTGTGATCTGCGGCGGCGGGCCGACCGGGCTGATGCTGGCCGGCGAGCTGGCGCTGGCGGGCGCCGATGTAGCGATCGTCGAGCGGCGGCCGGACCAGCAGCTCGCGGGGTCGCGCGCGGGCGGATTGCACGCGCGATCGATCGAGTTGCTCGACCAGCGTGGCATCGCCGACCGATTCCTGGCGGAGGGAGAGGCGATGCAGGTCGCGGGCTTCGCGCTCACGCGGCTCGACATCCGCGACTTTCCCACGCGGCACAATTACGGCCTCGCTTTGTGGCAGAACCATATCGAACGCCTCCTGGCCGGCTGGGTCGAGGAGCTTGGGGTGCCGATCTATCGCGCGCGCGACGTGATCGGGTTCGCCGAGGACGACATGGGGATCGACATCGCTTTGTCCGACGGGGGTTCACTGCGCGCGGGCTATCTGGTCGGGTGCGACGGCGGGCGCAGCCTGATCCGCAAGGCGGCGGGGATCGACTTTCCCGGATGGGACCCGACGATCAGCAATTTGATCGCAGAGGTCGAGCTGGCCGACGAGCCCGAATGGGGCATTCGTCGCGACGCGATCGGACTGCACGGGCTGAGCCAGTTGGACGACGGCAAGACGGTGCGCGTGATGGTCACCGAGCAACAGGCCGGCCGCGTGGGCGATCCCGGCCTGAGCGACCTGAGCGAAGGGCTGATCGCGGTCTATGGCACCGATTACGGAGTGCATAATCCCAGCTGGATCTCGCGCTTCAGCGACATGACCCGACAGGCGGCGGCGTATCGCAAGGGGCGCATATTGCTGGCCGGCGATGCCGCGCACGTTCATTCGCCCGATGGCGGCCAGGGCCTCAACACCGGGTTGCAGGACGCGGTGAACCTGGGGTGGAAGCTGGCAAGGGTCGCCGCGGGGACGGCGCCCGACAGCCTGCTCGACAGTTATCATGCCGAACGCCACCCGGTCGCCGCGCGTGTGTTGCGCAACACGATGGCGCAGGTCGCGCTGCGCCGCGCGGACGAGCGATCCGGCGCGCTGCGCGAGATCGTCGCCGAATTGCTGGCCATGGACGAGCCGCGCAAGCAGATCG
>DASVNU010000440.1:0-1704 GCA_036383655.1 Sphingomonas sp. | reverse complement strand
GTGCGCTCGACATCGCCCTCGTCGCCCGCATCCATCTGGATCGCCTTGGCGATGCCGCCTGATTTCAGGATTGCTTCGACGGTATCGTGCACCGCTTCGGTCTTGTCGGCGGCGATGACGCTGCCGCCTTCCGCCGCGAACAGCATCGCCGAGGCGCGCCCGATGCCCGAGCCGGCGCCGGTGACGATGATCGATTTGCCGGTGAAACGTGCCATTCCAATCTCCCAATTCGTCATGCCGGGCTTGTCCCGGCATCCACCGGGCATCTTGGCCTGGCCTTTGAGCTTCTTGTCCCGCGCCAGCCGCACGGTGGATCCCGGCACAAGGCCGGGATGACGGGTGGGCTTATATCGTTACCCCGCCATCCATCACGATCGTCTGTCCGGTCGTGAACGCCGCTGCCTTCGACGCCAGGAACACCACGCCCCCGGCGATATCCTCCGGCTCACCGATCCGCCGCAGCGGCACGCTGCTGTTCGCCGCTTTCTGACGCTCGGGATCCTCCCACAAAGCCCGGGCGAAATCGGTCTTCACCAGCCCCGGCGCGATGCAGTTCACGCGCACATTGTCAGGCCCATATTCGTGCGCCAGGTTGCGCGCGAGCTGCATGTCCGCCGCTTTCGAGATGCAATAGGCGCCGATCGCGGTCGATCCGCGCAGGCCGCCGATCGACGAGATGATGATCACCGATCCGTCCTTGCGCGCGCGCATCTCGGGCACGACCATCGAGATCAGCCAATGGTTGGAGACGATATTGTTGTCGAGGATCTTGCGGAACTGGTCGTCGGTGATGTCCGCCTGCGGCCCGTAATAGGGGTTCGACGCGGCGTTGCAGACCAGGATGTCGATCTTGCCGAATGCCCGGCGGCTCTCGTCGACCAGGTGCTGCAGGCCCTGTTTGTCGGAGATGTTGGCCGCGACCGCGATCGCGGTGCCATCGCCATATCTGGCGTTGATCTCGGCGGCTACAGCATCGCACGCGTCTTGCTTGCGGCTCGATACGACGACTTTCGCGCCATGCTCGGCAAGCTCGAACACGCTCGCCTTGCCGATCCCGCGCGACGATCCGGTGACGACGGCGACCTTTCCGGTCAGATCGAATAGCGACATCTTTCTCTCCCAATCGTCATCCCAGCGAAAGCTGGGATCTCGTGCCGAATTGCGCCGCCGCTTGAGACCCCAGCTTGCGCAGGGGTGACGGCCGGTTGTTAAGCCCCTGCCTTCTCGGCAAAACCCCAGGCCGCATCCGCGAGCCGGTACACCCCCGCCGCCGACTTCTCGGCCTGCGCCGACGACGCCGTGCCCTCGACGATGCGCTTCTTGATGCCCTGGACGATGCCGGTCAGGCGGAACAGATTATAGGCGAAATACCAGTTGAGGTCGGGCACGCCGTCGCGCCCGGTCGCCGCGCAATAGCGGTCGACCATCGCCTCCAATGTGGGGATGCCGCTGTCGCCGCCGGCCTTGCCCATCACGCCCGATCGACCCTCGGGCGCGGTCACCCAGCTCATCAGGAAATAGCTGAAATCGGCGAGCGGATCGCCGAGCGTCGACAATTCCCAGTCGAGCAAGGCGATGACGCGCGGCTCGGTCGGGTGGAAGATCATATTGTCGATGCGGTAGTCACCATGCACGACCGAGGTCCGCGTCTGCGGCGGCAAGGTCCGCGGCAGATAGTCGATCAGTTTCTCGACCGCGGGCATG
>DASVNU010000439.1:0-6009 GCA_036383655.1 Sphingomonas sp. | reverse complement strand
GGCGACGCAGACGATCGAACGCTCGATCGGTGCGCTGGCGGGAGAGGCGGCGGGCATGCTCGACCGCGTCGCGCACGGCGTCGAGACCGCCAAGACGGCGCACCAGGGCAGCAAGGACATCGAGGAACTGGTCGATCGCCTCGGCGCGTTGATGCGTGACCTGTCGGCGTCGAGCGAGCGTGTCAGCGACCGCATCGGGTCGATGGTCGACTCGGTCGGCAATATCCGCACCGGTCTGGGCGCGCTGTCGGCCACGTCGGGCGCCAATGCCGACGGGCTGCAGCGTTTGTCGGGGCGCGTGACCACGGTCAGCGACGACACCAACACCTTGCTCCAGCATTTTGCCGAGAGCGGTGTCGAGATGATCGATTCGCCGTACATCGCGTTCGGCCTCGACGCCGCGAGACAGGTATCGGACGCGCTCACCCGCGCGGTGGCGGAAGGCAGGATTTCGATCGCCGACCTGTTCCGCGATACCTACGAGCAGATTCCCGGGACGAACCCGCCGCTCTTCAGCCACCCGGTCCAGCCGTTCATCATCCCCGCGGCGCGGCCGCAGCAGGAACGGGCCCGGACGTACAAGGGCTTTTTCGGGATGAGCTTCACTGACCGCAACGGCTTCGGCGCGGTCGCGATGCCCGAACGCTCGCATGCGCAGCGCCCCGGCGACGATGCCTGGAACCTCGAGCATGCGCGCTGTGGAATGATCTTCGAGTTCACCGAGACGCAGCAACAATGCAAGATCACCGACCCGTTCTGCCTGAAGGCCTATCGCCGTCAGGTCGCGGGCGGCGGTGTGGTACTGCTCAAGCAGGTCATCGCCTCGATCGCGGTCGAAGGCCGCCATTGGGGCATCCTGCAATTCGCCTATGAGGATCAGGGCTGAGTCAGTCTTCCTCGTCGACCGGCGGGCGCTGCCAGCTGGCGCGTAGGGTCGGCACTGCGTTCCACAGGATCAGCAGATACATCGCGGCGAACCCGCCCAGCGCGACCATCTCCGCCGGCGGGCGGTGCTGAAGCCACGCGAGCACGGGTAGGCCGACGAGTCCGCACACGGCGACCAGCAGGATGATGGGCAGCGCGGTCAGATAGGCCTTGGCACGGATTTCGGTGTCCAGTTCGTCGACGCGCTCGCTGACCGACAGCCAGGGCTTGATCGGGCCCATGAGCGGCAGCCAGCCGGACAAGATGAAGCCCATCAACAATATCCCATCGCCGACCAGCAGGATGCGCCCGCCGAACAGGGTGATCGCCATGCCGATCGTGCCCAGCGCGAGCGCGATCATGGCCAGACCGCGCATTGGTCGCCGCCGCGGCGGTCGTCTGGTCAGGCTCGGGATGCCCGTGAGATTGGCGACATCGTCGAGGCGCTGATTGAGAGATTTGGTCATTGGTCGTCCTCGTCTTTGAGGGGGCGGCCGATCTGCCAATTGGCGAAAGCCATTGGCATGCCGATTATCCAGCAGACGAGAACATGCAGAAGGTGCCCCCAGTCCTCGCGAGAAGGCGTCCACCAAGCGAATTGGATAGCCATGGACATGTAAAAGCAGATCAACGGTCCCGTAATAGCAACGACCGCCATGCCTCGCAGCGTCGCCCGCGCCCTGAGTTGGATTTCACGTTCATCAAGCGGGACGCCAAGTTGGCCATTGATTGGACGAGGTTGAAGCAACGACAATGTGGCGACGACGATCAAGCAGAGGGTTGGAATGGAGCCGACGATCCAATGACCAATGCCATTTTCGACCGCCCGACTGCTCACGCCTATGGCCCATGCGACAGGTGCAACGAGCACGGTGATGGTTGGAATCCATCGCATCGTCGCCGATCCGGGGAGAGGTTTGGACACGATCACGTGAATCACTCCATCGCATCGGCGCGGCGGAGTGCGACCGCTACCGGTTCAAAAGGCTTGAACGAAAACAGATGCTCGATCGCGACGTCGAACTCGGCGGCGATCTTCATCGCGAGTTCGAGGCTGGGTTTGTAGTCGCCGCGCTCGAGATAACCGATCGTCTGCGGGTTGACGCCGACGGACTCGGCCAGCGCCTTGCGCGAAATGCCGCGTTCGGCACGGAACAAGGCGATCCGGTTGTAGAGCATCATGAGTCTGTCTGCGCGATCATATATTGTGTATTCACAACAAAAATGCAGATGAGTCAATAAGGCTTGTTCGGCGCGCGGCATGCGATACAGGGCGCGGATGCGGTGGGTGAAACGTGCTGGTGCCGGGCTGCTTTGGCTGGTCGTGCTGCTGTGTCTGGCGATCGCGATCGTCCCCGACTTCCTCGATGCGCGTTATTATCGTGGGCCGGTCAGCGATCATTTCGACGGCGAGCGCTTCGTCAATCCCGACGGAGCGGATGATGCGCTGTCGCCACCGGGCGGTACCGGCACGCTGCTGCGCTATGTAACCGCGCGCGACAATCGCCCCATCTGGCCCGACCGTGTCACGGTGACGCCCACCAAGCCCCCGGCGCGCGTCGACGGCGATCGAATGCTCGCGACCTGGGTCGGGCATGCGACGGTGCTGGTGCAGACGCAGGGACTAAACATCCTAACCGATCCGGTGTGGAGCAAGAGCGCGGGGCCGTTCGGGATCGGGCCGACGCGCGTCGCTGAGCCTGGCATCCGGTTCGAGGATCTGCCCAAGATCGACCTCATCCTCGTCAGTCACGATCATTACGATCACATGGACCTGACCACGCTCAGGAAGCTGTGGGATCGCGACCGTCCGTTGATCGTCACCAGCCTGGGCAATGACAGCGTGATCGGTCAGGCCGGCGTGCCGGCGCACGCGCTGGATTGGGGTGAGAGGATCGCGGTTCGGCCCGGCGTCGAGGTCATCGTCAATCGCAGCCATCATTGGGACAGCCGCTGGTTCGCCGATCGCAATCGCGCCTTGTGGTCGAGCTTTGTCGTGCGGCTGCCCGGCGGCAATCTGTTCTTCGCCGGCGATACCGGCGCGGGCGATCTCAAATGGGCGGACCGGGCCGCGTCCTACGGCCCTGTCCGGCTCGCGCTGATCCCGATCGGCGCGTTCCGCTTTACCGCCGGGCAGATGGCGGCGGGCAGCCACGTCGGGCCGGTCGATGCGGTGGAGGTCTATCGCCGGCTCGGCGCGGCGCAGGCCATCGCGATCCATTGGGGAACGTTCCGCTTGTCCTATGAAGGCTGGGACACGCCGCCACGGCTGCTGGCAGCGGCGGAAGCGTGCACCGGGCAGCGCGGATTCGCCGCGGTGCGGATCGGCCGGACGATGGAAATACCGGCCTTCTCGGCGCAGCCTTCACGGCCGGCGATGGCGCGGGGCGACCTGTTGCGCTGCCTCGACACGCCGGTGGTTTCGGCGCTGCGTTGATGTACCGCAATGGGTCGCGCACCCGCTTGGGGTCGATCGCGCCCGATGCTATGACGCGCCGCGGAGGGGGTGTCGCAATGTCCCGAACGATGGCGCAACGTCGCCGCTATGAAACGTCGCTCGATCGCATCGGGCTCGCGATCGGCGCGGGCGGACTGATGGGTGGAGCGATCGCAATGCTGCTGATGCTGTTCGGCGGCGCCCTGGCGATCGGCACGCTGGCCATGGCGTTGCTGATCGGATCGGTGCTGACCGCGCTCGCCATCACCGCGCTTGCCGCCTTCCCCTGGATGCTGCTCCACGCCGCGGGCCGGCGCGGTCCGGTCAGCGCGGCGTTGCTGGGGGCAGCGATCGGCTTCATCGTGTTCCTCGGCGGGCAGACCTGGATCTACGGCCTGGTCGAAATGCCCGCGATGGACGCGCGCATCTTGCTGTTCCGCTGGGCGAGCGGAATCGCCACCGCTCTGATCATGGGCATGATCTCGGCAGGTATCGCCGTAGTGATGTGGCGCGTCGCGTATCGGCGCGCGGAATAGGACACCGCAATTCCCCTCCCGCAAGCGGGAGGGGCTAGGGTAGAGCGTGTCGGAGGGCGAACAAGCGACATGCCCTCCCCCAACCCCTCCCGCAAGCGGGAGGGGAGTTTGGCGGTCAGCTGCACTCGCCCACGCGATGCGCCTCGGTATGTACCTTCTGCGTCATCGACGTCTTGCCGGTCATACTGACCTCGGCATCCGACGTCATCGAGGTCGCGGTATAGGTGCCATTGGTCTTCGTCGCCATCGTACCGGTGGGCAGCTTGCAGTTCATCTCCATCGCGATCTTGCCGCCGGCATAGGTGCTGCTGTTGATCGTACAGTCGGCATTGGCCTGCTTGAGCAAGTCACCCGGGCCCTTCGAGGCCTGGTCCGGGGTCATGCAGGTGGTGGTGGTCATCGGCGCGGGCTTGGGGACGGTCATGCCGGCGGGCATGCCGCTCATCTTGAGATCGGTGACTTCGATCTTGGTTTCCCATTTGCCCGGCTGCAGCCCGAGCGCGGCGGCGGACGGCGGGGCGTCCCCGGTGGCGGTAACGGTGCCGGTCGCGGAATTCGTGGTGATCGTGGTCGAACTGGTCTTTCCGCACGCGGCTAGTGCGAGCGCGGCGGTAGCGAGGATCAGGGGGGCGGAACGCATCTTTTATTCTCCTGTTATCGTTTCGGTGCGGCCCGTTCCCGCTTTGTTGCGGCTTGGGCGCAGAGTCACCATATTCGCCAACTATGGCAATCCAGATTCGCACCAGCTTGGCTGAACCCGAAACCGGTCAGTCGTTCGTCCCCCACCGTCCCGAACGGCCGGAGAAGGTCGAGGGCGGCAAGGCGTTCAAGCTCGTCAGCGACTATGAACCGTCGGGCGACCAGCCCAGCGCGATCAAGGAATTGACCGAAGCGGCACTGGCCGGCGAGCGCGACCAGGTGCTGCTCGGCGTGACGGGGTCGGGCAAGACCTTCACCATGGCCAAGGTGATCGAGACATTGCAGCGCCCGGCGCTGATTCTCGCGCCCAACAAGATTCTCGCCGCGAAGCTCTATGGCGAATTCAAGAGCTTCTTCCCCGACAATGCGGTCGAATATTTCGTCAGCTATTACGACTACTACCAGCCCGAGGCGTACGTGCCGCGCTCGGACACCTATATCGAGAAGGAAAGCTCGGTGAACGAGACGATCGACCGCATGCGCCATTCGGCGACGCGGTCGCTGCTCGAGCGCGACGACGTGCTGATCGTGGCATCGGTCAGCTGCCTCTATGGTATCGGCTCGGTCGAAACCTATTCGGCGATGATCTTCGACCTGAAGAAGGGCCAAAGCGTCGACCAGCGCGAGATCGTGCGCAAGCTGGTCGCGCTACAGTACAAGCGCAACGACGCGGCGTTCCAGCGCGGCAATTTCCGCGTGAAGGGCAGCAACCTCGAAATCTTCCCCTCGCATTACGAGGACACCGCCTGGCGCGTGTCGTTCTTCGGCGACGATATCGAGGAGATCACCGAATTCGATCCGCTGACCGGCAAGAAGGTCGCCAGCTTGAACTATGTCCGGGTGTTCGCCAATTCGCACTATGTGACGCCGGGGCCGACGCTCAAGCAAGCGATGGAGGCGATCAAGCACGAGCTCGCCGAGCGGCTCAAGGAATTGCAGATCGAGGGCAAGTTGCTCGAGGCTCAACGGCTCGAACAGCGCACCAACTTCGACCTGGAAATGATTGCGGCGACGGGATCTTGCGCCGGGATCGAGAATTATTCGCGTTTCCTGACCGGGCGTATGCCGGGCGAACCGCCGCCCACCTTGTTCGAATATCTGCCCGAGAATGCCTTGCTGTTCGTCGACGAGAGCCACCAGACGATCGGCCAGATCAACGGCATGGCGCGCGGCGACCATCGGCGGAAGATCACGCTGGCGGAATATGGTTTTCGCTTGCCGTCGTGCATCGACAACCGGCCGCTGCGCTTCAACGAATGGGACGCGATGCGCCCGCAGACCACCTATGTCTCGGCAACCCCGGGCGGGTGGGAGATGGAGCAGACCGGCGGCGTGTTCGCCGAACAGGTCATCCGCCCGACCGGCCTGATCGACCCGCCGGTCGAGATCCGCCCGGTCGAGGAGCAGGTCCAG
>DASVNU010000438.1:0-11823 GCA_036383655.1 Sphingomonas sp. | reverse complement strand
CGACGACCCGGCGCTCGCCGACCTGCTCGCGAACGATATCGCCGACTGGATCGCGCGATGCGCGAACTGACCGCGTTTCCCTGCGACGGCGACACGCTGATCGGCACGCTCGACGACGCGCCGGGCACGACCGGGCTGCTGATCGTCTCGGGGGGCAACGAGCTGCGCTGCGGCGCGCATCGCGGCATGGCGCTGCTCGCCGCCGACCTCGCGGCCACCGGCGTTCCGGTGTTCCGCTTCGACCGCCGCGGCATCGGCGATTCGGACGGCGCCAATCACGGTTATCAGCACAGCGGACCCGATATCGCCGCCGCGGCGCGCACTTTCCGCACGCTCGCACCCCACATGACGCGGATGGTCGGCTTCGGCGGTTGCGATGCCGCGACCGCGCTCGCCTTGTTCCATCGTGACGCCGCGGTCGATTCGCTCGTGCTCGCCAACCCCTGGATCGGTGATGAGGACGACGCCTTGCCCCCTGCCTCCGCGATCCGATCGCATTATGCCGATCGCCTGCGCGACCCGCGCCAATGGCTCCGCGCCTTGTCAGGTGGCGTCAATATTAGAAAGGCAATCAGGGGGTTGCAAAAGGCTTCTGCCAAATCGGGCGAACCAACCAACCCGATCGCCGCGCGGATGGCGGTGGCGATGGTCGATACACCGCGCACGATCCTGCTGGCGCAACGCGACAATACGGCGATCCGCTTCGAGGAAGCGTGGCGCGAGGCCGATTCGATCCGTCACCGCGCGACCGACAGCCACAGTTTCGCACGGCCGGGCGACGGCGAATGGCTGCGCGAACAGCTACTGACGGCGATCCGCGCCGCCTGACGTCACTCCGCCGCTTCGGCGACCTTCTCGAAATCCGCCTCGGCGAGGAAGCGTTCGGCGTCGAGCGCGGCCATGCAGCCGGTGCCGGCGGCGGTCACCGCCTGGCGATAGACCTTGTCCATCACGTCGCCGCACGCGAACACGCCGGGGACACTGGTCCGCGTCGTGCCGGTCTCGACCTTGATATAATGGTCGGCATCAAGCTCGAGATGCCCGCGGAACAATTCGGTCGCCGGATGGTGACCGATCGCGACGAACCCGCCCTCGACATCGAGCCGCGACAGCTCGCCCGTCACGGTGTCGCGCAATTCGAGCGCGACCAGCCCGGCGGTGCCGCCGCCGTCGACGAAGGTCTCGACTTCCTTGTTCCACAACACCTTGATCCGCTCATTGGCGAACAGGCGCTTTTGAAGGATTTTCTCCGCCCGAAACGAATCGCGGCGGTGGATCAAGGTCACGTCGGGCGAGTGATTGGTCAGGTACAAGGCTTCCTCGACCGCGGTATTGCCGCCGCCGATCACCGCGACCTTCTTGCCGCGATAGAAAAAGCCGTCGCAGGTCGCACAAGCGCTGACGCCCTTGCCTTTCAACGCTTCCTCGCTGTCGAGCCCAAGCCATTTGGCTTGCGCGCCGGTCGCGATCACCAGCACGTCGCCAACATAGACGTCGCCGCTGTCGCCGATCAGCCGGAACGGGCGCCGCGTCAGGTCGACCTCGACGATCGTGTCCCACAGCATCCGCGTGCCGACGTGCTCGGCCTGCGCCTGCATCTCCTGCATCAGCCAGGGCCCCTGGATCACCTCGCGGAAGCCGGGGTAATTCTCGACATCGGTGGTCGTGGTCAGCTGGCCGCCGGGCTGGATGCCCTGGACGACGATCGGTTCCATCCCGGCGCGCGCGCCATAGATCGCGGCCGACAGGCCGGCCGGGCCCGAGCCGAGGATGAGCATGCGGGTAGTATGCGTAGTCATGCGGGACGTCCTAAGGGCGAAGGGCCCTTTGGCGCAAACATGGGTTGGGATTTATCCACAACAAGCTGCGCGCGGCGCGAGAAAAGCTTGCACCGCCCCAAGCGCGGCAGGATGCAGAGCCGACCAGTTTTCGAGCGAGGAATGCGATGGTGCGACGTCTCGGGTTGTCGATTCTCTGTGCCCTGACCCTGGCCAGCCTCGCCTCCAGCGCGCAGAGCGCGCCGCAGTCGGACAAACAGGCGCCCGCTCCCGCCAAGAACACGCCGCCCGTACGCACCGTCGGCGTCTGGCAACCGGCGAGCGGTTTGTCCCAATTGCCGATCTGGCCCGGCAGTCCGCCTGACGGCACCCTCAGGCCACAACCGCCCGAAAGCGTCGATACCTACAAGGAGCCGCCCGAGTTCGGCGGCAAGTCCCAGGCGGTGCTCGACATCGCCATCCCGACGATGACGATCGTGCCGCCCAAGGGCCGCAATAGCGGCACGGCCGTCATCGTCTTCCCCGGCGGCGGGTTCCAGAAGGTGTTCATCGACCTGGAAGGCTTCGAGATCTGCGACTGGCTGACGGCCAAGGGGATCACTTGCATCGTCTCGAAATATCGCGCGCCCGGCGGCAACGATTATTGGGACGACGGGCTTCAACGCCACATCACGCCCAAGATCATGCGCGCGCTGCAGGACGCTCAGCGGACGATCCGGCTGGTTCGCTCCAAAGCTAAGGAGTTGAACATCGACCCCGACCGGATCGGCGTGATGGGCTTTTCGGCAGGCGGCTATCTGGTGGCGCAAACCAGCAATATCCTGACCCCAGCCTACAAGCCGGTCGATACGATCGATCGGATCAGCAGTCGCCCCGACTTCGCGGCCGCGCTCTATCCCGGCCATATCTGCCGCGATGCCGGCAAGTTCGATCCCACCTTGCCGATCATCAAGACCGCGCCACCGACTTTCATCGCGCAGGCCTGGAACGACCCGACCGACCCGGTCTGCAACAGCCTGATGTACGCCAGCGCGCTCGACAAGGCCGGCGTATCGACCGAATTGCACTTGTTCGCGAAAGGCGGTCACGGCTTCGGACTGCGCAAGAAGGACGAACCGGTTGGGGTCTGGCCGCAATTGCTCGAGCGCTGGATGCGGCAGATCGGGATGCTGTAGGCGACGTCAGGGAATCTCGAACAATCCCGCCGCTCCCATCCCGCCGGCGGTGCACATCGAGACGACGACGTACTTCACTCCGCGCTTGCGGCCCTCGATCAGCGCGTGCCCGGCAAGCCGCGACCCAGTCATCCCGAACGGATGCCCGACCGCGATCGCGCCGCCGTTGACGTTGAGCTTGTCGGGATCGATCCCCAGCGTGTCGCGGCAATAGAGGCATTGCGATGCGAACGCCTCGTTGATCTCCCATAGACCGATATCCTCGATCCTGAGCCCCGCGCGTTTCAGCAGCTTGGGGATAGCGAAGACCGGGCCGATGCCCATCTCGTCGGGCTCGCAGCCAGCGACCTGGAAACCGCGATAGATGCCGAGGATATCCTTGCCCTCGGCCTCGGCTGCCTTGCGCTCCATCAGGATCTGCGCCGCCGCGCCGTCCGACAATTGGCTGGCATTACCCGCGGTGATGTACTTGCCTTCCTTGATCACCAGGCCGTCCTTGAACACGGTGCGCAGCCCCGACAGGATTTCCGCCGTGGTGCCGCCACGGATGCCCTCGTCCTGGGTGACGGTGACCCGTTCGGTACCGGTCTGGTTGCCTTCCTTATCGAAGGTCGCCTTCTCGACCGTGATCGGCACGATCTCCTCGGTGAAGGCGCCCTTTTGCAACCCATCGAACGCGCGCTGCTGGCTCATCGCGGCGAATTCGTCCTGCGCCTCGCGGCTGATGCCATAGCGCTCGGCGACCACTTCGGCGGTCTCGATCATCGGCATATAGGCATAGGGCTTCTTCGCAATCACCGACTGGTTCTGATACGGCTTGCCCGCCTGTTTCGCGGTCAGCGTGATCGATTCCATCCCGCCCGCCAGTGCAACGTCGAGTTCGTCGCACATGATCCCGCGCGCGGCCAGCGCGATCGCGGCCAGCCCCGATCCGCACTTGCGGTCGAGCGTGAAGGCGGGAACCTCGGTCGGTAGCCCGGCGGCGAAGATCGTGTTGCGCGCGACGTTATAGCCCTGCGTTCCCCATTCGTTGCCCGCGCCGTAGAAGACATCGTCGATCCGCGTCGGATCTATCCCCGCCCGCTCTACCGCCGCGTTCATCACATGCGCGCCGATCACCGGTGCTTCGGTGATGTTGAAATAGCCGCGATTGGCCTTGCCGATGCCCGTCCGGGCGGTGGACACGATCACGGCTTCGCGCATGGGCAATCCTCTCGTTTGTCGAATATCGGGTATGTCCTCTAAAGGCGCCGATCGGCGAAATCGAGAGGGCTGGCGCACGCCCCTCGCCTGGGCCAGAAAGCCGCCATGACCACCATCCCGCTCGCCGCCCGCTCGCTGTTGTTCGCCCCCGGCGATTCGCCCCGCAAACTCGAAAAGGCCGGGCTGAGCGCCGCCGATCTGGTGATCATCGACCTCGAGGACGCCGTCGCCGAAAGCGCCAAGCCCGGCGCGCGCAAGGCGGTCGCCGATCACCTCAAGACCACGCATCGCCGCCAGCCGCATTGGGTGCGGATCAACCCGCTCGATACGCCGCATGCGCTGCCCGACCTCGCCGCGGTGGTGCCCGCGAAGCCCGACGGCATCATCCTGCCCAAGGCCACGCGCGCCGATGCCGAGCGGCTCGACCATTATCTGTCCGCGCTGGAGACCGCCGCCGGCCTGCCGCTCGGCGCGATGCCGGTGTTCGTCCTGGCGACCGAAACCGCGGCGGGCGTGTTCGACGTCGGCAATTACGCCGGCTGCCCCCGTCTTGCGGCGCTCAGCTGGGGCGCGGAGGACAGCGCCACCGCGCTCGGCGCGACGAGCAACCGCGACGACAATGGCGAGTATGATTTCCCCTATCAGCTGTTCCGCGCGCTCTGCCTGACCGGCGCCGCGGCTGCCTCGGTCAGCGCGATCGAGACCATCCATGGCGACTTCCGCGATGGCGAGGGCCTGGAGAAAATGGCCCGCCGCGCCCGCCGCGCGGGCTTTCGCGGCATGCTGGCGATCCACCCCGACCAGGTGCCGGTGATCAACGCCGCCTTCTCACCGTCGCCCGACGAGATCGCCAATGCCGAGAAGGTCGTCGCCGCGTTCGCCGCCAATCCCGGCGCGGGCACGGTCGGCCTCGACGGCGCGATGCTCGACATGCCGCATTTGAAGCGCGCGCAGGCGCTGCTGGCGATGAAGCGGTGACCCCCGCAGACCATGAAGCGACAATATAGGAAGTTAATCTTTACAGTTAACCTTCCTATCTCTATATCACTCGCATGCCCGTTTCCGCCGATGATCCGCAAGCCGCCCTCGCCGCCACGCTGGCGCAGGATATTCGCGGATTGGCGGGCAAGCTGAAGCGCCGGCTGCGCGAGCAATCGGACGCCGGCGACCTGACGCCATCACAGACCGCCGTTCTGCTTCGCCTGGAAAAGGACGGGCCGGCGACAACATCGACCCTCGCCCGAGCGGAAGGAATGCGGCCGCAGTCGATGGGGACGGTCATCATCGCGCTGGAAAGCGCCGGCCTGGTCTCCGGTTCGCCGGATCCGAGGGATAAGCGGCAGACGATCCTGTCGCTTACCGACCATTGTCGGGAGTGGATTCGGGAAAGCCGGGCGGCACGTCAGGACTGGTTGGTCCGCACCATCCAAGCGCGGCTCTCCCAGGAGGAGCAGGACGTGCTGACGACGGCGGTGACGTTGCTCCAACGCATCGTCGACGACTGACGCGCGCATTTCCGAAGATACGGACGCTACGAAAGGACATCCCATGGCGCTGACCATGCTCGATCGCAACACCGCGCTCATCATCGTCGATCTCCAGAAGGGTATCGTCGGCCTCCCGCTGATGCACCCCATCGCAGAAGTTCTGAATCGTAACCGCACGCTGGCGGACGCGTTTCGCGCGCGCGGCTTGCCGGTCGTGCTGGTCAACGTCACCGGCGGCGCGCCGGGACGGACCGAACAGCCGCGGTTGAATCTCGACGCGCTGCCGGCCGATTTCGCCGATCTCGTCCCGGAACTGGGCAGGCAACCCGATGACATCGTCGTGACCAAACGGACCTGGGGCGCTTTCGCGAGCACCGATCTGGGCAACCAACTCGAGACATTGGGCGTCACCCAGGTGGTGGTGACGGGCGTGGCCACCGGCACCGGCGTCGAGTCCACCGCCCGCCAGGCCTATGAGCAAGGATTCAACGTCACGCTGGCGATTGATGCGATGACCGACCGAAACCCGGAAGCGCATGACTATAGCGTGCGCAAGGTGTTCCCGCGGCTGGGCGAGACGGGATCGACCGATGAGGTCATCGCCCTGCTGCAAGGACGTTCCTGATATGCTGTGGTTCGATCTGCTCGCTTATCTGTTCGGCGGCGCCTTTCTGGCGAACGCGGTCCCCCACTTTGTCAGCGGGGTGATGGGGCGACCGTTCCAGAGCCCGTTCGCGACACCGCGAGGCGAAGGCCTTTCCTCTTCGACCGTGAATCTCGCCTGGGGATTCGCCAATCTGGTGGTCGCCTATCTGCTCGTCTGCCAGGTCGGCGCCTTCGACTTGCGCAACGCGATGCATGCATCGGCGCTGGGTCTGGGAATGCTGCTGCTCGGGCTGGCGATGGCACGACACTTCGGGCGGTTCAACGGCGGCAATACCCCGGTACAACCATGAGCTTGCCCGGCAGTCGCCTGTTCCGGTCGCTGCGGGGCTTCAATTACCGGACCTGGGTGGCCGGCGCGTTCGTCTCCAATATCGGCACCTGGGTGCAGCGCACCGCGCAGGATTGGCTGGTGCTGACCGTCCTCACGCACCACAGCGCGGCGGCGGTCGGCCTCGTCATGGCGCTGCAGTTCGGACCGCAATTCCTGCTACTTCCCTGGACCGGCTATGCCGCCGATCATTTCGACCAGCGCAAGCTGCTGATCGCCACCCAGGCGGCGATGGGCGTGCTCGCGCTGGCGCTCGGCGTGCTCACCATCAGCGGCGCCGTGCAATTATGGCATGTCTATGTCTTCGCCTTCCTGTTCGGCAGCGCGGCGGCGTTCGACGCACCGGTGCGGCAGACCTTTGTCGCGCAGCTGGTCGGCGACGCCGATCTCGCCAACGCGGTGGCGCTCAACTCGACGTCGTTCAACGCCGCGCGGATGATCGGCCCGGCGGTATCGGGCATCGTCATCGCCGCGGTCGGCACCGGCTGGGCCTTCCTGATCAACGGCGCGTCGTTCATCGCGGTGTTGGTCTCGCTGGCCCTGCTGCGCGTCAATGAGTTGCACATGCATCCTCGGGCGCTCCGCACGCGTGGCAGCTTTACCCAAGGCTTTCGATACGTCTGGGACCGGACGGACCTGAAGGCCATTCTGGTGATGCTGTTCCTGATCGGCACGTTCGGGCTCAATTTCCCGATCTTCATTTCGACGATGGCGGTCGGCGTGTTCCATGCCGACGCGCGCGGTTACGGTCTCTTATCGTCGATCATGGCGATCGGCACCGTTAGCGGCGCGCTGTTGAACGCCGGACGCGAGCGGCCGGGATTCGAGGCGCTGCTGGCAGGGGCCGGACTGTTCGGGCTGGGGTGCACGCTGGCGGCGATCGCGCCGACTTACTGGCTGTTCGCGGCGGCGCTGGTCGTCATCGGCGTGGCGGCGCTCACCTTCACCAACACCACCAACAGCCTGATGCAACTATCGACCGAGCCGGCGATGCGCGGTCGCGTGATGGCGCTGCGCATCGGCGTTGCCCTGGGCGGGACGCCGATCGGTGCGCCGATCGTCGGTTGGGTCGCCGATCACCTGGGGCCGCGCTGGGCGCTCGGCGTCGGCGCCGTCTCGGGCTTCGCGGCGGCAATCGTCGGGGTGGTTGCGCTGGCGAAGGGGTTCGATCGTCGCGAGACATCGAGCGCGCCGATCCGGCCGCTCGCATCAACCCCGAATAATGTCGTGGTAGCGGAGGAGGGACTTGAACCCCCGACCCCAGGATTATGATTCCCGTGCTCTAACCAGCTGAGCTACTCCGCCCCGAAAGGCCCGCGTTGCCGCGAGCGGCGGCCTATAGGTAGGCGCCGGGCGACGGTCAAGCGACCATGTGGCGCGACAGTTTCTCCCACGGCCCGCCGCGATAATACCAGCTCGCGAAACCGGTGATGCCAAGCGGCCTCGGCCGGAAATCCGTGCGGAGCCGAGCGAGCAACGTCCGAGCCTCCGCTGGCTGAACCTTGTTCTGAATCGTGACGTGCGGCCGCCATGGCGCGCGGTCCTGCGGGGTCAGCACGCCAGCCCAAAGGTCGGCGAGCCAGGCGCGGCGATCCTCGAGATCTGGTGACTCGATGCGATAGGCGACCCCCTGCCCCAGCGAGATCAACCCCGCGACGCGCGCCGCAAGCACCCCTTCCCTCGCCAACTCGCCCAGCCGCTGACGCACCTCGCTTTCCAGCGATGGCGGCAGATGGTGAAACATCGTCAGATGCGCCGGCAAGACATTGCGTTCGTTCGGGAAATAAGCAGAGCGCTGCGCGTCCAGCCACGCTTGATCCTCGCGCCCCAACACCGCTGTTACGATAATCGGTGCTGGCAGTTGCATATCCCCCTTCGTCACCCGCGCGAAAGCGGGAACCCATCTCCCACCGTCAACCCTCGGGCAAACGCCGGAGATGGGCCCCCGCTTTCGCGGGGGTGACGACTATCTTTATCTGCTCAGACTTTATCCGCTCAGATTTCGACCTGGCTCCCCACCTCGACCACGCGATTGGTCGGCAGGCGGAAGAATTCCATCGCACTTTCGGCGTTCCTGAGCATCCAGGCGAACAGTTTCTCGCGCCAGATCGCCATGCCCGGCTTGCTCGAGGGCAATAATGTCTGGCGAGCGAGGAAGAAGCTGGTGTCCATCATCTTGAACTTGTCGCCACAGCCGGTGACCAAGGCCAAAGCCGCGGGCACGTCGGGCTCCTCCATGAAGCCGTAGCGCAGCACCAGCCGGTGGAAGCCATGCCCGAGATGCTCGAGCTTCACCCGCTCGGCCAGCGGCACGAACGGCACGTCGGCGATCTTGACCGTCAGCAGGATGATCCGCTCGTGCAGCACCTTGTTGTGCTTGAGGTTGTGGAGCAGCGCGTGCGGCACGCCGTCGGCCGAGGAGGTCATGAACACCGCGGTGCCGGGCACGCGCGTCGCCGAAGTCGCGGCCGACGAGATGAACACCTTGATCGGCATCGCCGCCTCGCGCATCCGCGCCATCATCAGATGCCGCCCCTTGGCCCAGGTGGTCAGGATGGTGAACACGATCAGCCCGACCAGCAGCGGGAACCAGCCGCCATCGGGGATCTTGGTCAGATTGGCGGTCAGATAGGCGCCATCGACCAGGAAGAAGAGCCCGAGCAGCGGGATCGCCGCCCATTTCGGCCAATGCCACAGCCGGAACAGCACCACGCCGAGCAGACAAGTGTCGATCGTCATCGCACCGGTGACGGCGATACCATAAGCGCTGGTCAGGTTGGACGAGGTGCGGAAGAACAGCACCAGGATGATGACCATCGTCATCAGCAGCCAGTTGATCAGCGGGATATAGATCTGCCCCGCCGTCGCCGCGCTGGTATGCTCGATCCTGAGACGCGGAACGAAACCGAGCTGGATCGCCTGTTGTGTCACCGAGAAAGCGCCGGAGATCACTGCCTGCGACGCGATCACCGCCGCGGCGGTCGCCAGGATGACGAGCGGCAGCTGCAGCCAGGCGGGCGCCAGCAGATAGAAGGGGCTTTCGAGCCCCCTGGTGCCGATCCGCGTCAGCAACGCGGCCTGACCCATATAATTGAGGATCAGCGCCGGGAGCACGAAGACCAGCCACGACATGCCGATCGGCTTGCGCCCGAAATGACCCATATCGGCGTACAGCGCTTCGGCGCCGGTCACCGCCAGCACGACCGAGCCTAAGGCGAGAAAGGCCCGCACGGGATCGAGCAGGAAGAATTCGACCGCATAATGCGGCGAAAAGGCCCACAGGACCTCGGGCGTCGAGGCGATGCTGAAGGCGCCAAGCAGCGCGATCGTCAGGAAATAGAACAGCATGATCGGGCCGAAGAACAGCCCCACCTTCGCCGTACCACTCTGCTGGATCGCGAACAGGAAGATCAGAATCGCGATCGCGATCGGCAGCACGAAGTGCGCCATGCCGGGCTGAGCGACCGCCAGGCCCTCGACCGCCGACAGCACCGACACCGCCGGGGTAATCATCGAGTCGCCATAGAAGAGCGAGGTGGCGAACACGCCGAGCAGGATGATCCCCGCGGTCCATCGCTTGGTCTGCGCCTTGCTGGAGATGAGCGCGAGCAGCGCCAGGCTGCCGCCCTCCCCCTTATTGTCGGCGCGCATGATGATCGCGACGTACTTGATCGTCACCACCACCATCATCGACCAGAACATCAGGCTGGTGACGCCCATGATATGCGCATGGTCGAGGCTGAGCTTGTGGTGCCCGGCGAATGTCTCGCGAAACGCGTAGAGCGGGCTGGTGCCGATATCGCCGAACACGATGCCGATCGCACCGACGGCGAGCTTGATCAGCCCGTCATTGCCATGGGCATGCGCATGCCCAGCGTGCACATTGTCGTCGTGCCCGTCGGTTACTGCGATGGAAGGAGGAGTGGCCGCGCTCACGGCAGACGCCGAGCGTACGCACGAATGGTCATGGTGACCGTATGAAGCCCCTGTTTACGGTGGCGGCGCCCTAGCATCGCACAGGAACGCCCGCAACGCCGCATTGGATGCACCGGCTCGTTATGGGTCACCCCGGACGTCACGGACGACGGATGACCTCGCGAATGACGAAATGCGACGCCAGCCGCGTCACGCCGGGCAGGCGCGACAGCGTCTCGCGGTGAATTCGCTCGAAACTGTCGTCGCGCGTCACCTCGACGTGGAGCATGTAATCGGCCTCGCCGCTCATCAGGAAACAATCGCGTACTTCGGGACATTCACGAATCTCGGTCTCAAATGCGGCCATCGTCTCTTGCCGCTGGTCGCGGAGCGTCACGTTCACCATCACCACGGTCGGATGGCCCCGCGCCTCGCGCGACAGCACCGCCCGGAACCCGGCGATCAGCCCACGCTCGCACAGACTGCCGACGCGGCGATGTGCCGCGCTTCCCGACAGGCCGACGGCCTCCCCCAGTTCCGCGCTGGTCAGATCCGAATTGACCACCAGCTGGTTCAAGATCTTGCGGTCGAGATGGTCGAGCATTTTTCTCTTTCCGGAATATAATCACGCAAATATATCCTGCCAGAGGTCTCCTGCGTCAAAAAACTTGCGAACCTATCTCGGCTTTTCGGCGCTATTTGCGTGCCAACCCCTTTCAGGAGAGTTCGCATGCGAGTCGGTGTCCCCAAGGAAATCAAGAATCACGAATATCGCGTCGGCCTGACCCCCTCGTCGGTCGCCGAGCTCCATGCCGCCGGTCACGAGGTGATCGTCGAGACCAAGGCGGGCATGGGCATCGATTTCGAGGACCAGGCCTATATCGACGCCGGCGCGCGGATCGTGCCCGACGCCAGGACCGTGTTCGCCGAATCGGACATGATCGTGAAGGTCAAGGAGCCGCAGCCGCAGGAAGTGGCGATGCTCGAACCGCGCCATGTCCTCTTCACCTATCTCCACCTCGCCGCCGACAAGCCGCAGGCCGAAGGGCTGATGAAGTCGGGCGCGACCTGCATCGCCTATGAGACGGTGACGGCGGCGCGCGGTGGCCTGCCGCTGCTCAAGCCGATGTCCGAAGTGGCCGGCCGCATGTCGGTCCAGGTCGGCGCCCATTATCTCGAAAAGGAACAGGGCGGTCGCGGTGTGCTGCTCGGCGGCGTACCCGGCGTCGCCCCGGCCAAGGTCGCCATCCTCGGCGGCGGCGTGTCGGGCG
>DASVNU010000437.1:0-2453 GCA_036383655.1 Sphingomonas sp. | reverse complement strand
CGGCACGCTTTTTATTCAATTCAGGATCGTTTAAACGCTACGTCCCAACCGCAACCACAGCACCAACGGCACCGTTGCAATTGGCTTTCCAAAAAGCCAGGCGGATAGGGTAATGCCCGAACCGAGAGGGCGGGGGAAGCGGAAGCGGGGCAGCAGGGGCGATTTCCGGGCCGCTGGGCTTCATTCTGTGCGTTTGGTAGGCCAAAGGCGGTCCAAGCGGGCGTGACGCTCTACGGGCTTCCCATGCGGCCGATTTTTTGGCTGCTAGATCCCCACGCCGTTCGCAGCCGTCTCGATCAGCGTCAACGGTGAGTCCTACCCCAAAACTCATCGTTCGAACGCCAACGCCCGCCACATTGTGACGCTGGCCAGGATTCGCGTGCGCCGAGGCAATCGGTTATGCGTATGTCGGTTTCGAATGTTGTCATATCGCGACACCCTGACCCGTCGTGGCTGCTACCGCGACGGGTCCATCATTTCACCATTCCAAAAGCCCGTTCGGTCGCCAAAAGCACGAACTGTTCTAGCGTTTACGCGGGCGCAGGCGGGCATGAGCCATCAGCGGCAAGAGACTTCGTGCTTTTGGCGACCGTTCAAGCCCGATCGAACCTGCCGCCGAACTCGCGATCGGCATAGTAGCGCAGCTTGGTCGCGACGATCGGGCGCTGCCCCGCGAGGAACAGGAGTTGGAGATCCTCGCGCAGCGTGCGGACTTCATCGGGCGTGAGCAGGGGGCGGCCGACATGCTGCGATCCGAACGATATGCCGGTTTCCTCCGCGTCGATCGCGCGGCTCATCGTCTCGAACACGACCGTTTCCTGCCCGAGCAGATCGGAGACGAGTTTCGCGCTGTCATGATCGTTGACGCCGAATATTTGCAGCACGCCGGCGTTGGACAGGAAGGTGCCGGCGCGGCGCTCGTAGAGCGCGCGGAGCTGGTGGACATCCTGCAAGATCGGCCATAGCTGGATGCCGTAGCCAGCCATCAGGCCCATCGCGCGCTCGACGGGTTCGAGGCGGCCGAGCGCGGCGAACTCATCGAGCAGGAACAGGACCGGGCGGGCAGGGGAGGCCGGCGCGCGCGCCAGATCGGTCAGCCCTTGGGCGAGCATGAGGCGCAGCCAGCGGGCATAGGTGGCGAGCCGATCGGGCGGGAGCACCAGATAGATCGACGTGGGCCGCGCCTTCACATCGGCGAAGCTGAAATCCGAGCGGCCCAGGACCGCCGACATGCGGGGTGAATCGAGAAAATGGGTATGACGCTGCGCGGCCGACAGGACGCCCGCCGCCTCGCGATCGGACTTGCCCAGGTGGCGGTTGGCGGCGCGCGCGACGAGGCCGCCTTGCGCCTGCATCGTTTCGAGCATGGCGGCGAAGGCTTGCGGTGCGAGGGTGAGCCGGTCGCGCAGCGTGGCGAGGGTGCGCGTCGCGGGCGGCTCGCTGGTGACGATCGCGAGGATGATGCCGGCGATCAGCGCCTTGGCTTCCTCGTTCCAATGCGCCTCGCCTGCCTCGCCGGGGGCATCGTAGACCAGTGCGTCGGCCAGCGTCATGCAGTCGTCGGCCAGATCGAGGCTGGCAGGGTCGATGCGGTCGAGCGGATTGAACGCCGCGCTGGCGATGCCCGTCACACCGAACGGATCAAGGACATGGACCGGGCCGAAGTTGCCGCGATGGCGAGCGGTGATGCGGGCGTTCTCACCCTTGGGGTCGATGCAGACGACCGGGCCGGGATAGTCGAGCAGATTGGGGATGATGGTGCCCACGCCCTTGCCGGTGCGCGTCGGCGCGATCGTCAGCAGATGGGCGGGGCCGGCATAGCGCAGCGGCTTGCCCGCTTTGCGGTCGCGGCCGATCAGCAGGCCGCTATTACCGGCATAGGCGCGGCTTTCGGCATCGGTCGCAAAGCGGGCCGAGCCGTGGGTGTCGTCGGCGGCAGGGCCACCATAAGCAAGGATCAGCGGTTGGAAAAGCGCGCGCAAACCGATGAGGATGACGACGATGACCGTCAACATCATGATCGTTTGATAGAGGTTGGAATCATGCGGGAGGCCGAGCAGCTTGCCGAGGATGAGGGGCATCCCAAGGCCCAGCACGATGCCGGCGGCCAGAAACAGGATCAGGACGCCGATCAGATGGCGGATCAGTCGGATCGGGCTGACCACCAGCGCCGTGATTGCCCATATGGGATTCTGGCGCGCGATGCGGGACAGGTTGCGGATCGCGCGGCCGAGTTGGCGGAACCACTCCATCGTCAACTCGCCTGGAACATGGTCATGCGCATGATGCCGGGGGTGGACTGGATTTCGGCTTCTATGGCCGAGACCTCCTCCATCTTGTCGCTGGGCCAGTCGCGAGAGACGCTGACGCCGCCCTGATCGGTTTCGATTTCGATCAGCCGGGTTTGCGGTGAGAGATCGAGCAGGCGCACAAGCCGGTCGCAAAGATCGGGC
>DASVNU010000436.1:0-17229 GCA_036383655.1 Sphingomonas sp. | reverse complement strand
GCGGACTTCGTCATTGTCGACATGGAGCATGAAGCCTCCGGCGGCGGGGATTTCGAACGTGCGAGTAGAGGTGAGGTCCTGCCATCCGTCCGACCCCACCTCGCCGTGATGTATGGCCAAGTTGATCCTGGTCTCCTCAATCGCGCGCGCGAAATAGTCGCCGGAGATAGGGGCGCCTAGCACATACGGCGCCAGCGGCGTCGCCCGCGCCAGGCTAGTCCAACCATTGCCAACCACGATAAAGCGTCGATCTGGAAAGGCACGCGCGACCGCGGCCAGATGCGCGGCCTTGTGCGGAGAGGCGTTGCCGATGAACCCGATGTCCCAGCGATAGGGGATGGCGTCCGGCGCGTGGCGGCGCGAATGCGCGCTCGGGCAATAACCGTGATGGACGAAGGCATGCCGCGCCGGCCCGACCAGTTGGTCGAGATAGGGCGCGTGATAGCTCTTGGTGGTGACGATCAGGTCGGTCGCGGCGAGTACCGCTTCATCGACCCCGACGTGATCGAACAGCACGTCGGGATAGAAAACGACGACGCGCGTACCGTTGGCGCGCAAGCGCTCGACCGTCGAGCGCGCGATATTGACTCCCTTGATCGTCAGGAAGAGCTCGACCTTGTTGAGCTCGGCGACGCGGAGAATCTCGGCATTATATTCGGCGATCGAGTTGTTCCACAGCAGCCGCGCCGCGGCGCGCGACATCAGGCCGCGACCGCGCACGACGAAATTGAGCACGTCGACCTCGGCCACGTCCCAGCCCAGCGCGCGAAAGCCGCCGACCAGCCCGCGCGCGGTCGAACCGTGGGTGAACTCGCTGGCCATCATCATCCGGACCGGCCGCGAAGCATCGGGCCGGGTCATGCCGGGGCCTGTCGCGGGCCGTCACCGCCTGTCGTCACATGGAACTGACCCACTGCTGCCCCTTCGAGGATTCGGCCGTTTGGCCCGGTTGCAGGGCTATAGGGGGATCGCCGCGGGGTAAACAGCCGACATGTGTGCGCCGCAATGCGCGCCGGGCGAAGGTTCGTTCCAATGCTCGCTTGATCGCGGGCGAGCGCGGCGCCTATCTGCAGCGATGGACATCCGGACTATCCGTTTTGCCGGGCGAGGCGCGTCATGATCGCACGGCGGTTGAAGAATCTGTTCGGTGGCGGTGGCGGTCGTGAGGCGTCGGTACCCAACGGCGCGCACGTTCCGCCGGGCGAGCGGCTCTATGCGATCGGCGACGTTCACGGCCGGCTCGACCTGCTCACGCATTTGCTCGATGCGATCGATCGCGACGACGAGGCGCGGGGGGCGGCGGAGACGCGGATCGTGCTGCTCGGCGACCTGGTCGATCGCGGACCGCATTCTAAGCAAGTGATCGACCATCTGCTGACGCGAGACTGGGGATCGCGGCGGCCGGTGTTCCTCAAAGGCAATCACGAGGAAGTGTTCCTGCTGACGCTTGCCGGCAATCTGGAGGCGGCGCGGTTCTGGACCCGGATCGGAGGCGCCGACACGATGGCGAGCTATG
This sequence comes from Sphingomonas sp., assembly GCA_036383655.1. Taxonomy (GTDB): domain Bacteria; phylum Pseudomonadota; class Alphaproteobacteria; order Sphingomonadales; family Sphingomonadaceae; genus Sphingomonas. The sequence continues at coordinate 15,713 of DASVNU010000436.1, read as the reverse complement.
GGGTCGCCGAGGCGCTGATAGAATCGGGCGATACCTTGTCGCTGTGCGAGGATTTCGCCAGGCGCGTGCCCGACGCTCACGCCATGTTCCTCAACCGCATGACCGACACGTTGGTGGTTGGCGGATATTGCTTCGTCCATGCCGGGATAAAACCGGGCGTGCCGCTCGATCGCCAGAAGCCCGAGGATTTGCGCTGGATCCGCGAACGCTTCCTCGATTTCGAAGGCAGCCACGGGACGATCGTCGTCCATGGCCATTCGATCAGCCCGGCGGTCGAGGAATTGCACAACCGCATCGGCATCGACACCGGCGCCTATGCCAGCGGGATGCTGACCGCGATCGGGATCGAGGCGGGGCATCGCTGGTTCCTGTCGACGTGAGCGGTGGCGGGCCCTCCGCCGAGTTCCTGTTGCTCGCGGCATGCTGCCGCTGGCCGACCGACGTGACCGCGATCCGTGCGGCTGCCGGAGCGGCAATCGACTGGCGCCGGTTCGTGGCGCTGGCGCGGCGCCATCGCGTGCTGGGGTTTGCCCGGATCGGGTTGGCGGCGGCGGGACTTGCGGTACCGCCCGGTCTTGTCGCCGGGCATCACCGCCAGATCGCGCGCAACCTGTTGCTGATCGATGAGGCGGCGCGGCTCGCCGCGATGCTGGCGGACGCCGGCATTCCCGCCGTGTTCCTCAAAGGCGCGACGCTCGCCGAACTCGCGTATCGCGATCAGTACGTGAAGCAGACGCTCGACAACGATTTGTTGATCGGGGCCGAACATGTCGCCGCCGCGATCGATCTGCTCGGCCGCGCCGGCTATCGCGTTACCGATCCGTCCGTGCCGCTCGATGCCAGGCGGCTGCCGGTGCTGATCGACATGGTCAAGGAATGTACGCTGATTCGCGCCGGCAACCGGGCGATGCTCGACCTCCATTGGCGCGCGACGTCGCTGAAGGGACTGCTCGCTGAGCCTGATCTGGTCCGCGATGTGCGGATGGTCGCGGTCGCCGGGCACGATCTGCCGGCGCTCCGCGACGAGCCGCTGATGGTCTATCTCGCGGTCCATGGTGCGCGGCATGGCTGGTCGCGGCTGAAATGGCTGGCCGATTTCAACGCGTTGCTGGTGGCGATGGATGATGCGGCGGTAGCATCGCTGCGCGCGCGGGCGAGGCGCGACGGCGTCGCGCGAGCGATGGACCTGGCGCTGTTGCAGGCCAATCGCCTGTTCGCGACGCCGATCCCCGGCGATGTCGGACGATCGCGTCGCGTCCGCTGGCTGGCGGCTTTGTCGGATGCGCTGATGCGCGGCCCCGACGAACTGGCCGAACAGGGCGACTTGCCCCGCCGCTATATGGCGGTCGGGCACGCATCGGCGCTGCTGCTCAAATCGAGCCCGCGCTACCTCGCCAGCGTTGCCTGGGGAAGCTGGGTATCGACCGAGGATGCGCTCGCGCTGCCGCTGCCGCGCGTGGCCCGCCCGCTCTATCTGGTGGTCAGTCCGATACGCCGTATCCTCCGGGCGGCGTGGCGGGTCGTCGATCGGGGCTTTCCGCGGAACGCGGACGGGCCTATGCGCGCCCGCCAGGAGAATTGAATGTCGATCAAGCCGTTACGCAAGGCCGTGTTCCCCGTCGGGGGCCTCGGCACCCGATTCCTGCCGGCGACCAAGGCGCTCCCCAAGGAGATGCTGCCGATCGTCGATCGTCCGCTGATCCAGTACGCGGTGGACGAGGCGCTGGAAGCGGGGATCGAGCAGATGATCTTCGTCACCGGTCGCGGCAAGTCGGCGATCGAGGACCATTTCGACATCGCCTATGAGCTCGAATCGACCATGTCGCAGCGCGGCAAGTCGCTCGAACTGCTCCACCAGACGCGGCTCAAGCCAGGTGCGGTTGCCTATGTCCGCCAGCAGGAGCCGATGGGGCTTGGCCATGCGGTATGGTGCGCGCGCGACATCGTCGGCGACGAGCCGTTCGCGATCTTCCTCGCCGACGAGTTGATGGTCGGCCAGCCGGGCTGCATGAAGCAGATGGTCGAGGCCTATAATCGGGTCGGCGGCAATCTGGTTTGCGGCTTCGAAGTCCCGCCCGAGGAGACCGACCGTTACGGCATCATCTCGCCGGGCAAGCAGGACGGCGACCTGGTCGAGGTGACCGCGCTGGTCGAAAAGCCCAAGCTCGGCACCGCGCCGTCGAACCTGATGATCCCGGGCCGCTACATATTGCAGCCCGAAGTGATGCGAGTGCTCGAGACGCAGGGCAAGGGCGCGGGCGGCGAGATCCAGCTGACCGACGCGATGGCGCAGATGATCGGCGGCCAGCCATTCCACGCCTATAAGTTCGGCGGGCGGCGCTTCGATTGCGGCGACAAAGCTGGCTATATCCAGGCGAACATCGCGCTGGCGCTCGACCGGCCCGAAATCGGTCCGGCGATCCGCAAGTTCATCGATACGCTCTAATCTTGGCGGTGCTGGAATGGGCTGCGCGCCCGTCCTTGTGACCGATACTTCCAAACCAGGCGTGCGATTGCGCGATCACGCAGCAAGAGACCAGCGTCGAATGACAGGGCGCGGTCAATGCTTCCCGTACCGTTGCGTTCCGGCGGCACGGATCGCCTTCTCCATGGTTCCGGAATAGGCGGCTATTCCTGACGTCGTCAGGACAAATCGACCGTCGCGGACATCGGTCATCATCCGGACCAGGGCGGCAGGAGCGGTGATATGCACCGTGTCGCGATAATTGTTCAGGTCGCCGGTCAGTACGGCATCGGCGTCGGTGGCGTGAACCTTTACCGCGCCGAGCCTCTCCTCGGCCGCGACGATCGCGATGCATTCGTGAAAATGGATCAGCTGACGATAGTCGGCTCCCTTGGTCCAGGAGCTCATCATCAAGGGTCTTTTCTGCCAATTGTAGAGCGCGACCGGCGGGAGCGGGGGGAACAAGAGATCGACCGTAATGCCCCGCGCCTGGGCGGCGCGCCCGACGGGGATGACGACGCGATTGATGAAGCGATACGATCGGCACCCCGGCAGTCGAGGCTGAACGAACATGTCGGGTGAGGGATGCACGACGCTGTCGTCGAGCAACGCGAGCAGGTCCGGCTGGGCCGTCAACCGGCGGGAATCGTAATAGCTTGCGGGCTCGAGACGCCAGGTAGCAGTATCCAGCGGTTTTCCCGTTGCGCGCCGGGCGGTTGCCTGAATGGTGCGCAGGTTGAAATCGGGCATGTCGAACCACCGCGGCGCGAACGACTGCATAGCCAGCTGACCCGTCGTATAAGCGATTCCGTCATTTCCCATCTGGGAGTGATCGACGCCCATCACGATGCGACGCATCCCCGGCGTCTTGATCAAATGCATCATGATCATGGCCGAATCTTCTGGCGAAGGCAGTGGGTAGGACAGATTGACCGGCGCCTTTGCGCCGAACACCGAACGCAGTTGTGCCGGGGTCACCGCCATCGTCGTCGAGCCGCCGAACAGCGCGAGATCGTGCGGCTCGCGCGTCCGCCCCGCCATCATGTAGATCGTTTGCGACCCGGGGTAATTTGCGTCGACGAATCTGGGTGGAAATCCCCAGGGACGCAGATCGTAGGGATCGACGATCTGCAACAACAGGCACATCGCGATTCCCAGCAGTATCGGCAATGCCGCGACCGCCAGATGCCAGGGCGCACCAATGGCGCGTGCCAACGTGCCGGCCCCATGCCGCGGACCCCCGTAAAAGACCGCCGCGATCCAGCGAGGAAGAACGATCTTCATCTCAGAACACCTGATAGACGAAGGGCACGATCACGGTCATCTTTCGCATTGCCACGAGGACGAGGACGCCGCTCCCGGCCGCCCAGACCAGCGTCGGGCGCCAGCGGAACCGAAAGATCGAAAGTGTGCGCGACGGATTCACGAACGACGGAATCCCACCGCGATAGCGCCGCAGCAATTCGTAGGCATTGGGCATGAACGCGGCGACGGCAAAGGCCAGCAGGAGAATCGGTACCGCGGTTGGATCCTGATGCAGCGGGACTTCGGCAGGTCGATGCGCGACCAGGCTGTGCATCATCTTGCCGAACACGTCGAGCGTCGGCGACCGGAACAGCGCAAAGGTGACGATGAGCAACGGGATGGCGATGGTCGCACCGCCCACCAATCGCCAGCGTTCGGCGATCGCCGCCCGTCGCTTCTTCCACCAGCGGGCGTTTTTCCACTCGGTTTCGATGACGTACCAGGTACCGTGCACCAGGCCAAACAGCACGAAGGTAAGCCGAGCTCCGTGCCAAAGTCCGATGATCGTGAAATTGATGAGCAGCGGCCCCCAGAGCGAGACAATCTTCGCCGACACGCCCTTCATCCGCCGCCTCGCCGCGAAGCGCGAGCCCGCGATCGACAGCGGTGTAAACAGGAACCGTGCAATCACTCGGGTCAGCGTCATGTGCCAGCGGCGATAGAAATCGATGATCCCGGTCGCGCGCAGCGGTGAATCGAAATTGATCGGCAAGGTGATGCCGATCATCCGCGCGACACCCAAGGCGATGTCCGAATATCCCGAAAAGTCGAAATAGAGCTGTACGTAATAGGCCAGCAACGCGGTCAGCGTCTGGCCTGAGCTGACCGGGTGCCCCGTGGCGACCTGGCTATAGACCTGATCGACCCAGTCCGATCCGATCTGGTCGGCAAGAACGAACTTCTTGAAGATGCCGATCGATACCAACGTCAGGCCGACCGAAAGGTCGATCCCGCGCAACCGGCCGAAGCTGCTTCGAGCGAATTGCGGCAGGATCTCGACCAGATAGGCGATCGGTCCGATCAGCAGTGTTGGAAACATGCTCGCGAAAGCGGCATAGCGCAGCATCGGATCCGCCGGTGACGGCGCCTTGCCGGGCGGTGGCGCCTCCAGGCCTCGTGCCACCCCCTCGCGCTGGCCAAGGGCATCGAGCAAGGCGACGGCGCGCTGGAAGGTCAGGAACGACAGCGTGGTTGGAATCAGGGCGCCGAGCGTCGCCGAAAGCGGACCGATGCCGGGCAGCCATTGCAGCCAGACCGAATATTTGACGAGCGCAAGGAGCAGGATGTTGAGCGTGATGCCGATGCCGACGATGCGTCCGCGTTGCTTGGGCGTGGTTGTGGGGGACGCCGCGGCGAACAACAGCACTGCATTGAGCAGCGCGCTCGCGACCATGACGATCAGGAATGGCGTGCCTTGCGAGACCGCGAAGACGAGCGAGGCGGCGATCAGGATGACCAGCGCGCCGCGATTGCCTGCGATCCGTCCGGCTAACGCAAAGCATGCCAGAAATGCCGGCAGGAAGAGGAACAGGAAGAACGGATAGACGAGCGTCAAGCGGCGTCACCCCAATCGGCGAAGGGCAGCGGCCTGGCGCTATATCCATCGAGATCGAGCCGATAATGACGTTCGCCCGCTTCCGTCTCCTCGACCAGCTCGAAGCCGAGCGCGTCGAACAGTTCGCGGACCATGCCGTTCTTCGCCGTCGGCAAATAGTGGGCGAGGAGCCGCGATCGACCAGCCATCCGCGCACCGTCGACCAGCGCCTGCAGCATCGCTTCCTCGACGCGACGCCCGAGCACGCGGCAACTCATCAGCCAGGTATCGATGTCGACCGCGTCCGCGTCATCGGGGTCCGGTCGCGCGATGATCACCCCGATCATGCCGAAATCGCTGTACTTGTCGCGCAACCGTACCTGGAGCGTGATTGCTTGCGGATCGCTCTCCACGGCGGCGACCTCCGCCTCGGTGTATCGGCGTGTCGTCAGATTGAACTGGTTCGACTTGTTGATGAGCTGGGCGATCCGACCGCGCCCCTGCGCATCGAACCCCCTGGCCGACAACGCCATCTCCAATGCCGCCAGATAATCGCCCAGGTCGCGCGACCGTTGTTGGACTTCGGCGCGCTGAGCATTGGCGAGATAGCTCGCACTGCGATTGAGGTCTTCGTCGGACCAGGCAACTGCCTCGAAATACCCCGCACTCGACAGATAGGCGGGATACCATGCCGCATCGGCGGGCAGTTCGGGCACCGCGACCATCGGCAGAGCCGCGCGGACCTGTGCCCGTTCCGCACTGTTGTCGTCGAGAAAGACCAGCGAATCGAGGCCGATATTGAGCGTTTCCGCAATCGCCTCAAGGTTGCTCGCCTTGTCGCTCCAATTCGCCTGGAACACGGCGATGTCACTTTCGCGCAACAGCATGTCGGGATGCTCGCGGAACGGCTGGCGCGCATTCTCATCGAAATTCTTCGAGCAGACCGCGAGGATGACTCCCCGGTTCTTGAGATCGAGCGCGAGCTGCTGGACCGCCAGGAAACTCTCGCCCTCGGCATTGCCCGATCCGATCGCGATGCCTTCCATCCCGTCGTCACCGATCACGCCGCCCCACAAAGTGTTGTCGCAATCGAGCACGAGGCATTTGCGGGCCTTGCCGCGAATGGCGCCGAGCGTCCGCGCGATCACGTCGGCGAGCAGCGGCGCGCATTGCGGTGCGACCGGTAGCTTGTAGAGATTCCACATCACCGGGTCGAACCATTGCGCGGTCCCGACCTGCTCGGCGACCGATGCGAGATCGAGTACCAGCGCGCCGGTTTCGCCAGCGACCTCGCGCAGCCGGGCATTGAAGGCAGCGATCTGGGCGCGGGGTGCCGCGGCGACCGTCAGGTCGAAGCCGCCGAACAATGTTCCAACCGGCGACGGAACGTTGCTGACGATCAATTGGGCGCCAGCCCCATCGCGCAGCGCTCGCAGCACCATGGCGATACGGTCGATCGCGTCATCGACGACGGCGCTATGCGCGGCAGCGAACCGGTCGAGTCCCAGCCAGCGATGGTCGAAATGAACGAGCACGGCATCCGGCCGCTCAGCGAAGACATGCGCCTTGGGATCGAGCGCCGTCTGGACGATTTGATCATATTCGGCGAGCGCGACATCTAGTGCCAGCCCGTGCCGCGCGCCCGCAGCCGGAAGCGCGCTGGCGACGATATCAAACGTGCTCGACGACAGCACCGCGAGTCGGAACGGCGACAGCGGGTCGAGGGCTACACCGCTTGCCCGCAATTGCCGTAGGGTCTTGCCGAACGCCAGCAACTGGCTGGAGTTGAGCTGGCCGGTGGCGAGCTGCATCAACGCGATCCCGCGCCCAGCTTGGTCGCTCGCTAGAGTTTTCAGCCGATCCTTGAAGGCAACTGGCGCCTCTGGCAGCCAGGGCATCTGCCACGGGACAAACATTTGACGTTTTCCCTTCGGTCAGGCGATCAGAGGCGGGCTTTCACCAGATCGACCAACCCGCCGATATTCTTGAGCGATGTGATTTCGGAAGTCTGGAATCGAACCCCGAATTCCTCTTCGACGGCGATCATGATGCGGACATGCGCGAGGCTGTCCCAGCCATCGACTTCGTCCGCACGCGTGGTACGGCTCAACACGATTGCCTCATCGTCGAGCTGATCGCGCACGACTTCCTCGATCCGGCGGAGAATTTCTTCCTCGTCCATTAAGCCTCTCTCATCGGGTAGATAAGGGGTTGTCCATGAGCAGACGTTAGACCCGTCGGCTTCCCGTCCAGCTATTGCGATGCGGCGAGTAAGGGTTGCGTGTGACCAAGTCCAGTCCTATCGCCGCCGACTATGAGTTCCGATTTCGCCGCAGCGCAGCATTGGCAGTTTGACCATGTTGGCGTCGTAGTGAAGTCACTCGAAAAGGGGCGATCACACTTCGTCCGGGCGCTCGGCATCAGCGAGTGGACCGCGCCGCTGGAGGATCCGGTCAACGGCGTCCACCTCCAGTTCGGTCGCGACGGATCGGGCATGGTTTACGAGCTGTTGTCGCCGTTGGGACCGGAAAGCCCGGTTGCTGGTGCGCTGGCGGGGCGCAAGAACCTGCTCAACCATGTCGCCTACCGCGTGGCCGATTTGCGCGGCGCGGCCGAGGAATTGCGCGGCGCGGGCTGCTTTCCGACCGCCGACCCGAAACCTGCTATCGCGTTCGGCGGCGCGATGATCCAATTTTTCGTGACCTCCATCAACACGATCGTCGAACTGATCGAGGCGCCCGATTTCGCGCACGATTTTCAGAGCGCTCCCAGCCAGAAGGCCATATGATGACCGATCTCGGTTCCTATCCTGCCACCAAATCGCTGACTGATGCCGTGGTGGCACGCTGGCCTGACCATGGCGTCTTCGTCGAGCGCAGCTTTCGCGACCGCAATGCCGCGTCGCTGGCCGTGACCGAACGGCTGTCGAGGTGCATCCTCAAGCTGGCGGTGGACGCGCCGGGCGGGCTCGACGCGCTGTGCGACGACTATCGTTTCCTGTGCGAGGACATCGTCCTGCCCGAGGAGATCCATTTTCGCCGCAACGGCATCTACCGCCTTTCACGGTTCGAAGACGCTAACACCGAATGTTATGCCAACGAGCCGTTCATGTCGCGCTACATGAACGGGCTGCTGCTGTCAGACGTAATGTGGGCGAACCACGCCAACGCCTTTGCAGCGTTCGCCAACGACTATCTTCCGCGGCTGCCTGAAGGGGCGAAGCACCTCGAGATCGGCCCGGGGCACGGCCTGTTTCTCTATTTCGCGGCGAGCGATCCGCGGGTCGCGTCGGTCACGGGTTGGGACATCAGCCCCGCGAGTATCGCCAAGACCCGTCATGCGCTCGATCTGCTCGCTGCGCCGCGTCAGCCAGATCTCGTCCTGCGCGACCTGTTCGACCAAGGGGCCGATCGCAGCGACAGTTTCGACAGCATCGTGATGAGCGAGATCCTCGAACATCTCGAGGATCCGGTCGCCGCATTGCGCGCGGCGAGCCGGCATCTTGAGTTGGGCGGCCTGATCTTCGTCAACGTCCCGGCGAACAGCCCGGCGCCTGACCATATTTTTCTGTTTCGCGACGTCGCTCATGCGCGGGCGATCATGGAGGAAGCAGGCCTAGAAGTGCTCGACGCGGTCGGTTATCCGATGTCGGGCGCGACGCTTGAACGTGCGATCAAGCACAAGCTTTCGGTGTCGTGTGTGCTGACCGGCCGCTTGCCCGCTTGACGCAAGTCAATCCGCGCAACCCGTGCAGCCCGGATCCTTGGGCAGCCGGATGGTGCGGAAGCGCAGCGACAGGCCGTCGGCGAGCAGCAGGGTGCCGGCGGTGTCGTCGCCGAACGGCACGATCGCGCGGATGACCTCGAGCGCGGCGAGGCTGCCCATCACCCCCGCCATCGCGCCGAGCACGCCGACATCAGCGCAGCTGACGCCTTCGCGCTCGGGGTCGTGGCCGACGAAGCAGCGATAGCAGGGCTTGTCCGCTTCCCAGCCGCGATAGACGCCGAGCTGACCCTCGAACTGGCTGACCGCCGCCGAGACCAGCGGGACATGCAGCGCCAGCGCGGCATCGGCGACCGCCAGCCGCGTTGCGAAATTGTCGGTGCCGTCGAGCACGACGTCGGCTCCCGCCAGGATCGCGCCGACATTGTCCGCGTCGATTCGCATCCGGCGGCGCTCGATCGCCACATCGGGATCGAGCCGGGCGAGCGCGGCGGCCGCGGCGTCGGTCTTGGCCGTGCCGATATCGGGCATGCCGAACACTGTCTGGCGCTGGAGATTGGAGAGATCGACCGCATCGTCATCGACGATCGTGATCCGGCCGATCCCGGCGGCGGCGAGATATTGCAGCGCGGGCGATCCGATCCCGCCGGCACCGATCACCACGACATGTGCGCGGCGCAATGTCAGTTGCCCGGCGCCGCCAATCTCTTTCAACACGATGTGCCGGGCGAACCGGGAAAGGTCAGCGTCGGAAAGGCTCGTCGATGAAAGGGTCACGGACCCCATGTAAGGGTCATGCCGGTGTGGTACCAGCTGTCGGCCGCGGGTGGCGGGCCGGCGATATTGCCCCGCGTCGCCTTCTGGACGACGCCGGCGGCGAATTGCTCGACGGTCGGGCAGTTGATCGCCCTGGGCACGATCTTCACCGCCTCGCCATTGGCCGAGGATACGAGCACCACCATGTCGACCTTGATGCTGGTCTTGCCGTCGACCGGGGCGGGCGCGGCACAACGGCCGGCGGCGATCTCGTCATGGACGAACCTGGTCATGATCGCCGCATAATCGGGCGTCGTCGTCAGCCGGAGATCGGGCAGCTTCGACCAGTCGCTGGGGACGGCGGTTGGTACGGCCGAAGCGACGGCCGCCTGAAAGAGGAGGAAGAATCCGAACATCATTCGCCGATTATCGACCAGTGGAGCCGAAACCGCCACTACCTCGATCAGTGTCGTCGAGCTCCACCACTTCGTCCAGCGTCGCGCGTTGAACCGGGGCCGGAACGAGTTGGGCGATCCGGTCACCCCGGCCGATATCGAACGGCCGATCGCCCAGATTGGCCAGGATCACCTTTACTTCACCGCGATAGTCATGGTCGATCGTGCCCGGCGTGTTGAGACAGGTCACGCCATGTTTGAGCGCCAGGCCCGAGCGCGGGCGGACCTGAACCTCATAGCCTTCGGGAATCGCGATCGCGAAGCCGGTCGCGACCGCGTGACGGGCACCGGGCGCGAGCGTCAGCGCTTCGGCCGCCACCACATCCATCCCGGCGGCGCCGGCGGTGGCGTAAGCCGGCAGCGGCAGATCGCCACCATGGGGCAGGCGCTTGACGGCGATACGAATCGGGGCGGTCATCTGGTCTTGGTCACCTTTGCAATGAGGGCGCGGAGCGCAGGGATCATGTCGCGAGCGCAACCGCGGCGGCTGCGGCGATCCAGCGGGTCCGAATCGAGATCATCGCCGCGTTGTAGGGGGCCGGATGGCGGCGAGGAAAGGGGAGTTGCAACCATTGCGGGCACAGCGCCACAATAAAGCCATGTCCAACCGCTTCCGGATCGATACCGTCGCCGCGCCAGACGATGTGCTGGCCGTCGGCCAATTATTCCGGGGCTATGCGGCCTCACTGCCGGTCGATCTCGCTTATCAGGATTTCGCGACCGAGCTGGCCGGCCTGCCGGGCAAATATGCCGAGCCAGAGGGCGCGCTGTTGCTCGCGCGCGACCAGGCCGGCGCGCCGTTCGGTTGCATCGCGCTGCGGCCGCTCGACGAGGGTGCGTGTGAGATGAAGCGGCTGTTCCTGGTGCCCGAAGCGCGCGGCATCGGGCTGGGGCGGGCGCTGGCCGAGGCGATCATCGCCGCGGCGCGCGATCGCGGCTATCGCGAACTCAGGCTCGACACGCTGCCGTCGATGACGAGCGCGATCGCGCTGTACGAAGGGCTGGGGTTCGAACGGATCGCGCCTTATTACGTGCCGACGCCGGCTGGAACGGTGTTCATGGCGCTGGCGCTCTAGGGTCTGTATTCGCTAGCGGCGGGGATCGAGATTGCGTTGCGGAGCCCGTCGGCGAGGAGCGCAGCGCAGTCGCGTAGCTTGAACTACGCGCAAGCAAGCGACGACGTCCGGCGGGCTCCACAACGCAACCGCGCAGCGGCGGGCGGATTTTGTCACGTGGAGGGCGTCGCTCGTCGGTCACGATGCTAATCGCATCGCTCCCTCCTCGCTCCTACCCACGCGACAAAATCCGCTCCGTCTCGACCCCGCCGCTAGCGAGTACAGACCCTAGCTCAGCGCCGCCGCGATCCGATCGGCGAGCCGCGTGGCGACGTCGCCTTTGGGCAGTCTGTCCCAACTCTCGACGCCGTCGGCCGAGACGATATGCACGGTGTTGGCATCGCCGCCCATCACGTCGCCCGATACGTCGTTGGCGACGATCCAGTCGGCGCCTTTGCGAGTCAGTTTGGCGCGGGCATGATCAATCACCTGTTCGGTCTCCGCGGCAAAACCGATGACCAGGCGTGGACGGCGCGGGCTGCGGGCAAGAGTCGCGAGGATATCGGGGTTCTCGACCAGGCGGAGGACAGGCGGGCCGTTCGCGCCTTTCTTGATCTTCTGGGCGGACGGGTCGACCCGCCAATCGGCGACGGCGGCGACCATCACCGCGGCATCGGCGGGGAGCGCGGCATCGACCGCGGCGCTCATCTCGAACGCGGTTTCGACGTCGACGCGGTCGACGCCCGATGGTGTCGGCAGCGTTACCGGACCTGCGACCAAGGTCACCCGCGCGCCCAACGCTGCCAGCGCCCCGGCGATCGCGAAGCCTTGTTTGCCCGACGATCGGTTGGCGATGTAGCGCACCGGGTCGATCGGCTCGTGGGTCGGGCCGGCGGTGACGATGATGTGCTTGCCCGTCAGCATTCAGCCGGCGAGCTTGTCCTGGATCGCGGCCAGGATCGCGGGCGGTTCGGGCAAGCGGCCGGGGCCGTATTCGCCGCACGCCATCGGCCCTTCGTCGGGCTCCATCACGGTGATGCCATCGCCGCGCAAGGTCGCGACGTTGCGCTTCGTCGCGGGGTGCTGCCACATCCGGACATTCATCGCCGGCGCGGCGAGCACCGGCGTGTCGGTCGCCAGCAACAACGTGGTGGCGAGGTCGTCGGCGATACCGGCCGCCATCTTGGCCATCAGATCGGCGGTGGCGGGCGCGACGACGATCAGATCGGCCTCCCGACTCAGCTGGATATGGCCCATCTCGGTCTCGTCCTTGAGGTCCCACAGGGTCGTGTAGACCTGTTCCTCGGACAGGGCGGCGAGCGTCATCGGCGTGACGAAATGCGCGCCGCCCGCGGTCAGCACGCATTTGACGCCGATCCCGGCCTTCTTCGCCAGCCGGATCAGCTCGCAAGCTTTATAGGCCGCGATGCCGCCGCCGACGATCAACAGGATGCGCTTCATGGAGTGAGCCTCGTGACCGTGATCTTGCGACGCTTGGGGAAGGCGGCGGCGACCAGATCGCGGACGCCGTCCGGCGCGAAGGCCAGGCCGATCAGGATCGCGGGCGCCACCATCAGTCCCCAATAGAAGGTGTCGACGCGCCCGAACAGGCCGATCAATGCGGCATAAGCGGTGAAGGTCGCCAGCGCGCGGATCCCGGTGAGGTCGCGCCACGCCGCCCAGCCGAACAAGGTGAACCCCATCAGCAGTGCCGCCAGCCACATTGGCGCCAGGCGAAGCGCGGTCGACAAGGTCAGCGCTTCGACGAAGAAGCCGAAGCCGAGCATGCCGGCCCAGCCGGGCGAGGCGGGGTCAATCGGCGTCACCACTTGCGCGACGGCATAAGCATGCGCGGCGACCGCGATCGCGAGCAGCCCGAGCGCGCCGGCCCAACCGAGCGCCTCGCGCCGGTCGCCTTCGAGCCAGGCGAGCACGACCATGATGCCGACATAGAGCGCGCTGGTCTCGCGGATCAGCAATGCGATCGCGCCGATTCCCACCGCGGCGACCCAATGGCCGGGGCGACGCACCGCGAGGCTGAGCGCGATCAGCAGCCCGGCCCAGACCTCATGGAACGCGGCGAGGTCGGCCTGGATGAAGGCGCCCATCCCGCCCGCGAGCAGCACCATCGCGATGAACAGAGGCGGCGGGCGAGCGAAAGCGGGACGCAGGCGGTTGAACCAGGCGACCATCACCCCGGCGGCCAGCGCCCAGAGCAGGCCGACCACTGCCCAATGCGGCATCAGCGCCTGGACCATCGCGAGCGTGGGCAAGCGAAACGTGACGAAGGGACGCAGCGGATAATCGCCACGCCGCAGCTCTTGCGCCGCGACCGCGTAGTAATTGCCGCCATGGCGGACGCCGTCGACGATCGCTTCGTAGAGGACGATGTCCGCCTGGTCGTCGCCGCGCTTGGCCGTATCGCCGCTGACGGCGGGCGGGCCGGGCACGGTGAGCGCGCTCAATGTCGCGAGCAGCAGCAGGACCAGCCCGAGAAGCGCGAGTCGCGCCTTGCCCTTCGACAGGCCGGCGAAGCGCGAGGGTTCGGCCAGCCAGAGCGTCATCCGTGGAGGAACCACCAGGTCGCGGCGACCGCCGCCGCGGCGCTCAGCACCGCAACCGCGAGGTAGCGCCAGCCGCCGCCGAGCCGCACGACTTCGATCTCGCGCAGCGGCGGGGCGGGCGGGGCGCCGCCGGGCGAGGGGAAGCGAGCCTCGATATTGCGGATCAGCTCGGGCAGCCGCGCCAAGGTGCGCAAATCGGTGATCAGCAGATCGCCGATCGCCGCTTCGGGGCCCAGCTCGGTGCGGATCCATTCGCGGATGAACGGGGCGGCGGTGTCCCACATGTTGATCTCGGGATCGAGGCTGGTGGCAACGCCTTCGACCATCACCATCGTCTTTTGCAGCAGCAGCAAATGCGGCTGGGTCTGCATGTCGAAATCACGGGTGATGCGGAACAGGCCGTCGAGCATCATGCCGACCGACATGTCCTTGACCGGCAGCCCGCGCATCGGCTCGCCGACCGCGCGCAACGCGGTGGCGAACTCGCCGACATTGTGGTGCGACGGGACATAGCCCGCCTCGAAATGGATTTCGGCGACGCGTTTGTAATTGCCGGTGATCAGCCCGTAGAGGATTTCCGCCAGCCAGACGCGCGCGCGCCGGTCGATCCGGCCCATGATCCCGAAATCGATCGCCGCGATATGTCCCTCGGGAGTCGCGAACAGATTCCCCTGGTGCATGTCGGCGTGGAAAAAGCCTTCCGAGATCGCCTGGCGCAGAAAGGCGTTGACCAGGATGCCGGCGAGCTTGCTGGGGTCGTGTCCCGCGGCGATCAGCGCGTCGCGATTGGTCAGCTTGATGCCGTCGATCCATTCGAGCGTCAGCACGCTGCCGGTGGTACGCTGCCAGTCGATCGCCGGGACCTGATAGTCGGGCTCGGCGCGCATCGATTCGGCAAGCTCCGACGCCGAGGCGGCCTCGCGCCGCAGATCGAGCTCGCGCAAGGTCCAGCGCTTGAACGTCTCGATGACCAGGCGCGGGCGCAGGCGGGCAAGTTCGCCGCCCAGGCCCTCGGCCTGTGCGGCGGCCCATTGATAAGTGTCGATCGCGCGGGTGAATTCTTCTTCGACCCCAGGGCGCAGGACCTTGACCGCGACCTGGCGTCCGTCGGGGGTGACCGCGCGATGGACTTGCGCGATCGAGGCGGCGCCGACCGCGACCTCGTCGATCGAGGCGAACACCTCGCCGACCGGGCGGCCCAACCCGCGTTCGATCGCCGCCCTGATAACGTCGTAAGGCAAAGGCGGCAGCGCGTCCTGCAGGCGCAGCAGATCGTGCGCGGCTTCCTCCCCCACCAGGTCCGGGCGAGTCGCCAATGTCTGGCCGAGCTTGATCGCGGCGGGGCCGATCGCCTGGAACGCGTCGGCATAACGCGGCACCGCGGGGACCCGCGCGCCGAACCGCGCGATCCGGACCAGCCGGCGGACCTTGACCGGGGTATTGGGGTCGCGCTCGATCCCCTTGAGCGCGCCGTGGCGCGCGAGGATGCGGCCCCATTTGAGCAGGCGCCAGAGATGGACGGCTGGAGCGGTCACTTAATTCCCCTCCCATTTATGGGAGGGGTTAGGGGAGGGCTGTTTCCAATCGCATAGAGAAAGGCGACATGCCCTCCCCCAACCCCTCCCGCAGGCGGGAGGGGAGATGTGTGTCGCCCCATCAAATCTTCCAGCCGCTATGGATCGCGACCAGTCCGCCGAGCATCGGTTCGACCTTGGCCTGGACGAACCCGGCCTCGCCGATCATTTCCTTGAAGCGCTCCATGCTGGGGAAGCGGCGGATCGATTCGATCAGATAGCGATAGCTTTCGGCGTCGCCGGCGATCGCCTGGCCGACCCTGGGCACGATATGGTGCGAATA
>DASVNU010000435.1:0-4261 GCA_036383655.1 Sphingomonas sp. | reverse complement strand
GGAATGGCGCTCAGTCCTCGCCGAACTTCGCCTCGACCAGTTCGCACAGCGCGCCGACCGCGCCTTCCGCGCCATCGCCATCGGCGCTGATCGTGATCGTGTCGCCCATCGCCGCGCCGAGCATCATCAGCCCCATGATCGACGTACCCGTGACCGCCGGACCGTCCTTGATCACCAGGATCTCGACCGGCTGGGTCGAGGCGAGCGTGACGAACTTGGCCGATGCCCTAGCATGCAGGCCGCGCTTGTTGACGATCTGGACCGAACGGCTGATCGCCGGCATCAGGCAGCGGCCTCGCCGAGTGCCTCGGATGCCACCGCGATATATTTTCGGCCCGCCTCGCGTGCCGCGATCACGGCATCGACCACTTTCATCGACTTGCGCGCCGATGCCAGGCGAATCAGCATCGGCAGGTTGATCCCGGCGATCACTTCGACTCGCCCGCGTTCGAGCAGCGAAATGGCGAGATTCGATGGCGTGCCACCAAACAGGTCGGTCAGGACGATCACGCCCTTGCCGTCATCGACCTTGCCGATCGCCGTGGCGATGTCGGCGCGGCGCGCTTCCATATCGTCGTCGGGGCCGATCGCGATCGATTCGACGCGCTCTTGCGGACCCACGACATGTTCCATTGCGGTGACGAACTCGGACGCGAGCCGTCCGTGCGTCACCAAAACCAGACCGATCATGCGTTGCTTACTATCCCAAACCCGTCCGCGGCGCACCCTCCAAGGAGTCCTGCGGTGCCGCCCCCAGATCTCGATGCGTGACCGTGGGCGAAAACCCCGCGTCGCGCAACCGCTTCGCTACCCGTTCCGTGACATGGACCGACCGATGGCGCCCGCCAGTGCAGCCGAAAGCGATGGTAACATAGGCTTTTCCTTCCGCGCGATAGCGCGGAAGGAGCAGGAGCAGCAGGTCCTCGATCCGCTCCATCGCGGCATCATAGGTCGGATCGCCAGCCACATAAGCGGCGACATTGGCGTCGAGTCCCGTTCCGGGGCGCAATTTTTCGACCCAGTGCGGATTGCGCAGGAATCGCATGTCGAACACGAGATCGGCATTGCGCGGAAGGCCGCGGGCATAGCCGAACGACATGACCGACAAAGTCGGCTCGCCCAGGCCGGCGCCGCCGAAGGTCGCGCGCACCTGCTGCGCGAGCTCGTTCGACGACAGATCGGTCGTATCGATCAGCCGGTTGGCCCAGCGGCGCAGCGGCGCGAGCAATTCGCGTTCGCGCGCGATGCCGTCGCTGGCGGGACGGTCGAGCGCGAGCGGATGGCGGCGCCGCGTCTCCGAATAGCGGCGTTCGAGCTCGGCGCCGCCGCAATCGAGGAACAGCGTACCGATGTCATAACCATGGTCGGCGCGCAGTTTCTTGATGCGCTTGACCACACTGTCGGGGTCGAAATCGCGCGTTCGGGCACCGATACCGACCGCGAGCGGCGAATCGCTTTCGGTGCTTTCCGACAAGGGCGTGCTCAGCAACCGATCGAGCAGCCGGAGCGGGAGGTTGTCGACGGTTTCCCAGCCGAGATCCTCGAGCGTCTTGAGCACGGTCGACTTGCCGGCACCCGACAGGCCGGTGACGAGCAGGATTTCCTTGGCTCGGGTCACGCCTTGCCGCCGGTCAGGTGCCGCAAGGCGAGCTCGACCTTAATCGCCGCCGACGCCGTGTGCGCGTCGATCGCCACTTCACGGATGTCGACCCCGGCAATGCGGCGGACCTCTTCCGCCAGCGGCAGCCGTTCGGGCGCGTCGGTCAGGCGGACCAGCAGCGCCACCGGAATCTTCTCGACATGCGGTATCGGCAGAACGCCCAGGCCGCGAACCTCGATCTGGCCGGCGATCGTGTCGGGCGGTGACGCGATCAGCTCGCGCCCGGCGCGCTGGAGCAAGGTATAATCGTCGCTGATCAAACTGGCGCCGCGATCGATCAGGCGCAGCGCGAGATCGGACTTGCCGGCCCCGGATTCGCCTTCGATCAACACCGCGCGCCCATCGATGGCGATGCTGGAGACGTGGAGCGTTTCGAAAGAGAGCGCGGTCGCGATTGCAGCCTCCATCACCTGGGAGCGAGCGGCAACCGGACGACGAATCGGGCCCCACTCAAACGATCTTCACGCGACTCGACCGCAATAACGCCCTGATGCCCCTCGACGATCGTCCGCGCAATGGCGAGCCCTAGCCCGGAATGCTTGCCGAATTCCTCATTTTCCGGGCGGATCGACTGGAAACGGCGGAACACCGCTTCGCGCGCTTCTTCGGGGACGCCGGGGCCTTCATCTTCGACGCGAATGACCAGATCGTCGTCAGCGCTGGTCGCGGCGACCGTGATCAATCCATTGTCGGGGGAGAAGGACACCGCATTGTCGAACAGATTCTCGAATACCCGCTCCAGCCGGCTGCCTTCGCCCATCACCAGCGGGTTGCCGCGCGCACTGTTGTCGAACCTGATCCGCACGCCGCGTTCGATCCCGCGCTTCGTGCGCTGCTCGATCAGTGCGACGAGCATCGCCAACACGTCGACCGCATCGAACTTGGCGCGGCTGAGCTGGGCGTCGAGCCGCGATGCCTCCGAAATGTCGGTGATCAGTCGGTCCAGCCGGTGCACATCGTCACGTACCACCGCCAGCAATCGTTCCTGCAGCGCCGGATCCTTGACGTGCGCCAGCCCGTCGACCGCCGACCTGAGCGAGGCGAGGGGGTTCTTCATCTCGTGCGTGACATCGGCGGCGAACGCCTCGGTCGCGTCGATCCGTGCGCGCAGCGCCTGGCTCATGTCGCTGAGCGCGCGGGCCAGACTGCCGATCTCATCGCGGCGCGAGGGGAGGCGCGGGACGACCACTTCGCGCGCGCGGCCCAGTCGGACGCGGACCGCCGCGCGGGACAGCCGGCGCAACGGCCGCACGATCGTCCGGGCGAGGAACAGCGACAGGAAGATCGACACCAGGGTGACGATCGCCAGTACGACGCCCAGCCGGAAGCGTTCGAATCGCACGGTCTGCGTCACGTCGCGGGCGTTGACCGTCGTCATCACGACCTCGCCGTTGCCAAGGCCCGATGCGGCGGTGATGACGGGCGTGCGGTCGGGCGCGCGCCACACCGTCGCCGGCGCGACTTGGGTGGAGCGTGCGGTCCGCACATCGGGCCATTCGGCGCCGCCCTTGCGTTCGCGATAGAGCGGGGCCCGCGGGGCGTTGACCACGGTGTCGATCATCGCGTCCAGGAAGCGCGCCGCCTGCAGACCCCAACCCTCCTTGTTCGGATCGATCAGCACGAAGTTGCGCAGCCCCATGGCGCGCGTATCGGCGGTCGGCGTGCCGTCGGCGGCGAACAGGCGGATGCGCGTATCGGTATCGCGAGCGAGGCGCAGCGCCAGGTCGTTGCGATGGTCGGCCGGCGTCGACACCATCGCCGCGGCGATCAGCCGCACCTCGCGACTCGCTTGTGCGGTGCGATTGTCGAGGATCCGCGTGCGGTACGAATCGAGATAGAAGAACCCGCCCGCGAGCAGCGCCAGCGCGAAGATGTTGAGCGCGAGGATGCGCGCGGTGAGCGAAATCCGGCCCGACCATTTCAGGGTCAGGTCACGGCCTTCACCCTCCGACTCACTCCTCCGAGAAGCGGTAGCCGGCGCCATAGAGCGTTTCGATCGCATCGAATTCGGCATCGACCTCGCGGAACTTGCGCCGGACGCGCTTGATGTGGCTGTCGATCGTGCGGTCGTCGACATAGATGTCGTCCTGATACGCCGCATCCATCAACTGGTTGCGCGTCTTGACCACGCCCGGGCGCTGCGCGAGCGCCTCCAGGATCAGGAATTCGGTGACCGTCAGCGTGACATTATCGCCCGCCCAGGTCACGCGATGCCGCGCGGGATCCATTTGCAGCCGGCCGCGGTCGATCGCCGTTTCGGCGGGAATTTCGTCACCGCCGCCCGTGGCGTGGCTCAATTCGCTGCGGCGCAGGATCGCGCGGATGCGCGCGATCAACAGGCGCTGGCTGAACGGCTTGGCGATATAATCGTCCGCGCCCATCGCCAGACCCAGCGCTTCGTCGAGCTCGTCATCCTTGCTGGTCAGGAAGATGACCGGAATCTGGTTCTTCTCGCGCAACCGCCGCAGCAGCTCCAGCCCGTCCATCCGCGGCATCTTCACGTCGAAGATCGCCAGGTCGGGCGGATTGTCGACCAGCGCCTTCAACGCGGTCTCGCCGTCCGAATAGACCCGGGTCAGGAAACCCTCGGCCTGCAGCGCG
>DASVNU010000434.1:0-11641 GCA_036383655.1 Sphingomonas sp. | reverse complement strand
GGACGGCAAGACCAAGATCTCCGACGTGGTCGCGGCGGCCGCCAAGGACGCCGGCTCGCCGATCGCGCTGAAGGACTATGTCCGCTTCCAGCTCGGCGAAGGCATCGAGAAGGAAGAATCGGACTTCGCGGCGGAAGTCGCGGCGGCGTCGGGCGTGCCGCAGCCGGCCTGATCCGACATCCCGACGATGGAATGGGGCCGCGTCGCGAGGCGCGGCCCTTTCCATATCCGCTAACGCTTGGCTTCGGACCATCTCGCCCCTAAGGTCCGCGCCACTTCACGACCCGCAGGTATCGATGTCCAGCCCCGCCTATAAACGTATCCTCCTGAAACTATCGGGCGAGGTCCTGATGGGTGAGGGGGGACTGGCGATCGATCCCGAGGTGACGGCGCGCGTCGCCGGCGAGATCAAGGACGCCAGGCAAGCCGGGCACGAATTGTGCGTCGTGGTCGGCGGCGGCAACATCTTCCGCGGGCTGTCGGCGGCGGCCAAGGGCATCGAACGCGCCACCGCCGACTATATGGGCATGCTGGCGACGGTGATGAACGCGCTGGCGGTGCAGAACGCGCTCGAACAGATCGGCGTCGATACCCGCGTGCAGTCGGCAATCCCGATGCAGTCGGTCTGCGAGCCTTTCATCCGGCGCCGCGCGATGCGCCACCTCGAAAAAGGCCGCGTGGTGATCTTTGCCGCGGGTGTCGGGTCACCTTTCTTCACGACCGATAGCGGCGCTGCGCTGCGCGCCGCCGAAATGAATTGCGATGCGTTGTTCAAGGGCACGTCGGTCGATGGTGTCTATAATGCCGACCCGAAGAAGGATGCGAGCGCAAAGCGTTATGAAACCGTGAGTTACGACACGGTCCTCGCAGACAATCTCAAAGTCATGGACGCGAGCGCGATCGCTTTGTGCCGTGACAACAACAT
Source organism: Sphingomonas sp. (assembly GCA_036383655.1). Lineage (GTDB taxonomy): Bacteria > Pseudomonadota > Alphaproteobacteria > Sphingomonadales > Sphingomonadaceae > Sphingomonas. The sequence goes on along the minus strand of DASVNU010000434.1, from coordinate 10,716 downwards.
TCCGATCGTGGTGTTCAACATCCGCGAACCGGGCAATCTCGCCTCGGTGCTGCGCGGAGAAGGCGTCTCGACGGTGGTACAGAAGGAAGGATGACACATGGCCGCCTATGACAAGGCCGATATCGAACGCCGCATGGCGGGCGCGGTCGAAGCGCTGAAGCACGATCTTGGGGGGCTGCGCACCGGTCGGGCATCGACCGCGTTGCTCGATCCGGTGACGGTCGAGGTGTACGGCGCCAATATGCCGCTCAATCAGGTCGCGACGGTTTCGGCGCCCGAGCCGCGCATGCTGTCGGTGCAGGTATGGGACAAATCGAACATCGGTCCGGTCGAAAAGGCGATCCGGTCGGCCGGCCTGGGGCTCAACCCGATCAATGACGGCAATACGTTGCGCCTGCCGATTCCCGATCTGACCGAGGAACGCCGCAAGGAACTCGCCAAGCTCGCCGGTCAATATGCCGAAAAGGCGCGAATCGCGGCGCGCAACGTTCGTCGCGACGGGATGGATTCGCTCAAGACCGACGAGAAAAAGGGCGTCTATTCGGAAGACGAGCGCAAACGGCATGAGAGCGATGTGCAGAAAGCGACCGACAGCACGATCGCCGACATCGACGCCGTGGCCACGGCCAAGGAAAAGGAAATCCTGAGCCAGTGAAGCCGGCGGCGGTCACCGACATGGCGCCGGCCGCTTCCAGCGCGGTACTGCCGCGTCACGTCGCCATCATCATGGACGGCAATGGCCGCTGGGCGAAGAAGCGACATCTGCCGCGCCTCGCCGGGCACCGCCAGGGCGTCGAGGCAGTCCGCAAGGTCACCCGCGCCGGCCGCGCGATGGGGATCGAGGCGATGACCTTGTATGCCTTCTCGTCGGAGAATTGGCGGCGCCCCGAGGAAGAAGTCGGCGACCTGATGGGATTGCTGCGGCATTTCATCCGCAGCGACCTCGACGAACTGGTCCGCGAGAACGTGCGGCTGAGGGTGATCGGCGATTATCGCCGCTTTTCCCCCGATCTGGTCACGATGATCGACGATGCGACCGGACGTACCGCGGCCAATACCGGCCCGCTGCTGGTGATCGCGCTCAACTATGGATCGCAGGCCGAATTGGCGGGCGTCGCCCAGGAATTGGCGCGCCGTGTCCGCGACGGCGGCATGGCGATCGAGGATATCGACACCCAGGCGATCGAGGGCCTGCTCGATACGCACGATCTGCCGCCGCTCGACCTGTTGATCCGCACGTCGGGCGAGCAGCGTCTGTCGAACTTCCTGCTGTGGCAGGCGGCCTATGCCGAATTGCTGTTCGTCGACACTTTATGGCCCGATTTCGATGCCGAAACGTTGAGCGACGCGATTGCCGCTTTCGGGCGGCGCCAACGTCGTTTCGGAGGCTTGTGAGCGACCGTCCCGCGCGCCCGTCGAAGCGCCCACCCGAATTGCTGGTCCGCGCCGCGGTAGGCCTGGGCCTGATGGCGCTGGCGCTGGCGGCGATCGCGCTCGGCGGCTGGATATTCTGGCTGGTGGTCGCGGCGATGGCGATGGTCATGATCGCCGAGTGGGCGGACCTGATCGGCGCTACGCCAAGCGACAAGCGCGGCGCGATGCTGGCGCTGGTCGTCCCGCTGAGCGTGATGTCACCCGCGGCCTGGGGCCCGGGCTGGTTCGCCTTGGGGATCGTCGGGGCGGCAGCGGTGTTCGTCGCCGCGGTGTTCAAGCCGCGAGCGTTGGGGCTGGGCATGGTCTATGTCGGCGCCCCCGTCCTGGCCTTGCTGGTCATTCGCGAGAACCGCGAATTCGGGCTGATCTACACGCTGTGGACGCTGGCGCTGGTCTGGATGTGCGACATCGGCGCCTATTTCGCGGGCAAGTATATCGGCGGACCCAAGCTCGCGCCGACGATCAGTCCCAACAAGACCTGGGCCGGGTTGATCGGTGGCTTCGCGTTGGCGACCGCGTTCGGCTGGTTGCTCCATTGGCAATACGGCCTGGCGATGCGGCTCACGCTGGCGACCCCGTTCCTCGCGTTGTTGGCGCAGGGCGGCGACTTGTTCGAAAGCTGGCTCAAACGCCGCGCCGGGCGGAAGGACAGCGGTGCGTTGTTCCCCGGCCATGGCGGCGTGCTCGACCGGCTCGACGGACTGGTGCCGGTGGCACCGGTCGCTGCGTTCCTGATCGTCATCGTTCCTTTGCTCTACGTCTGGCGCCCATGAAGACAGTCACCATCCTCGGTGCGACCGGATCGGTCGGCACCTCCACGCTCGATCTGGTCGAGCGCGAGCCCGATCGCTTCAGCGTGCGGGCACTCACCGCCAATTCCGATGTCGAGCGGCTCGCGGCGGCGGCGCGGCGGACGCGGGCGGAGTTCGCGGTGGTCGCCGATGAACGCTGCCTGCCGGCGTTGCGCGAGGCGCTGCGCGACACCACCACCGCCGTCGCGGGCGGCGCGCAGGCGGTGTGCGATGCGGCACGCTCGGGCGCCGACCTCACGATGGGCGCGATCGTCGGATGCACCGGCTTGCGCCCGGTGATGGCAGCGGTGGAGCAGGGCGGCACCGTGGTCATCGCCAACAAGGAGCCACTGGTCTCCGCCGGAGACGTCATCATCGACGCGGCACGACGTTTCGGGGCGACGCTGCTGCCCGCCGATTCCGAGCACAATGCCATCTTCCAGTGTTTCGACGCCGCCCAGGCCAAGCATGTCCGACGCATCATCCTGACCGCGAGCGGGGGGCCGTTTCGCGACTGGAGCCTGGAACGCATGCGCGACGTCACACCGCAACAGGCGGTGGCGCACCCCAATTGGACGATGGGCGCCAAGATCTCGGTCGATTCGGCGACGATGATGAACAAGGGGCTCGAGCTGATCGAAGCGGCGCGGCTGTTCCCGGTCGATCCCGACCGCATCGAGATCATCGTGCACAAGCAGTCGCTGGTCCATTCGCTGGTCGAATATGCCGATGGATCGATTTTGGCGCAGTTGGGGCCGGCCGACATGCGTACGCCGATTGCTTATTGCCTCGCCTGGCCCGAACGGATGCCGACGCCGATGGCCCCGCTCGACCTTATCGCGGTCGGCAGGCTCGATTTCGAAGCTCCTGACGAGCAACGCTTTCCCGCGCTGAGATTGGCGCGGCAGGCGTTGACGGCGGGCGGCGCGCGCCCGGCGATCCTCAACGCCGCCAACGAGGTCGCGGTGGCGGCCTTCCTGGCGGGGAAAATCGGGTTCCTCGAAATTGCCGCAATCGTCGCCGATACGCTCGACCGCTACGACCCGCCCGCGCCCAAGACGCTGGACGACGTACTGGCTATTGACGGTGAAGCGCGTACCATCGCGGGCGAGCGTGTAGAGGATTGCGTGACCTGATGCAGAGCCCCAGCCTGATCCTGTATATTGTCGGCTTCGCGCTACTGCTCGGGCCGCTCGTATTCTTCCACGAGCTTGGCCATTACCTCGCGGCGCGCCTGTTCGGCATCAAATCCGACGTATTCTCGATCGGTTTCGGCCGCGAACTGGCCGGCTGGACCGATAAACGCGGCACTCGCTGGAAACTGAGCTGGATACCGCTCGGCGGCTATGTCCGCTTCGCCGGCGACATGAACCCGGCGAGCCAGCCCGATCCGGCCTGGCTGGCCCTGCCGCCGGCCGAGCGCGCCCGCACCTTCCAAGCAAAACCGGTGTGGCAGCGGATGATCGTCGTGCTGGCCGGCCCGGTGACCAATTTCTTCCTCGCCTTCCTGATCCTGATGGGCTTCGCGCTTGCTTATGGCGACAATCGCACGCCCTCGACCGTGGCCGGGGTGGAAGCGGGAAGCGCCGCCGCTGCCGCGGGTCTGAAGGCCGGCGACCGGATCACCGCCTTGGGCGGGCGCGGGGTCGAGACGTTCGAGGACCTTGCCTATTACGTCCAGCTTCGCGCCGGCGAACGCGTCAGGATCGACTTCGATCGTGGCGGCGTCGCGATGGCGAACGACGCGGTGATCGGCAAAAAGCACGTCAAGGACAAGTTCGGCAACGAAGGCGATATCGGGATGCTGGGGGTTCGCGCCGCCCAGCCTGTATTCGCGCGAGTCGGCGTGCTGCAGGCACCGGGTGTCGCATTCAGGGAGCTTTGGGCGCTCGTCAGGCAGACCGGCGAGGGGCTCGGACAGCTTATCACCGGCCGGCGCCCGGTAAAGGACATGTCGGGTGTCGTCGGCATGGTGAAATTCTCCGGCGAGCAACTCAGCATGGGCTGGCCGGACTTCATCTGGCTGGTCGCGATCATCTCGATTAATTTGGGGTTCATCAACCTGTTGCCAGTCCCCATGCTCGACGGAGGGCATTTGCTGTTCTACGCGATCGAGGCTGTGCGGCGGCGTCCGGTGACGCCGGCGATCCAGGAATGGGCGTTTCGCAGCGGGCTGGCGGCGATCCTGTTCTTGTTCCTGGTCGTGACGTTCAACGATCTGGGCAAGGTGGGCTTGTGGCAGCATCTCCGCGGGTTGATCGGCTGAAGCGGTTAGGGCAGGGCGGGCGCGCCCGTAAATCACGCGACGGCAATGTCTCCGGCTGGGGTGGAATGGTGAAAGTTATCAATACGTCGAAGTTCGGAACGCGCGCCGTGACGGTGCTGCTCGCGGGAACAATGCTCTCGGGAGTGCCGGTTGCCGCCGCTGCCCAGACCACCCCCGCTGCGCCCGCCGCTCCCGCGCCTGCCGCGGCAGCTCCGCAGACTGCACCTGGCGCGCTCCAGACCGCGCCCGCTGCTCCGGCTGTGTCGCCGGCGGTCGCACCGCAAAAGATCATCCGATCGTTACGCGTCGAAGGCTCACAGCGCATCGAGCCGGAAACGGTCATGTCGTACACCAAGCTGCGCGTCGGTCAGGTCTACAGCAACGAGACGCTCGATCAGGCTATCCGTGACCTGTACGCCAGTGACCTGTTTGCCGATATCTCGATCGCCGGGGCGGAAACCGGCGAGATCGCGATCCGCGTGCGTGAGAATCCGATCATCAACCGCGTGATCCTGGAGGGCAACAAGACCCTCAAGTCGGACAAGATCACCAAGGAAATCAAGCTCGCACCGCGCCAGATCTTCACCCGCACCGCGGTGCGCCAGGACGTCGCGCGGATCGTCGAGCTCTATCGCCGTCAGGGCCGCTTCGCCGCGCGGATCGAGCCCAAGATGGTCAGCCTGGACCAGAACCGCGTCGATGTCGTGTTCGAGATCGATGAGGGGGCCAAGAGCAAGGTCCGGGCGATCAACATCATCGGCAACAACGTGTTTTCCGATGGCAAGCTGCGCGAGCAGATGGTCACCAAGCAGGCGCGCCTGACGCGCTTCATGTCGTCCAACACCTCGTACGACCAGGATCGCCTGGCCTATGACCAGCAGAAACTGCGCCAATTCTACCTGACCCAGGGCTATGCCGATTTCCGCGTGACCTCAGCGGTCGCCGAGCTGACGCCGGACAAGAAGAACTTCATCATCACCTATGTGGTGGAAGAAGGGCCGCGCTATAAGTTCGGCAACGTCACGGTCGACAGCGATATCCGCGATTTCGACAACGCCAAGCTGGCGACGGGGCTGGGGATCAACAAGGGCGATTGGTACAATGCCAAGCGCGTCGAGGATTCGGTCGATCGCCTGAACGAGACCGCCGGCCTGTTCGGCTATGCGTTCACCGACGTGAACCCGGAATTCAACCGCGACCCCGACAAGCTGACCATGTCGATCAACTTCCACATCGCGGAAGCCAAGCGTTCGTACATCGAAAAGATCGACATCACCGGCAACCGCAACACCCAGGACAAGGTCGTGCGCCGCGAGATCCGCCTGGCGGAAGGCGATGCGTTCAACAGTTTCCAGGTCAAGCGCTCGCAGGATCGCATCAACAGCCTGGGCTTCTTCCAGGACAAGTTCGAGATCAAGCAGGAGCAGGGCTCCGCCCCCGATCGCGTCGTGCTCAACGCGAATATCGAGGAAAAGGCGACCGGCGAATTGTCGCTGTCGGCAGGTTACTCGAGCCTCGAACGCTTCATCATCCAGGCCGGCATCACGCAGCGCAATTTCCGCGGCAAGGGCCAGGAACTGCGTGCCAATGTCGACTATTCGGTCTATTCGAAATCGGTTTCGCTCGGCTTCACCGAGCCGTATCTGTTCAACAAGAACGTCGCCGTCGGCGTCGATATCTTCCGCCGCGACTATAATTCGTTCAACTATCTCGGCGACCAGCGCCAGACGACCTATTCTCAGGTTTCGACCGGCTTCCAGGTCCGTACCGGCGTGCCGATCACCGAATATTGGTCGCTGTCGGCACGCTACGGTCTGACCTACGATCAGGTCGGCCTCGACAAGAATACCTATTATTCGGATACCAACGGCGATGGCATCCCGGATACCTGCGACCCGCTCAAGGCGGGCCGCTATCTATGCGACGCGATCGGCAATCGCCTGTCGTCCGTGGTCGGCTATTCGTTGGTCTATGACAGCCTCAACAGTCGCCTGAAGCCGACCGCGGGCAAGCGACTGGTGCTGAGCCAGGACTTCGCCGGGCTGGGTGGTGACGTGCGCTATGTCCGTTCGCGCATCGAAGCGTCGAAATATATGAACCTCGGCCATAACTGGATTTTCTCGATCAACGGCGAGGCCGGGTACATCGCCAGCCTGGAAAAGAGCCGCGGCGACGGCATCGACAAGGTGCGCATCACCGATCGTTTCTATCTCGGTGAGCCGCAGATTCGCGGGTTCGATATCCGTGGCGTTGGCCCGCGCGTCCAGCGCATCAACTATATTAACACGACCGACCCGACGACCGGCGCCATTACGGGCCAGAAGCTCGACCCGGACAGGAAGAATTATGTCGACGACGCCTTGGGCGGGCGAGCCTATTATCTTGTCCGTTTCGAGCTTGAACCGCCGCTTTCGGGCGGCGTGCGTGAGCTGGGGCTGCGCCCATCCTTCTTCGTCGACGTTGGCGCGGTGTGGGGGGTGACAAAACCGCAACTGACGACGTTTACCCCGGATGCCAACGGTATTTATCAACCTATCCTGCAGCAGCAGTATACCAGTGTGGGCGGAACGCCGACACCGTTGTTCCAAGTGCCGTCGACTGACCCCACCAATCCGTCTGCCTTTACAACGTGCAAAGTCGGTTATGCGGCGACGTATGGCGGCGCCTGCTCGGGAGCCTCAACCAATTCGGCTTACACCATTCCGTACGGGCCGTTTAAGGAACAATTTGTCGGCGACACGCCGCGACCGCGCGTCTCGATCGGCTTCGGGGTCAATTGGAACTCGCCCTTCGGGCCGCTCCGCATCGACATCGCCAAGGCACTTCTGCATTCGCCGGGCGACGATACCAAACTCGTAACATTCAACGTAGGGACCCAATTCTGATGAATAGCATGATCAAATATCTCGGCATCAGCGCGGTCGCGCTGACGACCGGTCTGGCGCTGGCGCCTGTCGCCTCGGCCCAGTCCGTCGCCGTCGCCGACCCGCAGACCGCGATCCTGAAGACCACCGCGTTCACCAACGCGATCGCCCAGATCAAGACCACCTATAAGACCGGTCTCGATCAGGCCGAAGCGATCCGCAAGGAGCTCGCACCGCTGGAGCAGGCGTTCGACGCCAACAAGGATGGCCAGCTCGACGAATCCGAGCTCGCCAAGCTGCGCGCCTCGCCGAATTTCGCCTCGATCCAGCAGAAGGAGCAGCAGGCATCGACGGCGGAAATGCCGGCCCTGCGCGCCCGCGCTTATGCGATCGAACAGATTTCGGCCAAGTTCCAGCAGGCCTATGCCACGGTCAAGACGACCAAGCGCGTCAGCCTGGTGATCCGTCCGGAAGCCGCGCTCGACTTCGACGCCAATGCCGACATCACGGACGACATTACCGCCGAGCTCAACAAGCTGGTGACGACCGTCAGCATCACCCCGCCGGCAAACTGGCAGCCCGGCGGTAACCCCGCCGGTGCCCCGGCGGCGCCGCGCGGCAATCCGCCCGCGGGCGTTCCGGGCGGCGCGCTGCCCCCAGCGCCGACGCCGTCGACTGGCAAGAAGCCGTCCGGGCGGTGAGCGAAGAGGCGACGGCAGCCGCTTCCATCGGCCCGCTCGATATCGGGCGGGTGATGGCGGCGCTGCCGCACCGCTACCCCATGCTGCTGGTCGACCGTGTCGAGGAATTGATCCCCGACCGGTCGATCGTCGCGATCAAGGCGGTGACGATCAACGAAGGCTTCTTCCAGGGCCATTTCCCTGGCCGCCCGATCATGCCTGGCGTGCTGATCGTCGAGGCGCTGGCCCAAGCCGCCGGCGTGCTGGCGGTCGAAAGCCTGGGGCTCGCGGGGTCGGGGAAGCTGGTCTATTTCATGGCGATCGATGAAGCGAAGTTCCGCAAGCCGGTCGAACCCGGCGTGCTGCTCCGCCTCGAAGTCGAATTCGTCCAGAAACGTTCGTCGGTGTGCAAATTCGCCGGTCGCGCGTTGATCGATGGCCAGTTGGCCGCGCAGGCGAACTTCACGGCGATGATCGCCGATCCGCCGTCGGCCTGACACGACGGGGCCCGTCGGGAGCACGCCGCTCCCGACATTTTTCGAGATAGTTGCGCTGCGGGGCACCCTCTGCTAGGCGCCGCGGCTTCGCTGCCGGTCGGAAACCGGCGGCTTTCAAAAGGATTTGGCGACGTGAAGAAAGACGCTCACCCCGATTACCACATGATCAAGGTCCAGATGACCGACGGCACCGTGTACGAAACGCGCTCCACCTGGGGCAAGGAAGGCGACACGATGACGCTCGAGATCGATCCCTTGTCGCACCCGGCCTGGACCGGCGGTCGCGGCCAGATGCTCGATGCGGGCGGTCAGGTGGCGCGCTTCAACAAGCGTTTCGGCGGGCTGTCGCTCACCAAGAAATAAGCCGCGCCGCTCCGGCGGCAGCGCTACGATCCGACGCCGCGTTCCCACCGGGGAGCGCGGCGTCCGTGTGTCGGGCAACCGACGTCCTTAACGCCGTCTTAGGCATCGCCTGGCTAGGTTTTCCGTCATGGAAACCAGACAGATCAATATTTCGGCCGAATTCGAACCGGCGGTGATGAACCGCCGGCGGTCGCCGCGCGCGCCCGTATCGCTCGACGCCAAGCTGGGCAGGAGCGGCCTCGACCGTACCCTGTGCCGCGTGACCGATCTGTCGCCCGAAGGCGCGCGCATCTCGACCTATTCGGCGCTCAAGAAGGACAGCGTGATCTGGCTGACCCTGCCCGGCGCCGGGCAGGTGGCGGCGACGGTGCGCTGGGCCGACGATTTTCAGGCCGGCTGCCTGTTCCACCGTCCGCTGCCCGACCATTTGTACGAAGCGCTGGTCGAGGTGGGCGCGGTCTGATCCGACGGATATGACCGTGCGAGGGCCCCTGCGACGCGCTCTCAGCTATGGATGCGGGCCGGAATCTGCTAACGGGTCGCTCAGATAATCTCATGCGTCGCAAGCCAGGCATTTCGCTTTATCATCCTCCCGCCCGCAAACCGTCGGTGATGCGTCGCTATGGCGCGTTCGCCGGGATCGGGTTGTTGGTCGGTGCGGTGGTGGGGCTCGGCCTCACCCAGATGCCCGTCGGCCAGGTTGCCGCCGTCACCTCGACCGCCGACAAGGGCTGTGCCAATGTTCGTCGGACGGATGTCGACACACCGGGGTGCACGGCTGCTCGGGGCCGGCCGCCCCCCGCTGACAATAGGGCGCGGCTCGGACGCTGCACACAACCGCACCCATGCCCGACTAAAGAGCTTCGCAGGAATGGGATCGAAGATCGGCCGAGGCCAGCTACGCCCGATTGAACTGTCGGTTTCGTGTCGAGCGTGGACCGCGAAAGAATCGGGACCCCACTTAGACCCTAGCAGCGACGAGGCTTTGTGGGTATTCCGTCTCGGGGAAGCCCATGAACGCCCGGGGTTCCTATGCTGACAAGCCATGCTTGGAGCGCGGTAGCATCCCCGTCATTCACTCCGTTGACCCGGTGGCCACGCCCGCCCACCGCTAGGTGTGTCAGATGCCCGGGGAGCATGCGTGGCTCCCGGCCGAAATACCATGTTGCATCTGGGTCAAACACCAATACGGGCGAGTTGGTGTCTTTCCGAAACTCGTCCTGTCCGGGGTGGTAGTCGGGCCGCAACCGCTTAAACCCACCACCCGGTTTGGCCCGATACACCGCGTCCGAACGTCCGCGATATTGGCGTTCATAGTCGCCAACCTCGGCGTTGTGGGCAATACGCCCTGCCCATATCACAAGGCCACGCGGAGCCGGGCTCGGGCGAAACCCAATTACCCATTCACCCGGTTTTGCACCCGCCCGGATTTTGGGCTTGCACGTCGCCAGCGACACCAACCCGTCATCGACACACGGGGCCATGCCGGTGTCATGCCGCAAAATGTAGCGCAATATCCGGGTCATAATCGGATTGCCTCTATCGTTCGCTCCAACCATTCTCGGGCAACTGCGTCATCGCCAATATCGGCCACGAACTCTTGCCCGCGCGCAACGACCTCAAGCCGGTCATCGGCCAACCATCGCTCGGGCTTGCCGTGGAACGATAGCCCTGCGGGTCTAAGCCAACTCGGCACAATCCAATGCCGTAGCGGGCCACCCGGTTGAGTTAGGCGCAAGGAATCATGGTCCTGCTTCGCAACCTCGCCCGAGCCTCGATAGATGGTGTTGTTGTCGTTCCACTCCCCCAGCGTATGCGGGT
>DASVNU010000433.1:0-7715 GCA_036383655.1 Sphingomonas sp. | reverse complement strand
CAATGGCTATGCCGGCGCGGTCACCGCCGCTCTGTTCCTGCGCCGCTTCGCCCCCGAGAGCGTGCCCTGGGCGCATCTCGACACCTTCGCCTGGCGCCCGACCGCCAAGCCGGCGCGTCCCAAGGGCGGCGATGCCCTCGGTCTGCGCGCCGCCTGGGCGATGCTGAAGAAGCGCTACGCAGCCTAAGGAGAACACCGATGATGCTCGCCTTGCTGTTGGCCGCAGCCGCCGATCGTTGCGGGTTGCCTGAGCTTTGTCCGACCGACGCGGACGTCGTTCAGGCAATCACGAACTTTGAAAGCGACCGCTATTACGCCACCCAAGCAGAGGTCACAAAGGAGAATCCTGGCGATATCTTGCTGATGACGCCGCAAACCTTTCGTCGAATCACCGACGTCTATTGCGCCGCACCCCGGCGCGACGAGCCCGATATCGTCCATTGCAAGTTTACCGTCTTGCGCGGCCTCCAGACCGAATATTATTCGGGGCGGATGAAACGAACAACCGACGGCTGGCAACTCATCGCCCCGTCAATCGTCACGCGACCAGCGAAGCGCAAACCTTAGCTCGGCTGACCGCCGCCGCGCACCATCCCCAGGATATCATCGAGCGGATTGCCGTCGTGATTGGCGTCGAGCATCGATGCCAGGCCGCCGAGACTGCCGAAGATTCCGCCGGCCGGGGCCGCCGCGGGGGCCGCCGCCGGTACGGCGGGAGCCGCGCTCGCGCCGCCCCCCCCGATCATCGACGTCAGCACACTCGCGGCGATCCCGCCCATCACGCCGCCGCCCATCTTCTTCGATACCTGTTGCGCGACCAGCCCGGCGACGATCGGCAGCATCGCCTTCATCACCGTGTCGCTGATCCCGGTCTGCGCCGACGCGGCGGTCGCGACCGAGCGACTGACGTCCTTCGACCCGAAAATCTGGCCGAGCACGGCGTTGCCGGCATCGGTGTCCGTCGCGGGCGAGTTGGTTGCCCCGGCGATGTTCGCGACCTGGCCGAGCAACCCGCCCTGCTCCGCATTCTTGATCCCGCCAAGCACCGCCGGCAGCAACGCGCCGACCGCAGAATTGGCCTGATCGGGCGTTAGTCCGAATTGCTGCGCGAGCGCGCCGACATCGACTTGCGGCGCCCCGCCGGTGTCACCACCGGTCGCACCCGTCGCCTGCTGCAAAAGCTGTCCGAGAATATCCATCGCCGCGACTCCTGAAGTGGAAGGTCTGCACCCTAGTCGACCTGACAGGCAACCTGAACGACTTTCAGGCGGTCGTCGAGCGTATCGCGTCGATCAGCACGAACGCAATGCGCGCCGGGTGGCCCGACCTGTTTTCCCACCCGTGCGGCGTGCCGCGCTGGATCAGGATATCGCCCGCGCGCAATATCGTCTCGTCGCGGTCCATCACCGCAACGATCTCGCCTTCCAGCACGATCGCGTAGTCGACCGTATCGGTGGTGTGCATGCTCGCCGATCGCGCGCTGCCTTCGTGATGATCGGCATCGGGATAAAGTGCCGCGAACACCGCCTTGACCATTGCCGCGCGCTGTTCCGGCGTCGCATCGCCGCTCGGCGGGAAATCGATCACGCGCAGTACCGTGCCGCGGTTCGGCGGCAACACGCCGCGATGCTCGGCAATGTCGTCGGGCGCATCGATCGCGCTCGGCGCCGCGTGCGTCCGCCACATATTGGTGCTGCGATAGGTCGAGCCGGGCAGCACGAACTCGGCCGGGCTCGGACCGTCCTCGGCGATATACGACCGACCCTGGGCGTCGATCGCGGTAAGCACGCGGCGCGGCGCCGGGAGCGGTTGGTCAGTCACGCCGACAGCGCCTTTGCCGCAAGGATGATCGGCACGAACTTGTCGGCGGTCAGGCTGGCACCACCGACCAGCGCGCCGTCGACATTCTCTACCGCCAGGATCTCGGCGGCGTTCGCCCCCGTCACCGATCCGCCATAGAGGATCCGCATGTCGAGCGCGGTGTCGCCGATCATCTGGCGCAGCTTGGCGCGCGCGATCGCGTGCATGGCGGCGATCTCCTCCATCGTCGGGGTCTGGCCGGTACCGATCGCCCAGCGCGGTTCATAGGCGAGCGTCAGCCAGTCGGCATGCGCGTCGTCGGGCAGGGATTTCTCGATCTGCGCCTGGACGACGCGCTCGGCCCGGCCGGCGTCGCGCTCGGCCTGGGTTTCGCCGACGCACAGGATGACGGTCAGGCCATGACGATGCGCCGCGGCCGATTTCATATAGGCGTCGTGGCTGGTCTCGTGCTGGTCGCCGCGGCGCTCGGAATGGCCGACGATGGTGAAAATGGCGCCCGCCTCCTTGACCATCGACGCCGAGATGCAGCCGGTATGCGCGCCGCTATCCGCCTCATGCACATCCTCGGCGCCGATCGCGAGCGACGGCACGCGGGCATGCGCCGGGGCGATCAGCGTCGCCGGAACCGCGACCGCGACGTCGAGTTGCGGTGCCGCGCTGGCCGCCGCCGCGATTCCGTCGAGCTCGGCGAGCGCTGCGAGGCTGCCGTTCATCTTCCAATTGCCTGCGATCAGCTTGCGCCGTGTCATGCTTCCTCCCGTTTTTCGCTGTCCCCGATAGCGCTCGCGGGAGCACGTGCAAGCGTCGTGCTTGATGCACGGCGCGGCGCCCCCTAAAGCGTCGGCTCGTTTCCAGGACCAACGATCGGGCCCCATGCTCACTTTCTTTCGCAAGATCATCTTTTCGCGCATCGGCGCGCTCGTCACGCTGATCATCGTCGGCTTGATCGGCGTCGCTTTCGGGCTGGGCGACGTCACCGGGCTGCGGTCGAACGCGCTGGGCGGGCAAAGCGCCGCCACCGCGGCGACCGTCGGCAACGACAGCGTCTCGGTCGCCGACGTGCGCAACGCCACCGACGGCATGCTCAACATGTACCGCAACCAGGCGCCGCAGCTGACCATGGCGGAATTCATCAGCCGTGGCGGCCTGGACGGCCCGTTCGAGAGCCGGCTGAGTTCGATGGCGATGGAGCAATTCGGGCACAGCCAGGGCATCCGCGTCGGAAAGTCGCTGATGGACAACCAGATCGCCAACATCCCGGGCGTCCGCGGACTCGACGGCAAGTTCGACAAGGACAATTACAACCGCCTGCTGGCGATGCTGAAGCTCAACGATCAGCAATTCCACGAGCAGATGGGCCGCGACCTCATCACCCAATTGTTGCTCGGCCCGATCGCGGCGAACGCCACCGACAAGCTCAAGGGTCCGGCCGGCGTCGCCACCTCTTACGCGTCGATGCTGCTCGAAAAGCGCAACGGCACCGTCGCGTTCGTCGACACCAAGAAAATGCCCACCGGCGCGGCGGTTACCGATGCCGAGGCGAGCGCTTATTACAATCGCAACGTCGCGCGTTACACGATCCCCGAGCGCCGCTCCGCGCGCTATGCGCTGATCACGCTCGACGAGCTCAAGAAGCGCGCCACCCCGACCGATGACGAGATCGCCAAGGCGTATCAGGCGCAAAAGGCGAAGTTCGACGCGGGCGAGAATCGCTCGTTGAAGCAGGTCGTGCTGCAGGACCAGAAAGCCGCCACCGATCTCGCGGCGAAAGTCCGCGCCGGCACGGCGATCGAGGCCGCCGCCAAGGCGCTGGGGCTCGAGGCCGCGGCGATCAACGACGTCAACAAGACCGCTTATGCCGGCCAGTCGTCGCCCGCGCTGGCCGACCAACTGTTCGGCGCCGCGCAAGGCGCGGTGGTCGGCCCGGTCAAGACGCCGCTCGGCTGGGTCGTCGCGCATCTCGACAAGATCACCAAGGTCGCGGGCAAGACGCTCGACCAGGCCAAGCCCGATCTGACCAAGCAACTGACCGATCAGAAGCTGGCGGTCATCGCCCAGACGCTGCGCGACCAGATCGAGGATTCGATCACCAATCGCCAGACGCTCGATCAGATCGCGGCCAAGCTCAACCTGACCGTTCAGACGACGATACCGCTGACCGGCAATGGCACCGACCCGACGTCTGCGACCCCGGTCAAGCCCGATCCCAACCAGACGACGCTCTATCAGCTCGCTTTCCAGTCGGAAGCCGATGACGATCCCCAATTGGTACCTTACGGCCAGGACGGCAGCTTCGCGATCGCCAAGCTCGATAAGGTGATTCCGGCGGCCGCGCGACCATATGCGTCGATCGCCGACCAGGTGAAGAAGGACGTCACCATCGACCGTCAGGTCAAGGCCGCGCGCGATGTCGCCAACGGAATCGCCGGCAAGGTCAACAAGGGCTTGCCGCTCGCCCAGGCGATGACCGAATCGGGCATCAGGCTCGACGCGACCAAGCCGGTGTCGGCCAACCGCGCGCAGCTGTTCGCGACCAAGCAGCCGCCTGCCCCGCTGGTGCTGTTGTTCAGCAAGCCCAAAGGCAGCGCGTCGCTGGTCGAGGCGCCGTACAAGGGCGGCTGGTTCATCGTCGTCGTTGACTCGGTCGAAAAGGGCAATGCCGCGGGCAATGCCCAATTGGTCGACAAGATGCGCGGTGATCTGGGCGCGAGCATGGGCGACGAATATCGCCAGCAATTCGCCCGCGCGGTGCGCGACAAGGTCGGCGTGAAAAAGAACGACGCCGCGATTGCCGCGCTGCGCCGCGACCTGCTTGGCCAGGGCGGTGACGGCAGCGACCAGCCGCAATAACGCGATGGTCGAAGGAGCCGACGCCGCGCTGACCGCGCTCGCGGCCGGACGCCCGGCCCTCGTCTGGCGGCGTCAGGTCGCCGACACCGAGACGCCGGTAGCCGCCGCGCTCAAGCTGATCGAACCCGAGCGGGGGGATTTCCTGCTCGAATCGGTCGAGGGCGGCGCGGTGCGCGGACGGCACAGCCTGTTGGGACTCGCACCCGATCTCGTCTTCCGCGCGCACGGCACGAAAGCCGCGATCAACCGCCACTGGCTGACCGATCGTGCCGCGTTCGAGCCGTGCGAACAGCCCACGCTGGCCGCGTTCCGGTCGCTCGTCGCCTCGTGCCGGATGGACGACGTGCCGCCCGAATTGCCGCGCGCGCTGGCCTGCCTGGTCGGCTATTTCGGCTATGAGACGGTCGGCCTGGTCGAGGACCTGCCCCGCCCCGCCGATCCCGGCCTCGGACTGCCCGACATGATCTTCGTGCGGCCGACCGTGGTGCTGATTTTCGATCGACTGGCCGACCAGTTGTTTCTCGTCGCGCCGCTCTGGCCCGATAGCGGGCTGACCCCCGAGCGCGCGCTGGCGCTTGCCGAGGAACGGATCGACGGCGTCGCCGCCAAACTGGCGAGCGCGCCGATTCCGGCGTCACCGCGTGAGGCCCCGAGCGACCTCGCCCTGACCCCGGTGCTGCCCGACGGCGCCTATCGCGAGATGGTGTTGAAGGCGAAGGAATATATCGCGGCTGGCGACGTGTTTCAGGTCGTCCTGGCGCAACGCTTCACCGCGCCGTTCGCGTTGCCGCCGATCGAGCTCTACCGCGCGCTTCGCCGGGTGAACCCCTCGCCTTTCCTCTATTTCCTCGACCTGCCCGACTTCGCTTTGTCGGGATCGAGCCCCGAAATCCTGGTCCGGGTGCGCGACGGAGAGGTGACGATTCGCCCGATCGCCGGCACCCGCCCGCGCGGCAAATCGGCGACCGAGGATGAGGAAAACCGCCGCTCGCTGCTCGCCGATCCCAAGGAACGCGCCGAGCATCTGATGCTGCTCGACCTCGGCCGCAACGATGCCGGTCGCGTCGCCGCGCCCGGCACGGTCAAGGTCACCGACAGCTATACGATCGAGATGTACAGCCATGTGATGCACATCGTGTCCAATGTGGTCGCGCGACTCGCCGACCATCACGACGCGATCGACGCCTTGTTCGCGGGTTTCCCGGCGGGAACGGTGTCGGGCGCCCCGAAAGTGCGGGCGTGCCAGGTCATCGCCGAACTCGAGTCCGAGGCACGCGGCGCTTATGCCGGCGGGGTCGGCTATTTCTCCCCCGACGGATCGATGGATTCGTGCATCGTGCTGCGTACGGCGGTGGTGAAGGACGGCGTCATGCACGTCCAGGCCGGCGCCGGCATCGTCGCCGACAGCGAGCCCGCTTACGAACAGCGCGAATGCGAGGCGAAAGCCGGCGCGCTGCTCGCCGCCGCCCGCGAAGCGATCGCCCGCGCGGGCGACGCTCGCTTCGGACAGTAAGTCAGACCTTAATTATCAGACTGGCCATTGGCCTTTGCGCGCTTCTCTGCCGCCCAGGCCCGCGCCGCCGAACGCGCGCAGCCGGTCTGGCCGCCCGATCCCACCGGCGAGCAGGTATCGGGCAATCCGGCCGCCTCGCGACTGGTCTGCTCGTCGGCCGCGACGCGATTCGTCCAGGCCTGACGCGCCGGCGGGATCGGACCCGCACCGCGCAGCGCCTTGGGGATGCGATAGGGATCGTCGACCGTCGTGCAGACGACGATCTCGTCGCCGGTCGATGGCGGGCATTTCTGGTCGGGTTCCACTATCACCGAGCGGATCCGCTTGACGGACTGGCCGGCTGCGGCCTGCTTGTCGGTCGTCGCCTGCGCGAACGCGCCCGCGGGCACGGCAAGCAATGCCAGGGCGGCAAACACGGTACGGATCATCGGTGCGACCTTTCTTTGGGCACTTCAACGCCCCCCAGATAGGATCGATCCCGTATCATTCCAGCGCTTGGCGGGCCGAAACACGGCGAAACGAGGGCGTTGTGTCGTTTCGGATACGCTTAGGCGCGCCGGAGCGCCGGGTGCGTGTGATTATTTGATTCACGCAAAGGCGCGAAGAAAGAAAGATTGGCGCGCAGAGGCCCAGAGGGCACCGAGAGACCGGGCTCGTTATGACCTGAGCCGCGTCAGCGGCTCGATCCACATGCCAGCGATCGAGGAAGAAGGTCTCGACGGCGCGTAACAGCATATCTGAGCCTCTGCGCGAACAAATCTTCGCGCCTTTGCGCCTTCGCGTGAATCAAGAAAGCTTATCGCGAGCAAGGCGGGCTGCACATGAAGGAGCTAAACCCCTGATTGCCGGTCCAACAGGATCGGACCGATTGTCGTATCCGCCGATACGCGCTAGCGGGCGCGGCATGATCCTGGTCATCGACAATTACGACAGTTTCACCTGGAACCTGGTCCATTATCTGATGGAGCTCGGGCAGGATGTGCAGGTCGTGCGCAACGACGCGCTGACCGCGCGCGACGCGGTGGCGAGCAATGCCGAGGCGTTCCTGATTTCGCCCGGTCCCTGCACCCCCAACGAAGCCGGGGTCAGCCTGGATCTGGTCGCCGCCGCCGCCGAAGCGGGGCGGCCGCTGCTCGGCGTGTGCCTGGGGCATCAGTCGATCGGCCAGCATTTCGGCGGGCATGTCGTGCGTGGCGGGCTGATGCACGGCAAGACGTCGGCGATCACGCATGACGGCACCGGATTGTTCAAGGGCGTCCCCTCGCCGTTCCAGGCCACGCGCTATCATTCGCTGGTGGTCGAGGACATTCCGGCCGAACTGATCGTCAACGCCCGCGCCGAGGACGGCTTCGTCATGGGCTTCCGCCACGCGACCCTGCCGATCCATGGCGTGCAATTCCATCCCGAGAGCATCGCCACCGAACATGGGCATCAATTGCTCGCAAATTTCCTCGAGCTTGCTGGGCTGAAGGCGAAGGCGCTGGCGTGATGGTGGGACGGCACAAATCTCCCCTCCCGCTTGCGGGAGGGG
>DASVNU010000432.1:0-1989 GCA_036383655.1 Sphingomonas sp. | reverse complement strand
GAAGCCGAGGCGTTCGAGAATATGCTTCTGCCGTTCGGACGCGACGGCGAGGCCGCCGAGCGTTTCCGCACGCGTCGGATCGTACTTGATCGTACGAGGTGCGAGCGGCGGCTCGCCGGCGCGCGTGATCCCGCTCGCGGTGCCGCCGCAATGGTCGAGCACCAATTTGGTCGCGATCGCCAGCCCGTCGTCGAGAAAGGCCGGATCGACCCCGCGCTCGAACCGCTGGCGCGCGTCGCTGGTCAGGCCGAGCTTCTGCCCGGTCCGCGCGATATGGTCGGGATCGAAATAGGCGCATTCGATCACCACGTCTTTGGTCGTGTCCGACACGCCCGAATGCTCGCCGCCCATGATGCCGCCGATGTCGTGCACGGCGACGTCGTCGGCGATCACCGTCATCGTGTCGTCGAGCGTGTAGGTCTTGCCGTTGAGCGCCAGCATTTGCTCGCCCGTCCTGGCGCGCCGCGCGACGAGGCCGCCGGTCAGCTTGGCCTTGTCATAGACGTGCAGCGGCCGCCCAAGATCGACCGAGACGAAATTGGTGATGTCGACCAGCACCGAGATCGGCTTCTGCCCGATCGCGGTGAGGAAGCGCCGCATCCACTCGGGCGCGGCGCCATTGGTCACGCCGCGCACTTCCTGGCCGTAGAAGGCCGGGCAACCCGCGGTATCGTCGATGCGCACATCGGGGCCGGGACCTTCCCCGGCTACCGGCGCGATCGCCTCCACGCGATAGACCTGGGCGAGCGGCTTGAGCGTCCCCAGCCCCGCCGCGGCGAGATCGCGGGCGATACCGCGCACGCCCATGCAATCCTGGCGGTTGGGGGTGATCGACACGTCGATGACCGGATCGTTCAGCCCGGCATAGTCAGGAAAGGTCGTGCCGATCGGCGCATCGGCGGGCAGTTCGATGATGCCGTCATGGTCGTCGCCCAGTTCGAGCTCGCGCGTCGAGCACATCATGCCGTTCGATTCGACCCCGCGGATCGCCGAGACCTTGAGCTCCATGCCATTGGCCGGCACGATCGCGCCCGGCAGGCCGAGCACGCCGACCATGCCCGCACGCGCATTGGGCGCACCACACACCACCTGGAGCGGGGTGCCGTCGCCGGTATCGACGGTCAGCACCTGCAATTTGTCGGCCTGCGGATGGCGCTCGGCAGTCAGCACGCGCGCGATCTTGAACGCCGCCAGTTTCTCGCCCGGATTGTCGACGCCCTCGACCTCGAGGCCGACGCGGGTCAGCGTCTCGACGATCGTGTCGAGCGACGCGTCGGTGTCGAGATGCTCCTTGAGCCAGTTCAGCGTGAACTTCATGCCAAAATATCCGTCACCCCAGCGCAAGCTGGGGTCTTGATGAGATTGAGCGCAGCGCGCGCCACGGGGAGATCCCAGCTTTCGCTGGGATGACGATTGCGGGTCATGCCCCTACTCCCCCGCTGAGCGTGGGTACGTCGAGCGCCGCGAAGCCATAATGTTTGAGCCAGCGGATATCGCCGTCGAAGAACGCGCGCAGATCGTCCATCCCGTATTTGAGCATCGCCAGCCGATCGATCCCGCAGCCGAACGCGAATCCCTGCCATTCGTCGGGATCGAGCCCGCACGCCGCGATCACCTTCGGATGCACCATGCCGCTGCCCAGCACTTCCATCCAATGATCCGACCCGCCGATCACGCGCTTGCCGTTCTGGATCGTATAGCCGACATCGACTTCCGCCGATGGCTCGGTGAAGGGGAAATAGCTCGGGCGCAGCCGCAGCACGATGTCGTCGCGCTCGAAATAGGCTTTCAGGAAGGTCTCGAGCGTCCATTTGAGGTGGCCGAGCGTGATGCCCTTGTCGATCACCAGCCCTTCGACCTGGTGGAACATCGGCGTGTGCGTCGCGTCGGAGTCCGATCGATAGGTGCGGCCCGGCGCGATGATGCGGATCGGCGGCTGCTGGTTGACCATCGTTCGGATCTGCACCGGCGAAGTGTGGGTGCGGAGCA
>DASVNU010000431.1:0-6763 GCA_036383655.1 Sphingomonas sp. | reverse complement strand
CGTCGTCATTCTCGTGCTCGTCGCGGTGAACGGGGTGTTCGCGATGAGCGAGCTGGCGATCGCCTCGTCGCGCAAGGCGCGGCTGGAGGCGATGGCGCGGACCGGCAGCCGCGGCGCGCGCGCCGCGATCAACCTGGCGGCCGATCCCGGCAAGTTCCTGTCGACGGTCCAGGTCGGCATCACGCTGATCGCGGTGATTTCGGGCGCCTATTCGGGCGAGGCGCTGGGTGGGCCGACCGCGATCCGGCTGCAGCAATGGTTCGGGTGGAGCACCGAATTCGCCGACAAGGCCGGCTTCGTGCTGGTGATCGGCCTGACCACGTTCCTGTCGCTGATCGTCGGCGAACTCGTGCCCAAGCAGATCGCCTTGCGCTCGCCCGAGCCGATCGCGGCGGTGATGGCGTTGCCGATGACCTGGCTCGCACGCGCCGCGGCGCCGCTCGTTTGGCTGCTCGATTCGACCAGCTCCTTGCTGTTCCGGCTGATTGGCCTCAGCCGCGAGAGCGAGGATCAGGTCACCGCCGAGGAACTCCATTTGATCGTGGCCGAGGCGTCCAAATCGGGCGTGATCGAGGAGCATGAGCGGTCGATCATCTCGGGCGTGGTGCGGCTCGCCGATCGCCCGGTGCGCGAGGTGATGACGCCCAGGACCGAAGTCGACTGGCTCGATATCAACCTCGACGATGCCGGCATCCGCGAAAAGCTCGCGACCTCGCCGCACACGCGGCTGCCGGTCGGGGAGGGGTCGGTCGATTCGGTGATCGGCGTCGTCCAGGCACGCGATATCGTCGCCGCGGCAATCCGCGGCGAACGGCTCGACCTCAGGGTGCTGGTACGGTCGGCGCCGATCGTGATCGATCAGCTCGACGCGATGGACGCGCTGGTGCGGTTGCGTCGCGCCGAAGTGCCGATGGCGCTGATCCACGACGAATATGGGCATTTCGAGGGGATCGTCACCCCGGCCGACCTGCTCGCGGCGATCGCCGGGGCGTTCGCGTCCGACACCGATCCGCACCAGAGCCCCGATTTCGTTCAGCGCGAGGACGGCAGCTATCTGGTCGCGGGATCGGCCTCGGCCGATCTCGTCGCCGAAAAGCTCGACCTCAACCTGCCCGACGATCGCGATTACGCGACCGCCGCCGGCCTCGTCCTCGCCGTGTTCAAGCGCCTGCCGGACGAAGGCGAGAGCGTCGTCTATCAGGGTTGGCGATTCGAAGTGGTCGATCTCGATGGCCGCCGGATCGACAAATTGCTGGTGTCGAGGGCGCGCGGCGAGTGACCGCATTCGAGAGTGGGGGCGCTGGTCCAATCCCATCGGATCGGATTTAGAACGGGATCTTCACCTTCGCCATGATCGCTTTCGAGGTGAAGCCGCCGACCTCGCGCGCGGTGGTGCCGACACCGGCCTTGGCGCCGCCGGGAAGGTCGACGACCGAGCGAACCGGCTTTTCGGCGAAGTCGGGCATCCGGCTGATGTCGATGTCCATCATCTTCATGTGCGCGCAGACCAGGATGTCGCCGCCGGGATTGTCGACGCCGCACGCATTGTCGGCCGATTTGGGCCTAGCCTTGGCGAGGTCGAACCCGTTGAGATCGGTGCCGGGAAAGCTCGTCTGACCGCCGGCAACGGGCGCCGCCTGCATCGCGAGGAGGACGATCAGCATCGCGACGCAAGTTGCGCGACGCGCATGGCGCAATTGCGGCGACGCGGCGCGGTTTCCTGCGCGGGATTGGCTGCTAAAGAGAGGCGCATGACGATTCCGCTGCCCGCCAACGACCAAGATGCCGCCGCCGAACTCGAACAACTGGCAGCGGAGATCGCACGCCATAATCGGCTCTATCACGCCGACGACGCGCCCGAGATTTCGGACGCCGACTATGACGCGCTGATGCGCCGCAACAGCGCGATCGAGGAGGCGTTTCCGCATCTGGTCCGCGACGATTCGCCCGGCCGCAAGGTTGGCGCGGCGCCCGCCGGGCATCTGGCCAAGGTCGCGCATGCGCGGCCGATGTTCAGCCTCGACAATGCCTTTGACGATGAGGAGGTCGGCGATTTCGTCGGCCGTGTCCGCCGTTTCCTCAACCTGCCCGACGACGCGCCCGTCGCCCTGACCGCTGAACCCAAGATCGACGGGCTGAGCTGTTCGCTGCGCTACGAGAAGGGGCGGCTGGTCCAGGCACTGACTCGCGGCGACGGCCAGATCGGTGAGGACGTGACGGCCAATGTGCGCACGATCGGCGACATTCCGGCCACGCTTCCCGCCGGCGCGCCCGACGTGTTCGAGGTGCGCGGCGAGGTTTATATGGAAAAACAGGCGTTCGCCGCGCTCAACGCGCGCCTGCTCGCCGAGGCCGAGGATAGCGGCAAGGAAGCGCGTCAGTTCGCCAATCCTCGCAACGCGGCGGCCGGGTCGCTGCGCCAGAAGGACGCCGCCGTCACCACCTCGCGTCCGTTGCGCTTCTTCGCCTGGGGCTGGGGGGATACGAGTGGCCTGCCCGGCGACACGCAGTCGGCGGTGATCGCCGCGATCCGCGCCTGGGGCTTCCCGGTCACGCGGCAATTCCAGCGGGGCGGTACGCTCGACCAGGGGCTGGCGACGTACAAGGCGATCGAGGCCGAGCGCGCCGATCTGCCGTTCGATATCGACGGCGTGGTCTACAAGGTCGATCGTCTCGACTGGCAGGCGCGCCTCGGCTTTGTCGGCCGCGCGCCGCGCTGGGGGCTGGCGCACAAATTCCCCGCCGAGCGCGCACAGACGACGCTCGAGCGGATCGATATCCAGGTGGGGCGGACCGGCAAGCTGACCCCGGTCGCGCGGCTCGAGCCGGTGACGGTCGGCGGTGTGGTGGTGACCAACGCGACGTTGCACAATGCCGACGAGATCGCGCGGCTGGGCGTCCGGCCCGGCGACCGCGTCGTGCTGCAGCGCGCGGGCGACGTCATTCCGCAGATCGTCGAGAATCTGACTCGCGACGAGCCGCGCGAGCCCTGGACCTTCCCGACGCATTGCCCGGAATGCAATTCCGAAGCGCTGGCCGAGGAAGGCGAGGTCGATATCCGTTGCACGGGCGGGCTGATCTGCCCGGCGCAACGGCAGGAGCGGCTACGCCATTTCGTCAGCAGGGGGGCGCTCGATATCGAAGGCCTGGGCGACAAGACCATCCGCGAATTTCTCGATCTCGGCTGGATCGCCGAGCCCGCCGACATCTTCCGCCTCGCCGCGCACCGCGAGGAATTGCTGGGCCGCGAGGGGTGGAAAGACAAATCGGTCGACAATCTGCTCGACGCGATCGAGGCGAAGCGCACACCCGATCCGGTGCGGCTGCTGTTCGGGCTTGGTATCCGGCATGTCGGCGTGGTCACCGCGCGGGACTTGTTGAAGCGTTTTCCTGTCTTGCTGGAGATCAGGGATCTGGCCGACGAGGTCATCGCGCTGCGCGACAGCCTCACGCCCGCGCTGGCGGAGGACGAGCAGAAATTCCGGACGCGGGTCGACAAGGCGATCGCCGAGCATATCGGGGTGGACAATGTCGGTGCGGCGGTGGGCAATGCGCTGGCCGATTTCTTCCACGAGCCGCACAATCGCGCTGTATGGGACGATCTGCTCGCGGAAGTCAGCCCGCCGGCCTTTGTCTTCGAGGCGCGGGAATCGCGCGTCAGCGGCAAGACCGTCGTCTTCACCGGCAGCCTGGAGACGATGAGCCGCGACGAGGCCAAGACGCAGGCCGAAGCGCTCGGCGCGCGGGTGTCGGGATCGGTGTCGGCGAAGACCGATCTGGTGGTCGCCGGACCGGGCGCCGGATCGAAGCTCAAGAAAGCCGCCGAACTCGGCATAGAGGTGCTGGATGAGGCCGGTTGGGCCGCAATCGTCGCCGCCGCGGGATGATGCTTTTTTGCAACGCAGCATGGCTTAATCCACAGTAAAGTCGCTGCGCTCTTGCGTTGTCATCCAACCGAAATATTCAGTCTCCATTGGCGCTCGCGACGGTGAAGGACACCGCGCGTAAGCGATTCGCGCCTTAAAGGGGACACCATGCGAAACCATCTGTTTATCGGTGCGGCCGTGGCCGCGCTCATGATTCCTGCTGCGGCCTATGCACAGGAAACCACGTCCGTGATTCGCGGCAGCGTGACTTCCGGCGGCGCCCCGGTGGCTGGCGCCCAAGTCGTCGTCACGGACGTCGCCTCAGGTACGAAGGCGACGACCACGACGGACGCGTCGGGTAGTTTCAGTGCTCCTGGCCTTCGTGCGGGCGGTCCCTACGAAGTCGAGGTGACCAGCGGCGCCGGCAACACCAAGATAACCGACATCTACACCGTCGTTGGCCAGCCCTATGAGCTTCCGATCGACGTCGCGGCGCCGGCAGCGGGCTCGACCGCCGATATCGTCATCTCGGCCACCCGTGTGAAGGGCGCCGGCGTGATCGGCTCCGGTCCCTCGACCGTTCTCACTGCAAATGACATTTCGAAGGTTGCGTCGGTCAACCGCGATATTCGCGACCTGATGCGCCGCGATCCGTTCGCCACCCTCGATACGTCGCAATCGACCGGCCGCCAGGTCACGTTCGCCGGCACCAATCCGCGCTTCAACCGGTTCACCGTCGACGGCGTTCCGATCACCGACAGCTTCGGTCTCAACCCCGACGCGCTGCCGTCGCGCCGCGGCCCGGTGCCGATCGATTCGATCGGAGAATTCCAGACCAAGGTCGCGCCGTACGATATCCGGGAAGGCTTCTTCCAGGGCGGCGTCGTCAACGCCGTCCTCAAGTCGGGCACCAATTCGTTCCACGGCATCGGCTTCTTCACGATCAACACCGATGGGCTGACTGGCTCGCGGTTGAAGCCATACGTTTCGAACCCCACCGGTGTCGTGTTCCAGCCGGACTTCACCAGCAAGGACTACGGCGTCACGCTGTCGGGCCCGATCATCAAGGATCGGCTGTTCTTCATGGTGTCGGCGGAACGCGTGCGCGCGAACAACCCGTTCAACATCGCGCCGAGCGCGCTCACCCAGACGCAGTTCGACACGATCGTCGGCATCGCCAAGACCAAGTACGGCGTGGATGCCGGGGGCAAGCTGACCAATCAGGGCGACAAGGACGACCGCATCGTCGGTCGCATCGACGCCAACATCACCGATGGCCAGCGCCTGTCGATCACCGGCATCTACACCAAGGACCAGATCAACACGCTGGGCTTCAACACAGCGAGCTCGCAGTCGACTACATCGAACGACTATGTGAAGCCGAACCGCCTCTGGGCGGGTGTCGCGACCTTGAACTCGACCTGGTCGCCGACCGTCTCGACCGAGACCCGGGTCATGTACAAGGATTACAAGAGCGGCCAGAATCCGATCATGGCCAAGACCGCGCTGGCGCTGGTGTGCAGCGATGCTTCAGGTCTCGGCGGCGCCCTCGTCAAGGACAGCCCGACCCAATGCTCGTCGAACGTGACCCAACTCGGCATTGGTCCGCTCGGCTCGGCGCAGACCAACATTCTGCGGACCAAGACGTTCGACGCGCAGGAAGTGGTGCGCATCACGCTCGGCGATCACAATCTGCGGCTGCTGTATGACTATCAGCACGTCAACAACTACAATTTGTTCATCGGGCAGACGGCGCAGCCGGCCGGCATCTCCTCGGGTGCCTATGGCGCTTATTATTTCGACTCGATCGCGGCGTTCCAGGCGGGGATCGCGCAGCAGTTCGGTTACGCCAACGCGACGACCGGCAACCCGAACGACGCCGCCGCGCGGTTCAGCTATGCGACGCACACGTTCGGCATCCAGGACGACTGGCGGGTGAATTCGACGCTGACGGTCACGGCGGGTGTGCGTTACGACCTGTTCGGCGGCCACGACCGCCCGCTGCTCAACACGGCGTTCGTGGAGCGCGAAGGGTTCAACAACAACGCGTTCATCAGCGGACGCGGCCTGTTCCAGCCGCGCGTTGGCTTCGACTGGAAGGCGACGTCGCGCGTCAATTTGCACGGCGGCGTCGGCGTTTTCGGTGGCGGTACGCCGGACGTCTATATCGGCAACAGTTTCTCGTCGAGCGGCGTGCAGCCGGTGTTGTTCACCACGACTACCAACCCTGCATTCCTGAACAACGTGAGCCTGACGTCACTCCCGGCCGGCGCTACCGCCGCGCTGAACGGCTTGCGGAATGCGCCGGTCGCGGCGCTCGACCCGAAGTTCAAGATCCCTTCACAATGGCGTGGATCGCTGTCGGCGAGCTATGACGCCAATTTGGGCCCGCTGGGCGATCACTGGATCCTGGCCGCCAGCGCGCTGATCTCGAAGACCAAGCAGGCGATCCTGTATCGCGACGGTCGCGCCCGCCCCCGCGCCGCCGACGACAGCCCGCTGACGCCCGATGGCCGCGTGCGTTACATGGACATTACCCCGCTCAGCCAGGGCGGCCCATCGGGCAATGCCGACACGATCCTCGGCAACACCACCAAGGGCCATGGCTATATCGGGGTCGTCAGCCTTACCAAGAAATGGGACATGGGCTTCAGCCTGTTCGGCAGCTTCACCTATCAGGACGTGTGGGATAAGGCAGCGGTCACGTCGTCGATCGCGTCGTCCAACTATGGCAACACGGCCTATTACGATGCGAATGGTGGCGCGTTCGGCCATTCGAACGACGAAGTCCGTTATTCGTTCAAGTACAACGTCGCCTACGAGCATGCCTTCTTTGGTGACTACAAGACTCGCATCGACCTGTTCGGCGAAACCCGTATCGGCTCGCCGTACAGCTA
>DASVNU010000430.1:0-5437 GCA_036383655.1 Sphingomonas sp. | reverse complement strand
CTCTATCATGCGACGCGCGACATGACCGATCGCGCCTTCGCCTCGGCCGATGGTGAGCTGTTGATCCTGCCCGAACAGGGCGCGCTCCTCCTCCTCACCGAAATGGGCCGGATCGACCTTGCACCTGGCCAGGTCGCGGTGATCCCGCGTGGCGTCCGCTTCCGCGTCGACCTGCCCGACGGCCCGGCGCGAGGCTATGTCGCCGAAAATCACGGCCAGCCGTTTCGCCTGCCCGAACTCGGCCCGATCGGCTCGAATGGCCTGGCCAATGCTCGCGACTTCGAGACCCCGGTCGCCTGGTTCGAGGATCGCGAGGGCGACTTCGCGCTGATCCAGAAATTCGAGGGCGCGCTATGGCAAACCCAGCTCGGCCGCAGCCCGCTCGACGTCGTCGCCTGGCACGGCAATTACGCGCCGTACCGCTACGATCTCAAGCATTTCAACACGATCGGCTCGATCAGCTTCGACCATCCCGATCCGTCGATCTTCACCGTGCTGACCTCGCCCAGCGATGTGCCGGGCACCGCCAACGCCGATTTCGTCATCTTCCCGCCGCGCTGGATGGTGGCCGAGGACACGTTCCGCCCGCCCTGGTTCCACCGCAACACGATGAGCGAATGCATGGGGCTGCTCTACGGCGCCTATGACGCCAAGGCCGAGGGATTCCGCCCCGGCGCGATGTCGCTGCACAACCAGATGTCGGGCCACGGCCCCGACCTTGCATCGTGGAAAGGCGCGAGCGAGGCGGAGCTCATGCCACACAAGATCGACGGCACGATGGCCTTCATGATCGAGAGCCGCTGGGTATTCCACTGCACCAACCATGCGCTGGAAACGAGCGCGCTCGACGAGGATTACGACCAGGTATGGTCGGGATTTCCCAAGGCGGAGCTTCCCTGAAGGCCGTCAGCCCGGCAACACCGCCATCGCCCGCCAGGCGATCGCGATCAACGCCGCGCCGAGCACCAGCACGCCGATCATCATGGCGATGCTGCGCCGCCCGGTGATGATCATCCAAGAGCCATAGACGATCGACCCCAGCCCGAACACGATCACCGCGCCGAATACGGTCAGGATCGTCTGTCCCTGTTCCGCGGTTCCGGTGAACGTCGTGCCGCCCGTCGTGTCGCCGGGATGCGCCATCGAAGGCGCGAGCACGACCCAGAGATAGCTCATCAGCCCGACGAGGAAGAGGCCGCACGCCAGCAACACCCAACCCGCCAAGCGCACGGTCCGCGGCGTCCGCATCCGACCCCCGCAATTGGGGCAGGTCTTCACCGTCCCGTCGACCTTGGTTCGGCACGATGGCGACAGGCAGGTGCTGACGGCGGTCATGACTCTCTCCCCCTTTTCGACCGAACAGCGATGGTCGATCCGCGTGACGATCGCACGACAAGCCGGAGAGTCAATTCGGTACTCGGTACTGGAGGTCAGCGCTTCCCGCCACGCTTGTTCGCCGCCGATGCCGCGCGCACCAGCGCCTTGAACGCCACCGCGTCGATCACATCGTCTTCGTGAAAGTCGATCGCGCGGCGGACATTGCCGTCCAGGCTCGAGTTAAACAGCCCCTTGGGATCGTCGAGCGACGCGCCCTTGGCGAAGGTCGTCTTGACCGCGTTCTTGTAGGTCTCGCCGGTACAGATGATGCCGCCATTACCGTACCAGGTCGGCACCCCGCGCCATTTCCACTCCTCGACCACATCGGGCTCGGCCTCGTGGATCAACGCGCGGATCGTCGCCAGCGTCGAGCCACGCCAGTCACCCAGCAATGCGATCCGGTCGTCGATCTGTTCGGTCGGCGATTTCGCCCCCGTCTCGGTCGTGGTCATCATTCTTCCTCTCGTCTCGATCGCTCAGGCGGCTTCGCTCGCGGGCGACGTTTTGCGGCCCTTCGTCAGATAGGGCAGCGCGAACAGGTAGAGCCCGGTTACCATCAACAGGATCAGGGGGAACAGCGCGGTCAGTCCGACCCACGTCGCCTGCCTGTTCATCACGAGCATGATCGTGTTGAAGATCACCGCCGCCATGAAGACGATCGACGTCCAGCGGTGAACCTGCCGGATTCCCGAATTCCAGTTCATCCCTTCCTCCCTTATGTCCGCTGCATCCGTTCAATCGATCCGCGCCGCGACTTCTTCCAGATTGGCGAGGAACTTCTGCCAGCCGAATTTGGCGCCGACGAAAGCCTGCTGCTGGTCGGGCCGGAAGCCCGCTTGCTCGACCCGCAGGTGCGTGCCGGTGCCCGACGGCGTCAGCGTCCAGGTAACGATGCTTTCCAGCCCCATCGCGTCCCAACTATAGGCGAGCGAGCGCTGCGGCTCGATCTCGAGCACGGTGCAATCGACCGATCCCCAATCGCCGGTCAGCGTGAAGCGATGATCGATCGCCGGCACGAAATCGTTCTTCATCAACCATTCCGCGATCAGATGCGGTTGGGTCAGCGCGCGCCAGAGCTTGTCGGGAGCATGCGCGAAGTCGCGTTCGATCACGACGGAACGCGTTTCGGTCGAAGTCGCGGTCATTGGTCCATCCTTTTCAGTAAATCCTCGAGATCGTCGAACCGGCTTTCCCAGAATCCGGTCATCTCGCTGGTCCAGTCGACCAGCGGCGCCAGCGCGCCCCGCCGCGCGGTGTAGTGCGTCTGTCGCCCTTCGTGCCGGTCGAGCACGAGCCCAGCCTGCTTGAGCACGCCGAGATGCTTCGATACCGCCGGTTGCGAAACACCGGCCGTCGCGGTCAGCCCGCCGACCGTCTGCTCTCCGTCGCGGCATAGCCGCTCGAAAATCCCCCGCCGGGTGGGATCCGCCAAGGCGCTGAACAGGATGTCATGCGGGGTCGACATGGAAACGCATAACTCGCTGGCTATGAGTTAGATCCATAACCATCGAGTTATGCGTTGGTCAACCCACAATGTGCATCGGGAGCCGCGAGCGAGGCCTGACGCGAACCCCATCGCGCCGTCGATGCCACCACCGCCTTTATCTTGCTATGCGAATTGGAAACTTGGCATAGCATACCCCTGGTATGCGGGGGTTCTATGGACGCGACGAGTCTGATTGCACTGTTGGGCGCGCTGGCCGCTCCCATGCCGCCTGTGACCAAATGCCAGGTGGCGAAGATAGCCGACTTTCCGATAACCATGGCTGGGCGCCGGCCGATGGTCGAGGCACGTTTCGGCGACAAGACCGCACGCTTCATTCTCGATAGTGGCGCGTTCTACAGCACCATCTCGCGGGCGGGCGCGGCCGAGTTCGGCCTGAAGGTGACCCCCGCACCGCCCTGGTTCCGCGTGAGGGGGATCGGCGGGGACACGTCGGCCGGGATCGCCACGGCCGATAAATTTTCGCTGGCGGGAAACTCGCTCCCTAAAATCGAGTTCGTCGTCGGCGGCAGCGACACGGGCACGGCCGGCCTGCTCGGTCAGAACATCCTGGGCATCGCCGATATCGAATATGACCTGCCGCACGGCGCAGCGCGACTGATGAAGACCAGCGGATGCGCACGCACCGGCCTTGCCTATTGGGCCGGCGACAAGCCGTTCACGATGGTCGAGCTCGAAGGCGCCGCGGACGGGGCGTTCCACCCGCACACCGTCGGCACCATTCTGCTGAACGGCGTCAAGATCAAAGCGATGTTCGATTCGGGAGCGCAAGGTTCGCTGCTCTCGCTGGCGACGGCCAAGCGCCTCGGCATAACGCCGCAGACGCCGGGCGTGGTGTTCGACGGCCAGGGTAGCGGGCTTGGCACGCACAGGGTGCCGACCTGGCTGGCGACCTTCGACAAGATCGACATCGGCGGCGAAGCGATCAACCATCCGAAAATTCGAATCTCCGAGCTCGACCTCGGCAACGCCGATATGCTGATCGGTGTCGATTTCTTCCTGACGCACCGCATGTTCGTGTCGAACGTCAACCACAGGATGTACATCACCTATGAAGGCGGGCCGGTGTTTGGGCTGTCGCCGAAGGGCGCGCTGTCGGCTGACGGCAAGCCGCTCGACCTCACCGACAAGACTGCCGAGCCGGCGACCGCGGATGAATTCTCCCGGCGCGGCGCGGCCTTTGCCTCCAACCATAAGCTGACCGAGGCGCTGGCCGATTTCGACAAGGCGATCGCACTCGCCCCCGACAACGGCAGTTACCTCTATCAGCGCGCCATGGCGCGCTTCGCGAACGGCAATCGCGTGGGAGCGCTCGCCGATATCGACCGCACGATCACGCTCATGCCCGACGATGCCGACGCACATCTCGTGCGAGCGCAGGATCGGCTGCGCGACGGCAATGACGTCGGCGCACGAGAAGACATCAGAGCCGCAGACGGCGTGCTCGCGCCGTCCTCGGAGAAGCGCCTGGTCGTCGCTTCGTTGTACGATCGCCTCGGCGACCCCGAGGCCGCGCTCCCCAATTTCGACCAATGGCTCAAGAGTCACCCGGAAGATAGCAAACGCGGGGTCGCGCTCAACGGCCGTTGCTGGGTGCGCGGCCTGCTCAATCGCGATCTCGACAAGGCAATGGACGATTGCAACGCCGCGCTGCGCGCGATGCCGCGCGATGCCGCGATCATCGACAGCCGCGCCCTGATCCATCTGCGGCGCGGCGAATGGAAACTGGCGTTGGCGGACTATGACGCCGCGCTGGCGATCAACCCACGCAACGCCTGGTCGCTCTACATGCGCGGCGTGGTCGAAACGAAATCGGGTCAGGAGGCTCAGGCCAAGGCCGATCGCGCCGCGGCGATCGCGATCGATCGCAAGGTCGCCGATCGCGCCAGGAAATACGGCCTCGAGGGATAGCCGCAGCCATCGAGCGCGGATCCTGCCTGTCCGTCGGCAGGACGGATCGCAAAATTTTTGCGCCGCCCTGTCGAATCCGCTCCCACCCGCGCGTCTCCGCGGTACGATCGCATTCCGGCGGTTGCGGGAGATATGAGATGCACTACATGATCCTGATCTACGAGGACGAAAGCGTCTATGGCGACAAGAACGACACGCCCGAGATGCAGGCGATCGTCGCCAAGCACTGGGATCTGGTTGGTGAACTGGGCGATCAGTACAAGACCGGCGCCGGGCTGGCGATGACGTCCGCGGCGACGACGGTGCGCACCGTCGGCGGCAAGCAGACGATCCATGATGGCCCGTTCGCCGAGACCAAGGAACAGCTTGGCGGCTATTATGTGATCGAGGCCGACAATCTCGACGATGCGATCGCGGTCGCGCGCCGCGTGCCCGTGCGCTTCGATGGGTCGATCGAGATCCGGCCGTTGCTCCACCCGCCAGGGAAGTGATGCTCGACGCGGTCCTGCGGGCGGATGGCGGGCGGATCACCGCCGCGCTCGCCGCCCGCTTCCGCGATCTCGACCTCGCCGAGGACGCACTGGCGGAGGCGTGCGCGCGGGCGGTCGCTGCCTGGGCCGACGCCCCGCCGGCCAATCCGGCGGG
>DASVNU010000429.1:0-8691 GCA_036383655.1 Sphingomonas sp. | reverse complement strand
AAGGCGCTGCTGCCCGACATGGATGCCCGCCGCCGCGCGCTGGCCGAGGCGCTGAGCGACGGCGGTGCGCTCGATCCGCTGACAGCCGATGCGGCTGGCGTCGATGCATGGCACGGCGACGCACCGCGCCCGAGCGCGATCGAGGCGATCCGCCTCTCCTCGCCCGACCCCGATGACCTTTCGCTGCGCCAGGCGCGCTTGCTCGCCCGGGCCGACCGCGTCGTTCACGCGCCCGACGTGCCGCCTGCGATCCTCGACCGCGCGCGCGCCGACGCACCCCGGATCGTTTCGAGCGCCGCGCCCATTGACAGGGCAGAAGGACTGACCGTGTATCTGGAGATGATGCGATGAGTGGCTTTGCCTATCATGTCGACGACACCGGCAAGGCGACCCGGTGCGAGATCAAGCAGGCGCTCGACATCGATCACGGCTTCGTCTGGGTGCATCTGACGACCAATAACGAGCACGCCCAGGCGTGGCTGACCGACGTCGCCAAGCTCGAGGATTATCTGGTCGACGCGCTGACCGCGACCGAAACGCGGCCACGCTGCGAGCAGTTCGGCGATGGCGCGCTGCTCAACCTGCGCGGGCGATCCGAGGACGAATTGGTGTCGTCCGATCCGCTCGCCTCGGTCCGCATCTGGGCGCTCGGCCGGCGCGTCATCTCGGTCACGCGCAAGACGTTGAACGCGATCAAGCTGGTCGAACAATGCGTCGAGGCCGGCCAGGTGCGCGATCCCGGCGATCTGATCACCGAATTCGCCACCGCGATCACCAGCGACCTCGATCCCGACGTCGCGCAACTGGGCGACGATCTCGACGAATGCGAGACCTCGCTCGACAATGAGAAGATTTTCGAACTGCGCCGCACCGTCACGCGCGTGCGCGTCCAGTCGATCGGCTATCGCCGCTTCCTCGCGCCGCAGCGCGCCGCGCTCGAAAAGCTCAGCACGCTCCAGGTCGGCTGGCTGGGCGACGACGACCGCCTGCATCTGTCCGCCGCCGCCGACCGCGCCGCGCGCATGGCGGAGGAACTGGAAAGCATCCGCGAACGCTCGGCGCTGACGCATGAGGCGCTCACCGACCTGCGCGCCGAACAGATCGACCAGCGCGCGCTGATCATCTCGATCGTCGCGATGATCTTCCTGCCGCTGACCTTCCTGACCGGGTTGTACGGGATGAACGTCAAAGGATTGTGGCTGGCGGACAGATCCTGGGCGTTCGATGCGATCGTCGGAATCTGCGTGCTGACCGCGGTGAGCGTGACGACCTATTTCGTCCGGCGACACTGGTTGCGGGGTTGAGCCGCGATGGAGACGACGATCGCGACGATGAACAGCCGGCTGGATGACTTCGCGCGGTTTCGGCTGCTCGACGGCCCGACGCCGATCCAGCGGCTGGCTCGCCTCGAGCAGATGCCCGGCACGGCGACGGGCGGCGCGCGTTTATGGGTCAAGCGCGACGACGTCATGGGCATCGGCGGTGGCGGCAACAAGCTGCGCAAATTGGAGTTCCTGATCGGCGAGGCAATCGCGCTCGGCTGTGACACGTTCATCACCACCGGCGGCCTGCAATCGAACCACGCACGGCAAAGCGCGGCAGCGGCGGCGCGCGCCGGCCTCGCGTGCGAGCTGATGCTGAGCGATGTCGTGCCACGCCACGACCAGGCCTATCGGACGAACGGCAATCTGCTGCTCGACGATCTGTTCGGCGCGACGGTGCATCGGCTGCCGGGCGACGCGAACGCGCTCGCGGCCGCGCAGGCGCGCGCCGGGGAGATCGCACGCGACGGGCGCAAAGCCTATGTCGTCGGCAGCGGCGGGTCCTCGCCGCTCGGATGCCTGGGCTATGCGGTCTGCGCGGCGGAAATCCTGGCCGAAGAGCAAGCCACCGGTCGCCGCTTCGCGGCGATCGTCGTGCCGAACGGGAGCTCAGGCACCCATGCTGGCCTCGCGGCGGGGCTGAGTGCTGCAGGCGACGATCCGCGCCGCATCCTGTCCTTCACGGTGCTGGCGCCGCTCGACAAGGCGTTGGCGGAAACGCGCCGGCTGGCAATCGGGGCGCTCGGCCTGATCGCACCGGACCAGAAATTGCTCGACGACGCGATCCGCATCGACGGGTCGCAGCGCGGTGAAGCCTATGGCCTGCCGACCGACGCGATGGTCGACGCGCTCCGCATCATGGCGCGCAGCGAGGGCCTGCTGCTCGACCCGGTCTATAGCGGCAAGGCCTTTGCCGGCGTGCTCGACGCGATGCGGAAAGGCGCGTGGGAAGACCGCGACGTGCTGTTCGTGATGACGGGCGGTACCCCGGGCCTGTTCGCCTATCGGGATGCCATCGCGAGCGCCGGCTGATCAGCCCTCTCCCGCTTGCGGGTGCACCGGGTCGGTCATGCTCCCGGCATGACCTGAACAGCGCGGGGCGCTGTTCACCCGGTGCAGATTGGGTGAGGGTCTTCTTTCTTCTTCCGAGCGTGTGTCGAAAACAGAAGAAGAAAGAAGACCCTCACCCTCCCGCTTCGCGGGCCCCTCCCTCTCCCGCACGCGGGAGAGGGGTTAAGAAGCTTACGCCCGCAGGCGCTCGACCTCGTCGTGCAGCGCCTGGAGCGAGACGATCAGCCGCTGGCGGTCGGCGCGGATATCGGCGAGTTCGGCACGCGCTTCGCCCAGTTCCATCGCGCGCGCGGCGATCCGCGCGTCGAGCGCGGCGTTCGATCGTTTGAGGTCGGTGACGCGCCGCGCGCGCGCCAGCGTGCGGTCGATGCGGGCATGCAGCACATCGAAATCGAACGGCTTGGCGACATGATCGTCGGCGCCGGCGGCAAGCGCCTGCACCGCCGCTTCGGGGTCGCTGCGTCCGGTGACGACGATGACCGGCAGGTCGACGGTTTGGGGGCGCGAGCGCAATTCGGCCAGCACCTGGAGCCCGCTCATCCCCGGCATCACCAGGTCGACCAGGATGAGATCGAACCCGCGCGCGGCGATCAGGTCGAGCGCTTCCCCGCCATTGTCGGCGAGCGCGGTCAGATAGCCGAACTGCGTCAGCCGCTTGCCGATGACGTTCAGATTGGTGCGGCTGTCGTCGACCACCAGGATCGTACGCACGGGTCGATGAAGATCGGGCATCGGGTCCTTCCTTTGGCCGCGACCCTAAGCTCGCGACCCTCACGAAAGGGTTAATGGCGCGGCAACCATGATGTCTTCGTTGTCACGGTGCCGGCCTGAGCAACCGTTTCAACCAGGTCAGGCGCGGCGCGCCTGCGCCCAGGCCTGGGCGATTTCCTCGAGGTTCGACGCGACTTCGAGGAACGGCTGGGGTTCGTTCCCGACACTGGCGTCGATGATCGCGTTGCGCGCGCCGCGATAGAGCCGCGCGAGCGTGTGCGAGACCTCGCCGCCCTTGTCGAAATCGAGCCCCGCCTCGAGCGCGAACAGGATCGCCGTCGCGCGCGTGATCTTCTCGCTCTTCAGCGCGTAATTCTGGCGCTCGGTGGCGTGCGCGGCGACGCGCAGCGCGCGGACCAGTTCCTCGTAGAGCAATTGGACCAGCGCCGGCCCGTCGGCCTCGCCGGTGCGGCCGACCAGATCGATCTGGCGATAGGTCGCCTCGGGGTCGCCGCGCAGCGCGGTCGCATAGCCGGACATCAATTGCGGCCTTTTGCCCATGCGTCGATCTGGGTCTTGAGAAACGACTGGGTCGATTTATAGGCGGCGACCTTGGCGTTCATGCTGGCGAATTGCTGGGTCAGCCGGGTCTTCATCTGGTCCGACTGGGTCGACAGATCGTCCTGCGCCTTGCCCAGGGCGGACTGCTGCTGGGTATAGCGTGTCAGCGACGCGCCGAGGCCATAGAGCGTGCTGGTCGAGGTCAGCGAAATGCCGTTCATCGCCGCGGTGATGCCGTCCGAGCTCGACGTCGAGAACGAGAACATCGCTTCGACCGATGCCGGATAATTGTTGAGCGCGTTGGTCACCACGGTGTCGTCGACCGACAAGGTGCCGTCGCGATTGGTCTTGATGCCGATCTCGCCCAGGGTCGTCGGCGTGCCCGCCGCGGCGCCGCTGAGCAAGGTGCGCGTCGTCAGCGTGCGCAGCGAGTTGAGCAGCCCGCGCGCCGCGGTATCGTTCTTGAGCGGCCCGTTTTGCGGGTCGATCTGGGTGTTGATGGTGCTCAGCACCTGATTATAGCTGTCGACGAAGTCGGTGATCGCCTGTTTGAGGCCATCGGTCGGCGAACTCGCGGTGAGCGACACCGCGACCGGGCTGGTGCCGGTCAGCTGCAGCTTCACGCCGGTGATCAGGTCGGTGACCGTGTTCGACGCGCGTTCGACCGAGACGCCATCGACGGTCAGCTTGGCGTTCTGCGCGACCGACGACATCTTGGTCCCGGTGGCGCCGACGCCGACGTTGAATTGCGCGAGGTTGCCGGTGGGATCGGTCGTCGCGGCGAGCGTGAACGCCTGCGTCGTGCCGGTCGCGCCCTTGAGCGAGAGATAGGCCTTGCCGTCGACATCGGTGACGACCGAGGCGGTGACCCCGGCCTTCTTGGCGTTGATCGCCGCGGCGATGCCGTCGAGACTCGAATTGTTGAGGTCGATCGTGACCGGCGTACCCGCCCCGGCGGTAAAGCCGGTCATCTGGCTGCCATCGGCCGAATAGGTCGCGCTGCCCAGCGTCAGCGTCAGCTGGCCCGATCCGATCACCGCGGTGCGATCGGCGACCGCGACCTGCGTCGTCGCGACCTGCGCGCTGGCGAGCTGGCTGACGGTGATCGACGCGGTCAGTCCGTTGAGCGCCGCGCCGGTCTGCGCGCTCGCGGTCAGCACGTTGCTGTTCGAACTCTGCGGCTGCGACTGAAGCGTGCCGTTGGTGGTCAGCGTCTTCAGCGCGGTGGCGAATTGCTGGATCGTGCTCTTGAGCGACGACACACCCGAAATCTGCGCGGTCAGCGCGTCGCCTTGCGCCTTCAGCGCGTCGGTCTTGGTCGCGAATTGCGCCTGGACCAGCGAGGTGACGAGCGATGCGGTATCGACTCCCGACCCGGTCGCGAGCGAATTGAACAGCGCCTGCGCGGCCGAGCCGATGACGCTGGACGACGACGGAGTCGGGGTGGGTGTCGGGGTTGGGGTCGGGCTGCTCGTGGTCGAGCTGGTCGTCACCATGATCGTTACTCCGCGCGCGTCAGATCATGTAACGACCGGGGCGAAACGAAATTTAGGACCTTTTTTCAGCTCCGCTGGATCGCCGCCAGCCCAAGGTTCCGGCGATGCGTAGCATCGTTGGAATGGCTGAGGAGGGCGGCGCCGCGACTGTTTCAGCTTTGCCGTCACAGTTTGACGCCGTTTTCGTCGAACCGCGCTGTGGTCGGCACATCGATCGCCGGCGGTACCGTGCCGGCGCGCTGATCGAGGCCGAACACGAAGGCAAGGACGGTGGCGACCGCGGGGTAGAGATCGTCGCGGATCTCCTGTCCTTCGCGGCTGGTATAATAGACCGCGCGCGCGAGCGCCGGATATTCCAGGATCTGGATCTTCTCTTCGCCGGCGACGTCGCGGATCGCCAGCGCGGTGGTGCCGCGGCCCTTGGCCACCACCACCGGCGCATTGTCCTTGAAGCGATCGTAGCGCAGCGCGACCGAGAAATGGGTCGGGTTGGTCAGGATGACGTCGGCCGTGGCGACCGCTTTTCGGACCGAGCGCCGGCTCATTTCGCGCTGGCGCTGGCGGAGATGCTGCTTGGCCTCGGGCGAGCCTTCGGTTTCCTTGTTCTCGTCGCGCACTTCCTGCTTGCTCATCCTGAGCTTGGCGAGCAGCCGCACGATCTGGATCGGCAGATCGACGCCGGCGATCAGCACTAGCCCACCCGCCATCGTGAACAGGATCCAGACGAACGTCCCGCCGAGCTGCCCCACCACCCCGGCGACATCGGACGAGGTCGACAGACCAAGCGTTGGCTGCGCGGTCTTCCACATCAGCCAGCTGCCGATCGACCCGAGCAAGGCGACTTTGAGCAGTGACTTGCCGAGTTCGATCCAGCCGGTCGGGCCGAACAGCCGCTTCAGCCCCGATGCCGGATTGATCCGCGAGAATTTGGGCTGGAGCAGGCTGCCGTTGAAGCGAAACGAGCCGAGCCCGGCCTGGCTGGCGATCGCCGCGATCATCGCGATCAGGAACAGCCCGCCGACCGTCGGCGCGAAGCCGAGCCCGGCCTGGATCAGCGGCCGCATCGGCGACCAATCCTCGATATCGGCGCGGCCGAAGCGGAAGCTCGCGGTCATCAGCCCTTCGCACGCCTTGACCATCTGCGGTCCGAGCATCGCGATCCAGCCGCAGCCGGCGAGCACGATCAGCGCGGTGGCGAAGTCGCGCGATTTGAGGACGTCACCCCGCTCGATCGCGTCCTTGCGACGCTTGGCTGTTGGGGCTTCTGTCTTGTCGCCTTCATATTCCGCCATTTAGGGTCTGGCCTCAGCTAGGGTGGGGTCGTGACGGAGCCGATTTTGGTGTTGGGCCAGAAGCAAGGAGGGAGCGATGCTGAAGCATCGTGACCGACGCGGCGACGCCGCCCGGCGCCAAAATCGGCCCGCCGCGGAGCGGTCGCCTTGAGCAGCCCGCTGGACTACGTCACTTGCTTGCGCGCAGCTTCGGCTGCGCGACTGCGCTGCGTTCCTTGCCAGCGGGCTGCTCAAGGCGATCACGATCCCCATCCTAGCTGAGGCCAGACCCTAACCAAACACCAGGCTTTGCGTGGCATCGAGCCCTTCCTGGACGATGACCAGCATGTAATCACCCATGGCGGGCATCGCGAGCGCCAGCGCGACCACGCCGACCGCCAGGCTGGCGGGCAGGCCGATCGCGAACAAATTGAGGCTGGGCGCGGCGCGGCTGACCATGCCGACGATCATGTTGAGGCAGAGCAGCAGGAAGCCGACCGGTAGCGCGAGCAGCAGTCCGGCGGCGAACGTATAGCCGCCGAAAAACGCGATGTCCTTGAGCC
The DNA here is from genome assembly GCA_036383655.1 of Sphingomonas sp. Taxonomy (GTDB): domain Bacteria; phylum Pseudomonadota; class Alphaproteobacteria; order Sphingomonadales; family Sphingomonadaceae; genus Sphingomonas. The sequence continues at coordinate 1,696 of DASVNU010000429.1, read as the reverse complement.
GGTCGGGCGACAGCCAGGCGCCGCCCGGCGGCAGCACGGCGTAGCTGCGCACCAGCATGTCGACCAGCACGAGGTGGCCGTTCACCGACAGGAACAGCAAGGTCATCAGCACCGACAGGAAATTGCCCAGCGCGGGAGTCGAGCGGCCGTTCTGCGGGTCGATCGCCGAAGCGAAGCCGATCCCCATCGAGGTGCCGATCACTTCGCTGGCGATGGCCGGCGCGGCAAAGGCAATCTGCAGGATGAAGCCGATCGCGAGCCCGATCAGCGCTTCCGCCATCGCACTGAGGATGGTGGCGACAGAAAAGAGTTCGGCGGGCGGGACGATCGGATGGACCGCCAGCACCAGCACGCCGATCGCGCCCGACAGCGAAATGCGCACGGTCAACGGCACCGCCACCGCGCCGAACACCGGCGCCGCGACGAACGCCGCGCCGATCCGGATCATCACGAAGAGCAGCGCCCAGAGCTGCGCCTCGATGTTCAGGCCGAGGCCGAGCATCAGAAGCTCCCCTCCCGCGTGCGGGAGGGGTTGGGGGAGGGCGTGTTATCGGACAGCGGGTGGGCGACATGCCCTCCCCTAACCCCTCCCGCGAGCGGGAGGGGAATGTCGAACATCATCACCGCACCAGATCCGGAATGCGCTGGAAGATGTCGATCGTGAAGTCGGTCAGCAGGCCCATGATCAGGCCGCCGAAGATCAGCAGCGACAGTCCGACCACCGCGAGCTTTGGGACAAAGGTCAGCGTCTGCTCGTTGATCGAGGTCGCGGCCTGGACCATGCCCAGGATCAGACCCGCGAGCAGCGCCGGGATCAGCACCGGAGCGGCGGCGAGCGCCAGCACCCACATCGTCTGATCGGCCACGCCGATGAAATAGTCCGCGTCCATCGTCAGTTGATCCCGTGCAGATTATCGTCACCCCGGCGAAAGCTGGGGTCTCGTGCCATACGGTTAGGAGAGAGCCACAGCATCGGCTTGCGGCTCGGCATGGCGGGCGGCGGCGCGCGGAACGGGTTCGGCGCGGGTGGCGGGCAGGCGGGCATCATGTCGCGAAACTCGATGCCAGGCTACCCATCATCATCGCCCAGCCATCGACCAGCACGAACAGCAACAGTTTGAACGGCATCGAGATGATCGTCGGCGACATCATCATCATGCCCAAGGACATGAGCACGGTCGCGACCACCAGGTCGATGACGATGAACGGCAGGAAGATCAGGAAGCCGATCTGGAACGCGGTCTTGAGCTCGCTGGTGATGAACGCCGGCAGCAGCACCGAATAGGGCACGTCGACCGAGCTTTTGTACGGGCCCGAATGCGCCATGTCGGCGAACATCTTGAGGTCCTTCATCCGGGTCTGCTTGATCATGAAGGCGTGGAGCGGCTGGCCGGCGCGCTGGATCATTTCGGTCCCGCCGATCTGCCCCGCCGAATAAGGCTGGATCGCCTGGGTGTTCATCTTGTCGATCGTCGGCGCCATCACGAACAGCGACAGGAACAGCGACAGCCCGATCAGCACCTGGTTGGGCGGGGTCTGCTGCAATCCCAGCGCTTGGCGCAGGATCGACAGCACGATGATGATCCGCGTGAAGCTGGTCATCATCAGCAGGATCCCGGGCAGGATCGTGAGCAGGCCCATGATGATGAGGACCTGCAGGCTGAGCGACAGCGGCGCCTTGCCCGCGCCATTGGTG
>DASVNU010000428.1:0-6599 GCA_036383655.1 Sphingomonas sp. | reverse complement strand
GTATTGATCTTGTCCACGACGGTATCGGGCGAGCCGACCACGAACACACGATCGACCAGGAATTCGAGATCGGCCTTGAGCGGATCGATCCCCGCATCCTTGGCGAAGCCGTCCATCATGCCGAAGCGGCGCCAGATCGGAATGAGATATTTGTTGAAGCAATAGCCGATCGGCCCTTCCATCACTTCCTTCTTCGCCTCGGCGTCGGTGTCGCCGACGAAGACGGTCTGCGATACGGCGTGGCGCTGGCGATTGGGCGTGAACCCCGCCTTGATATTGGCCTCCGCGTAAATGTCCCAGTGGCGTTTGAGCGCTTCCTTGCCGGAAAAGATCGAGACCGGTTTGAAGTTCTTCTCGCCGGCGAGCCGCATCGACGGCGAATTGGCGCTGAAGCCGGTGACCGCGAACTCCGGAAACGAGCCGCCCCAGGGCGCATAATTGGCGAGCTTGTGCTGCTCGTCCTCCTCGGTCAACGCCACTTCTTCCTCGGGGAAGCCGGCATCCCAATATTTGCCCTCATAAAAGAATGGCTCGCGCTTCCAGATCTTCTCCATGATCTCGAGCGATTCGCGCACCATCGCGTTCAGATGCTCGGTATTCTGGTCGTCGCCGCGGATACCGTGCATGTAGGAAGCCAATGGATAGGCGCCGGCGCCGATCCCCATGAAATAGCGGCCCTCGAGAATCTGCGAGAGCCAGCCGACCATCATCGCCAGCTTGGTCGGGTTATGATGCGGCAGGATATGCGCCATCGGCGCGAACTTGATATTCTTGGTCTGCAGCGCGGCGGCGGCGATGATCAGCTCGGGATTGGGAATGTTTTCCCAGATCTGCGAGGCGTGCTCGGAGATCATCATCGAATCGAAGCCAGCCTTGTCGCTCGCGATCGAACTTTGCACCCCCCATTCGAACGTCTGCCGCGCAGTTCGGCCGGGCCGCATATAGGGGTGGAAGATCAGTCCGGTTTCCATTGCCATCATCGCTCTCCTTGGGGCCGTTTCGGGGGCGTCACGCGAGGCCCACGCTGCTCGTTCCGCCCGCGTTGGAAGTGATGATGTCGCAGTCACGAAATTAAGTCAACCGTTTGAACGATCGCCCCCGCATTACGCATCGCGCCCGAGCAGCGTCCGGGGCATGCCGTGCCGCATTCTCTCTCTGTATTTCATCATCCAGCCTTGTTTTGGCCCGAGCATCCGGGAATCGACAACAGCGATGCACCCGCGTAGAATCGATAAAATCTAAAACACATGTTTCAAGGAAGCCGAGCTTGACCGATCTCGCCGACCCCGTCGTCCAGGATAGCCCCGAGATCGACGGCAAGACCCGCATGATCCTCGTCGCCGAAGCGCTGTTCGCCGAAGGTGGGATCAACGGCGTTTCGATGCGTGAAATCGCATCGAAGGCGGGACAGGGAAACCATTTCGCGGTCCAATATCATTTCGGGTCGCGCGAAGGCCTGGTCGAGGCGATCTTCGACTATCGCATGGAGCAGATGGAGCCGATCCGCGCTCGGATGCTCGCCGCGGCGGAAGCGAAGGGCCGCCTGATCGATGCACGCACGCTGCTGGACATGGTCTATCTTCCGCAGCTCGAACTGCCGGATGGCGAAGGCCATCATTCCTATGCCGGCTTCCTCAGCCAGTATCTGATGCGCAGCCGCTCGCACCGCTTTGGCGACTTCGGCGGCGCGTCGCATCCGCACCTCGCGCGGATCTTCGACCTGTTGCGCACACGCCTCTCCTATCTGCCCGAGGACGTCGCACAGCGCCGCCTCGTCACGGCGAGTTTCATGTTCCTCGCGATCCTCGCGCGGTACGAGACGTTCGAGACGCGCGCACCGGGCGAGGAGAGTTTCGAGGCGGCACTCGACGACACGATCGACCAGATCGTCGCCTGCGTCTGCGCGCCACTGCGTCTGCCTGACTAGGGCCCCTGCCCGCGACCTATTGCGCGAGCATACCGGCGTCGACGAGATGCTCCGAGCCAGTGATGTACGACGATTCGTCGGACGCCAGGAACAGCACGAGGTTCGACACTTCCTGCGGATCGGCGATCCGGCCGAGCGGAATCAGCGACAGCGCATCGCCACCTTCCTCGTCGGTCGCCTCGACCATCATCGGCGTCTGGATGAATCCCGGATGGACCGAATTCACGCGGATATTGTGGGGCCCGTATTCGATCGCTGTCGCCTTGGTCATGCCGCGCACCGCGAACTTGCTGGCGACATAGGCCAGGCTCGGAAAACCGTAATTGGCGGCGATCCCGGCGATCGACGAGATGTTGACGATCGATCCATGACCGGCCTTCAGCATCGACGGCAGCACCGCGCGCATGCCATAGAACACCGAATGCTGGTTGATCGCGCAAACCGCGAGATAATCCTTCTCGGTGAGATCGGCGGTGCGCGCCATCGCGCCGAGGATGCCGGCATTGTTGACCAGCACGTCGACCGGGCCGAACGCGGCTTCGGCCTGTTGGACGACCACTTCCCATTGTGCGAAATCGGTCGCGTCCTGCTCGATGAAGAGCGATGTTTCACCGAGTTCCCGCTGCAATGCACGCCCGGCGTCGGCGCGCAGATCGGTCATCACCACTTTGGCGCCCTCGCGTACGAAGGTGCGGGCATGCGATTCGCCCATGCCGCGCGCGGCGCCGGTGACGATTGCGACCTTGCCCGATAGTCTGCCCATTTTAATCTCTCCTGGTGATTGTCGTTGTCGAAACTCGTGTCACTATGGTCACACGCCGCCGATCGCCGCGATGGATCGCGCGGCGGCCGTGACCCGTTCATCGGGAATGGGTTGGCGCCCGACCACGCTCAGCCCGAACCCTTCGAGCGCGGTCAGCTTGTCGTTGCTGGAGGTAAGCAGGATCATCTCCTGAACCCCGAGATCGCGCAAGATCTGCGCACCGACGCCGTAATCCCGGATCGCATGCGTTTCGTGATAGGCGCGGCGCCCGCCGTTCACGCGCGCCGCGATCGACGTCGGGTCGGGATCCTGAACGAAAACCGCCACTGCCGGCCCGTCATGACCCGCGATTGCGGACAGCGCGCGCGGCACATAGTCGCGCCGCGCCAGTGACCAGCCGAGCAGATCGGCGGTGAGATCGACCTGGTGGACGCGCACCAATGTCGGTTGGCCGGCATGGATGTTGCCGCGCACGAGCGCGATATGCTCGCCGCCGTCGATGCTGTTGCGATAGACGTGGATGGTGAAGTCGTTGCCGTAGACCGAGTCGAACGGCGCGGTCGCGACTTCGGTCACGATCCGCTCGGACCGTCGCCGATAGGCGATGAGGTCCGCGATCGTACCGATCTTGAGACCATGCTGCTGCCCGAACTGGATCAGCTCGGGCAGTCGTGCCATCGTGCCGTCGTCATTCATCACTTCGCAGATCACGCCCGCGGGATTGAGCCCGGCGAGCCGCGAGATATCGACCGCCGCTTCGGTATGGCCGGCGCGGACGAGAACGCCCCCTTCCTTCGCGACGAGCGGAAAGACGTGGCCCGGTGAGACGATGTCGCGCCTGCTTTTGGTCGGATCGATCGCGACCGCGATGGTATGCGCGCGATCCTGCGCGGAAATCCCCGTCGTCACACCTTCCCTCGCCTCGATCGAGACGGTGAAGGCGGTGCCGTGGCCGGACTGGTTGTTGGCGGTCATCGGCGGCAGCTCGAGCTTCTCGGCGCGCGCGCCGGTCATCGCCAGACAGATCAACCCGCGCGCATGACGTGCCATGAAGTTGATCTGGCTCGGCGTCGCGAACTGCGCGGGGATGATGATGTCGCCCTCGTTCTCACGGTCATCCGCGTCGACCAGAATGTACGGCAGGCCATCGCGGGCATCCTCGAGAATGGCTTCGATCGTCGAAATATCGGCGTTCATTGATTGCGCTCCCCATAAAGCCGGGTCATGCTGCGGTACCCGCCGCCAGCAACCGTTCGGCACGATCCTTGAGCAGGTTTTTCTGCACCTTGCCGGTGCCGGTCTTGGGCAGCTCGGCGGCATCGATGAACCAGATGTCGCGCGGCATTTTGTAGCCTGGCAGACGCTCGGCGAGATATGCGGTGATCTCGGCCACGCTGGGCGCGACCGGGTCGGCGGAGACCAGCCAGGCGCAGCCGCACTCGCCATAGCGATCGTCGGGCATGCCGATGACATAGGCTTCGCGGATCGCCGAATGCGTGGTGATGACTTCCTCGACCTCCTTGGGAGAGACGAGTTCGCCGCGGCTCTTGAACAGCTCCTTGATGCGACCGGTAAGCAGCAGATTGCCGTCATCGCGGAAATAGCCGCGGTCACCGGTGCGGAGCCAGCCGCCCTCGGCGAACAACGCAGCGGTATCCGCCGGTCGATCGAGATAACCCAGGCTGTTCATCGGCCCGCGCGTCCAGATTTCCCCCGGCGTCCCCGGCGGGCTGTCCGCGCCGCTCGCCGGATCGACGATGCGGAATTCGGCAATGTCGCCGCCCCGTTCCGCGATGCCCGCAACACCGCCCTTCACGATGATACCCTGGGTCATCGCGACAACCTCGAGATCGTCGCCGGGCTGCGTGCAGATGATCGTCGCGGTAGCCTCGGTCTGGCCATAACTGGTGAAGATTTCAGCGCAGCCGAATACTTCCTGGATACGCTGCCAGACCCAGCTCGGCGTCGGCGCGGCAGCGCTATGGATGGCGGTCAGCGAGCTGAGGTCGAAGCTTTCCCGTTCGGCGATCTCGAGCATCGCGACGGTCATCGTCGGCACGCCCATCAGATAGCTCGCGCGATGCCGGCCGATCCCCGTCAGGATGGCACGCGGGTCGAAGCGCGGCAGCGGCACGATCGAACCGCCGACGATGATGCCCGACAACAGGCCGACGACGAGACCAAAGCCGTGATAGAGCGGCAACGAGAAGATCGCGCGACGCCCGTCCTCGAACGCCTGATGATGGGCGCCGGCATAAGCGGCACGGAGCAGATTGTCGTGCGTCAGCATGACGCCCTTGGGGCTGCCCGTCGTCCCCGACGTGTACATGATCACCGCCGGAAAGCGCTCGGCATCGACCAGGCCCGCAGGCTCGATCGTCGTCACCGCATCGATCGCCGCGACGAGATCGGAGCTCGCGGGAGTTTCGGGATCGTAGAACAGCAGATCGACGCCAGCGGGCAGGATCGCCGGTATCTCCGAGAGGTAATCGCGCTTGAGAAACCCGGTCATCGCGACGAGTAATCGCGGCGCCGACTGGGCAAGCACGAACCCGAGCTCGTCCGGGCGGTACAGCGTATTCAACGGCACCGCGGTGGCTTCGGCGCGCCAAATGCCAAACAGCAGTGCCACGGTGATCGGATAATTGGCCATCAGCATCGCGACCCGGTCGCCGGGCTTGATGCCTCGGTTCCGCAGCATCTGTGCGATGCGCGTGGCCGCGACATCGACCTCAGCATAGCTCATGACAATGTCGTCGGTGATGACGAGCGGGCGGTCGGCAAATTCCGACGCCGCCCTGGCGAGGTATTGGTCCAGCGGCATGGGCACCCACGCGGGATGTCGGCGCTCCATGCTGGCGCGGCGCTCGTCGACGCTGGCTGTCGCCGATTCCATCATGCCTCTCCGTCCTAAACCTAATGCATATTATTCTGTTGTAGCAGCGCGCCGGTCAAGAGGACCGGCTACAACATCGTATAAAATCAACGCTCGCACGAAAGGGCTTGCGTTCTGAACCTAATAACTATTAGGCTAGCTCGACAATATGAGCAAGGGATTAAGGCGATGGATGTCGGGCTTGGCCTCACCTTCCAGAATTTACGCGACAAGCTGTCCGACAAGGAGGTCTATCGCCACCAGTTGAAGATGGCGGTCGACACCGAGTCGCTCGGCTTCGACTCGGTCTGGACGCCCGAGCACCACTTCACCAATTACAACATGACCCCGAACGTGCCGCAGTTCCTGTCGTTCGTCGCGGGGCAGACCAAGCGCATCAAGCTCGGTACGACGGTGTGCGTGCTGCCGTGGCAAGACCCGGTGCGCACGGCGGAGAATTTCATCCTGCTCGATTATTTTTCCGAAGGCCGCGCGGTGCTCGGCATCGGGCGCGGTCTCGGCGCGTCGGAATTCGAGGGCTTCAATGTCCCGATGGGCGAATCGCGCGGGCGCTTCACCGAATATGCCGAAGCCGTGCTGACCGCGCTGGAAAGCGGCGTGATGGAATATGACGGCAAGTATCTGAAACAGCCGCGCGTGGAATTGCGCCCGCGCCCCTATGAGAGCTTCCGTGGCCGCGTCTTCGCCTCCGCGATCTCGCCGGAATCGGTCAATCTGATGGCGAAGCTCGATGTGGGGCTGATGGTCATCGCGCAAAAGCCGTGGGACAAGGTGGCGGAGGATCTGGAAAGCTATCGCCAGTTGGTCCTGAAGCAGAACGGCGCGCCCGCGCCCAAGCCGGTGTTCGCGGTGTTCGTCGCGGTGCATGAAAATCCGGCGGTCGCACAGGAAATGCGCGACCAGCATATCCAAGCCTATACCCGTTCGACCTCGGACTTCTACCAGTTCGACAATGCCGAATTCGCTGGCATCGAGGGTTATGAATATTATGGCGGGCTGGCGAAGAACATCGC
>DASVNU010000427.1:0-4327 GCA_036383655.1 Sphingomonas sp. | reverse complement strand
GCGTCGAACGACCGCGAGGCGGTGCGCGAAGCGACGCAATATCTGATCGCGCAAGGCCATCGCCGTATCGGGCTGGTCGCCGGACCGGACGGTTTCCGCTCGGCGCGCGAACGCCGGCTGGGCTTCGAGGAAGCGTTGCGCGACGCCGACATCGCGCTGCCGCGCAGCATGATCGCAGAGGGCAATTATACCTTCGAATCGGGGCTGATCGCCGCCGAGCGGCTGCTCGACGTGGTGCCGCGCCCGACCGCGATCTTCTCGTGCAACGACGAGATGGCGGCGGGCGTGATCCACGCCGCGTGCCAGCGCGGACTGACCGTGCCGCGCGATTTGTCGGTGATCGGGTTCGACGACACGCCGATCGCCGCGCATATGTGGCCGCCGCTGACGACGGTGCGCTGGCCGATCGCCTCGATGGCACGGGCGGCGGCGCTCAAGCTGATCACCGGCATCGCCGACAATGACGATGGCGCGGCGGTGCAGGAACCGTCGATGTTCCTGTCGACGCTGATCCGTCGATCGTCGGTCGCGCTCCCGGCCGATTGACGCCCGCGCATGAGCGATTGAACAATGCATCGACGCCGGTACCATGATCGTCAGCCGATATGCTCCTCGACGGGATCATGGTTGGCCTGACTACACTTTCCTCCCCTCAGGGCGCGGCTTCGTCTCGGAGCGGCGCCCGATTTTTTGGCGGAGTCACCGCGCGCTGGCGCACCGGCGCGTCTCCTCGTAAATGGCCGGCATGACGACGATCAGCTTCGACGCCGCACGAGCGGGAATCATCGCGGTCGGCCGCCGCCTCGACGCGCGCGGCTGGGCGCCGGCGACCGCGGGCAATTATTCGGTCCGGCTCGACGACGGCTTCGCGGTGACCGCGTCGGGCTGGCACAAGGGGCGGCTGACCGAGGATGGCGTGCTGCGCCTCGATGCCGACGGCCATGTCGTCGGATCGGGCAGGCCCTCGGCGGAAACGCATCTCCATCTGTCGATCTATCGCCAGTTTCCCGCGGCGGGCGCGGTGCTCCACGGCCATTCGCCGCAGGCGGTCGGCCTGACCCGGGCGTTTCGCGACATCAAGGCGTGGCATTTCGTCGGCCATGAAATGCTCAAGGTGTTTCCCGGCCAGACCACGCATGAGACCGAAATCGCGCTGCCGATCGTCGACAACAGCCAGGACATGAATGTGATCGAAGCGGCGATCGCCCCGGCCTTGGCACGGCCTGGCGCGGCGCCGGCCTATTTGATCCGCGACCACGGCCTTTATGCCTGGGGCAAGGACCTTGACGAAGCCGAGCGCGTGCTTGAAGCCGTCGAATGGCTGATCGCCGCCGAACTGGCCGAACGCAGTTTCAGGGAGAGCGCGTCATGACTCGCCTTCGCGTCTTTACCGCCGATGACGGCGACACCCCGGTGCTCGACACCAGCGACCCCAAATGGATCAGCGATGCGCTGAAGCGGATCGGCGTGCGCTACGAACGCTGGCCATTGCGCGACACCGACGGCGCCGACACCGATGGCGTGCTCACCGCTTACGCGCCGGAAATCGACAAATTGAAGACCGAGCAAGGTTATCAGTCGGTCGACATCATCGGCGTGACGCCCGACCATCCCGACCGCGCCGCGATGCGCGAGAAGTTCCTGTCCGAACATCGCCATTCCGAAGACGAAGTGCGCTTCTTCGTCGCCGGCGAAGGGCTGTTCACGCTCAGGACCGACGACGATCGCATCCACGTCGTGCTGTGCACCGCGGGCGATCTGATTTCGGTCCCGGCGGGCATGCGCCACTGGTTCGACATGGGCCCGGACCCAGACTTCACCGTGATTCGGCTGTTCGAGAATCCCGATGGCTGGATCGCCAGGTTCACGGGCGACGCGATCGCCGACCGCTTCCCGCGGCACGAACCGGGCATCAGCGAACCGAAAACCAACCGATCCTCCTGAGTCCCCGATGACCGATACCCCGCCCAAGGTGATCCTGCTCGATATCGAGGGGACGACCACCAGCATCGCCTATGTGGCGGACGTTCTGTTCCCTTATGCCCGTGAGCGCATCCCCGCCTGGGTGCCGGCCCATCGCGAGGAGCTCGCCCCGGTGCTCGCCGCGATGCCGCCGGGCGATCCAGTCGCGACGCTGCTCGGCTGGATGGACAAGGACGCCAAGGAAACCGCGCTCAAGCATATTCAGGGCCGCATCTGGCGCGAAGGCTATGAGGCGGGCGAGCTCAAGGCGCATGTCTATCCGGACACGCCCGAGGCGCTGAAGCGCTGGACCGAGGCAGGGATCAAATTGTGCATCTATTCCTCGGGATCGATCGAGGCGCAGAAGCTGATCTTCGGGCATAGCGAGGCGGGCGACCTGACCTTCTATCTCTCGGACTATTTCGACACGACCACCGGCCCCAAGCGGGAAGCGCGATCCTATGCGGCGATCGCGGCGGCGCTGAAGCTCGAACCAGCCGATATCCTGTTCATCTCCGACGTTGCCGCCGAGACCGGCGCCGCGACATCGGCTGGCCTTGGGGCGCTGCTGATCGACCGCGACACCGGCCAGGGCGACATCGCCAGCTTTGCCGAGGTGCTGCCATGATCCTCGAGGGCAATCGCACCCGGTCGATCCTGCCAACCGCCGACGGCAAAGGCGCGCGCATCCTCGACCAGCGCCAGCTGCCCTGGGAAGTGCGCTGGGTGGAGCTCAGGACCGAGGACGATGCGGCAATCGCGATCCGCGAGATGTGGACGCGCGGCGCACCGATGATCGGCGCGGTCGGCGCCTATGGCCTGGCGATGGCGATCGCCGCCGACCCGGCCGACGCCGCGCTCGACACCGCTTATGCACGCCTGAACGGGACACGTCCGACCGCGATCAATCTCAAATGGGCGCTCGATCAGGTCGCCGCCGAAGTGCGCCCGCTGCCGCCCGCCGACCGCGCCGCCGCCGCTTTCGCCCGCGCCCAGGCGATCGTCGATGAGGACGAGCAATTGTGCCGTTCGATCGGCGAACACGGCCTGGCCCTGCTTCGTGATCTCCACGCCAGGAACCCCGGCCGCCCGCTCAACATCCTGACGCATTGCAATGCCGGCTGGCTGGCGACGGTCGATTACGGCACCGCGACCGCGCCGATCTATCTCGCGCACGATGCCGGGCTGCCCTTGCACGTCTGGGTCGACGAGACGCGACCGCGCAACCAGGGCGCGCTGCTGACCGCGTTCGAGCTGCGCAATCATGGCGTCCCGCACACCTTGATCGCCGACAATGCCGGCGGCCTGTTGATGGCGCGCGGCCAGGTCGATGCGGTGATCGTCGGCACCGACCGGGTCACCGCCAATGGCGACGTCTGCAACAAGATCGGCACCTATCTGAAGGCGCTCGCCGCGCACGATACCGGCGTGCCCTTCTACGTCGCGCTTCCCTACACCACGTTCGACGCCGCGACACCGAGCGGCGACGCCATCCCGATCGAGGAACGCTCGCCCGCCGAACTGACCGAGATCACCGGCGCGACCGAACACGGGCTGGAAACGGTGCGGCTGACCCAGTCTAACGCCTATAACCCTGCCTTCGACGTCACCCCCGCACGGCTGGTCACCGGCTACATCACCGAACGCGGCGTGCTGGACCGACTGCAGACTCCCTTCTAAGGAGGCGCGCAAACCTCGAAAGGGCGAGCACAAATGAAGTTGATGACCGGCAATTCGAACCTGCCGCTGGCCAAGGCGATTGCCGGCTATCTCGAACTGCCGCTGACCGACGCGCTCGTCCGACGCTTTGCCGACGAAGAAATCTTTGTCGAGATCAACGAGAATGTCCGCGGTGAGGACGTGTTCGTGCTGCAATCGACATCGTTTCCGGCGAACGACAATCTGATGGAATTGCTGATCTGCATTGACGCGCTGAAGCGCGCGTCGGCCAAGCGGATCACCGCCGTGCTGCCCTATTTCGGCTATGCCCGCCAGGATCGCAAACCCGGTCCGCGCACCCCGATCTCGGCCAAACTCGTCGCCAATCTGATCACCGTCGCCGGTGCCAACCGGGTGCTGTCGGTCGACCTGCATGCCGGACAGATCCAGGGCTTCTTCGACATCCCGACCGACAATCTGTTCGGTGCGCCGGTCATGTCGGCCGACATCGTGTCGCGTTATTCGGGCAAGAATCTAATGGTCGTGTCGCCCGACGTCGGCGGCGTGGTCCGGGCGCGCGCGCTCGCCAAGCGCATCGACGCCCCGCTCGCCATTGTCGACAAGCGTCGTGACCGGCCGGGCGAGTCCGAGGTCATGAACATCATCGGCTCGGTCGAGGGCCGCTCCTGCATCCTGATCGATGATA
>DASVNU010000426.1:0-1938 GCA_036383655.1 Sphingomonas sp. | reverse complement strand
CGGCGCGCAGGAGCAACGCGAGAAGAAGGCGCGCCGCGACAAGACCGGCCGGGCGTTCGGCGCCTCGGGCAGCGTGCCGCGCATCGTCGCGGGAATGATGAAGGAACGCGCCGAGGGTAGCGGCGCGCGCGAGGGCGGCGTCGTCAGGCGGCTGGTCGGCGAGGCCGAAGCGACGCGGACGGCGGCGCGCGAGCGGGTCGAGATAGTGACGCCGCTGCGCATCGAGCTGCCGCCCAGCGGGCTATCGTCGTCGCGCGAGTTATTGCGGATCGACGGCGCGGTGATCGCGCGTGGCGATCGGCGGATCGGGCCGGTCGACCTTGCCATCCGCGGCCCCGAACGCGTCGCGCTCGCCGGACCCAACGGCGCGGGCAAGAGCAGCCTGTTGCTGCTCGCGGCGGGCGTGCTCGAACCCGTCGCGGGGAAAGTCGTGCGGTCGGACCGCATCGCCTTGTTCGACCAGCATGTCGGCCTGCTCGATCGCGACGCGACGATCCTCGCCAACCTGCGCGCGCTCGATCCCGACCTGACCGAGAACGAGGCTTATGCCGCGCTGGCGCGTTTCGCGTTCCGCAATCAGGCGGCGTTACGCGTTGTTGGTACCTTGTCGGGCGGGGAGCGGCTGAGGGCGGGTTTAGCCTGCGTGCTGTCGGCGGCGCGGCCGCCGCAATTGTTGCTGCTCGACGAGCCGACCAACCATTTGGATCTCGATTCGATCGAGGTGCTTGAGGCGGCGCTGCGGGGCTATGACGGCGCGCTGCTGGTCGTCAGCCACGATCCCGCGTTCCTGGAGGCGATCGGGATCGAACGGAAGGTCGTCCTCACCTAATCGTCATGCCGGGCTGGTCCCGGCATCCACGGAGCCGCAAGCGCAGCGTTTGAGGCGCGGTGGACCCCGGCACAAGGCCGGGGTGACGACGGTTAGAACAGAGTCACAACGACCGCCCGATCAACTCCTTCATGATCTCGTTCGTCCCGCCGTAAATCCGCGACACCCGCGCCGCGCGCCACATCCGCGCGATCGGATATTCGTTCATATAGCCGGCGCCACCATGCAGCTGCAGGCACTTGTCCATCACTTCCCATTGCAGCTCGGTATGCCACAGCTTGGCCGCCGCGCCCTCGGTCGGGGTCAGCTCGCCCTTGAGGTGCCGCTGGATCGCCCAGTCAAGATGCGCCCAGCCGACCTGGAGCTTGGCGGCGAGATCGGCGAGCACGAAGCGCGTGTTCTGGAAATCGAACACCACGCCGGCGAACGCCTTGCGCGTCTTGGTGAACTCGACCGTCTCGTCGAATGCCTTCTGCGCCGACGCCTGCGTCCCGATCGCGATCGACAGGCGCTCCTGTGGCAATTGGCTCATCAGGTAGATGAACCCCTTGCCTTCCTCGCCCAGGCAATTGGTCATCGGCACGCGGACGTCCTCAAAGAACAGTTCCGAGGTGTCGGCGGCATCCTGGCCGATCTTGTCGAGCTTGCGCCCGCGCTTGAAGCCCTCGCGGTCGGCTTCGACCAGGATGATCGACATGCCCTTGTAGGCGGGCTTGGCGTCGGGATCGGTCTTGGCGACGACCAGCACCAGATCGGCGTTCTGGCCGTTGGTGATATAGGTCTTGCTGCCGTTGACGACATAATGATTGCCGTCTTTTTTGGCCGAGGTGCGGATCGCCTGGAGGTCGCTGCCGGTGCCCGGCTCGGTCATCGCGATCGCGGTGATCGTCTCGCCCGACACCAGGCGCGGCAGCCACTGCTTCTTCTGCTCCTCCGAACCATAGGTTTCGAGATAGCCGCAGACGATATCCGATTGCAGCGCGAAGCCGGCGGGGACGCCGATATACGACATCTCCTCGTCGACGATCGCATTGTATCCAAAATCCAATCCCAGGCCGCCATAGGCCTCGGGCACGGTCGGGCACAGCATCCCGATCTCGCCGGCCTTG
>DASVNU010000425.1:0-21434 GCA_036383655.1 Sphingomonas sp. | reverse complement strand
CTTCACCTCGGACGACGCCTGGAGCCTGGGCGGCAACCGCTGGATGCAGGTGGGCGGCTCGGGCGACCTTGTCGACCTGAACAACGGCCCGCTCTCGGCCTTCGCCATTTCGGATCGCGGCCGGGCGACGGTGAACGCGATCTATGTGTCGGATTCGTTCAACATCACCGATGCGCTGCGCCTCGACGCCGGCATCCGCCACCAATGGACCGACATCGATTTCAGCATCCTCAACGACGGGGCGCGCAGGTCATCGAAGATCAGTCGCGAGGCCACGCCATGGACGGTCGGGCTCAATTATCGCGCCACGCCCAATTTCGACGTCTATGCACGCGTTTCGCAGGGCTATCACTCGCCGTCGTTCGACGACGTGCGGTCGCAGCTCGACAATACCACCCCGACGCGGCTCGACCTCAACTGGAGCGTGCGCTCGTACGAAGGCGGCGTGAAATATCGCGGCGGCGGGTTCGAGGCGGCGCTTACCGGCTTCTACGACAAGGTCGTGGGTGCGGTGTACAACGATGTCGGTACAATACCCCACATCGCCGGATCGAAGACCAAGGGTATCGAGTTCGACGCGTCGTGGCACAGCGCGAGCGGTTTCGGATTCACCGGCAACGCCGTACTCGAGGATGCGAAGACCGATACGCCGCTCAACCCGCTCTTCGACGGCAAGAAAGCGCAGCGTATCCCATCCTATCAGGTGCGTTTCACGCCGACCTACACTGCGCGGTTTGGGGACAAGTCCGACATCACCTTCTACGGCACGTATGAGGCGATCGGAAAACGGTACAGTGACTTGGAAAACACCCAGCTGCTGCCAGCCTATGCGACGCTCAGCGCCGGCCTGCGTGCCAAGGTGAACGGCTACACACTGCAGATCTCCGGCGACAATCTCACCAACTCGCACGGCCTGACCGAAGGCAATCCGCGGTTCACGAGCACCGACCCGACCGCGGCTCTCCCCGATGTGCGCCCGATCTTCGGCCGCTCGTACAGGGTGTCGGTCAGCTACGCTTTCTGAGCTGACCCGATAGTATCGGGAGAGGGGGCGGTGTCCGGGGACGCCGCCCCCTTTCGCGTATCCGGTGACCGGGACGATTGGTTCGTCGGGTTATCGATGGCGAGGGAGCTTGTCGCCAGGCCCGGCGTTTCAGGGGACGCCGACCATCCCGATTTGGCCTATCACCCATCCCGACGACTCCGCGTCGTCCTGCACGGAGCCCGACCGCATGAGCGATGAACTGTTCGATTTCTCGGGCCTCCACCTGCGGCCGGACCCGTCGCGCACGGTGATCAAACCATTCAGCGTCGATTATCCCGAACCGTTCCGCGATGCCGCGCACCCGCGCATGCGCAAGGTGATCGAGCGCGTGCTCTCGCTGGGCGAGCAAGTCTGCCGTTCCGAAAGCGAGACGATCATTGCCTCGCTGTCGGAACGGCATCGCAATGTCGAAACCATCCTGATCCGCCGTTTCGAGGAAGTGCGCGACGCCCTGCCCGAGGGAGTGACGGCCGATCCCGGGCAGCAATTGCTGATCGGCGCCTATCTCAGCGCCGAATATTCGTTCGAGGCGGCCGCCTTGTTCAATCCCAGCATCGTCTTGCGCATGAACCAGGATGACGCGCCGGCCGATGGACTCAACTTCATCCTGTCGCTGCGCGGCATCGGCGAGGGGCATATCTCCTCGGTCACCTTTCGTACCGGCAGGTGGAGCGCGAGCGACGGGTTCCACATCGACGATCCGAGTCCCTGGGTAACCTCGCCGCGCATCGAAGGGCCGGACAAGAGCGGCGAAGCGGGCACGACGCGAGTGATCTGCGAGGGAAGCCAGGACCCGTCCGAGAGCGTGTTGTTTCCGATCACCGCCAGCCAGCGCCAGGGGATCGAGGATTTGCGCATGGTCCGGTTCACCGAGGAGGATGGAACGCCGAGCTTCCTCGGCACCTATACCGCGTACGATGGTCGCGACGCACGGTGCGAATTGTTCCACGGCACCGGCATCAACACTTTCGAGATGACCGCGCTCAAGGGATCGGTGCCGACCAGCAAGGGGATGGCGCTGTTCCCGCGCCGGTTGGACGGCCGGTTCACCATGATCGGCCGCCAGGATAACGAGAATCTGTGGCTGGTCGCGTCGGACGACATCACCACCTGGAACGGCGGGGCCAAACTCATCGGCCCACGCTATCCGTGGGAATTCATCCAGATGGGCAATTGCGGTTCGCCGATCGAGCTCGACGAGGGGTGGCTGGTCATCACGCACGGCGTCGGCATGATGCGCAATTATTGCATGGGCGCTTGCCTGCTCGACAAGGCCGATCCCGGCAAGTTGCTCGCGCGCACGCCCGAGCCGATCCTGCGGCCCAGCCCCGGGGAACGCAGCGGCTATGTCCCCAACGTCGTCTATAGCTGCGGCGCAATCGTCCATGATCGCACCTTGCTGCTGCCCTTCGGCGTCGCCGACAATTTCGCGAGCTTCGCCAGCTGTAGCGTGGACGATTTGCTCAGGAAGATGAACTGAGGGCTAAAAGGCTCTGCCCGTCACGGCGCCGGATTGCGTGGATAGCCGCCCTGGCCCGGGGCGAGGGCATTCTGCCGCGTCGCCCGTCGGCTATAACCATCGATATATTTACGGTGGCGGCTCCGGCGTGAGACACCCCGAGGGTTCGACATGGCGTCGACAAAAAAGGGGATAGGCATGGCACGTCCTGCTGCCGCAATCGCGGCGTTCGCTCTCCTGAGCGCGTTTCCGATAAGCCTTGTTCAGGCGCAATCCGCCCAGGGTTTGTTGAAGTCCGGTAACGTCTATCACGCCGCGGTTTGCCCGGGCGCCGCTGGTCCCGGAACGGCGCGCTGCCACGCGCGCGTCGTCACCGACGACAAGGGCAATCCGATCGGGCGCGATGCGGCGCCGAATATCGTTCCGTCGGGCTTCGGTCCCGCCGATTTGCGGGCAGCCTATAATGTCACCGCGCAGGGCAGCAGCACGACGACCGTCGCGATCGTCGATGCCTATGGCTATACCAACGCTGAAAGCGACCTGGCGACCTATCGCTCGACCTATGGCCTTCCTGCCTGCACGACCGCGAACGGCTGCTTCACCAAGTACAACCAGGCCGGCGTGAAGGGCAATTATCCGCGCCAGAATACCGGCTGGGCGCAGGAAAGCGCGCTCGACCTCGACATGGTCAGCGCGATGTGCCCGGGGTGCAAGATCATCCTGGTCCAGGCGAATTCGGCGAGTTTCAGCGATCTGGCGGCAGCGGTGAACACCGCCGCGTCGCTTGGTGCGCGCGTCATCAGCAACAGCTATGGCGGTGGCGAGAGCGGTTCGCAGGCCTATGAATCGGCCTATGATCATATCGGCGTGGCGGTCACCGTCAGTTCCGGCGACAGCGGTTATGGCGTGCAGTTCCCGGCATCCTCGCCGCACGTCATCGCGGTCGGCGGCACGACGCTCAAGCGCAATACCAGCGCACGCGGTTGGGGCGAGACGGTATGGACCGGCGCCGGCAGCGGGTGCAGCACCATCTATGCCAAGCCGAGCTGGCAGCTCGACGGCGGCTGCGCGATGCGGATGGAAGCCGATGTCGCGGCGGTGGCCGATCCGGCAACCGGCGTCGCCGTGTACGGACCGGGCAAGGGCGGCAGGTCGGCCTGGCTGGTGTTCGGCGGCACCAGCGTCGCGGCGCCGCTGATCGGTGGCGTCTATGGCGCGAACGGCGCCGCGGTGAACTATGGCAGCAACCCTTATGCCAATACCGGCGCGCTGTACGACGTGACATCGGGCAGCAACGGCAGTTGCGGCGGGACCTATTTCTGCACCGCCCGCGCCGGCTATGACGGGCCGACCGGGCTGGGCACGCCCAACGGAATCACCGCGTTCTGAAGCATGATTGGGAGGGCGTAGCGTCGCACGCCATGCGATCGATGCGCCCTCTCAAATATTCTCGTTCCCCCAACTGCCGGTCCTCGACATTCCGTAATGGCGGGTCGTCGGTGCTCGCGCCGGTCCATATCGCCGAGGTGAGCCCGGCGGCGCGGCGCGGATTTCAGGTCGCGATGTTTCAGGCCGCTATTTGTTGGACGCTGACGTCGAGGTGCGTCGAATCCATCATTAAAGAATTGAGGTTAAAGCACAATCCTATGTCCAGTCCGGACATGACCGACCGCGCAATTGGCTGAGGCGCTGAGGCGTTGATACCGGGCCGTCCGCCGAGCGTTTGGAACCAAGCGGCCCGAGGAAGTCTGAGTCGGCCCAGGGGCGCGGGGGGCTCCGTCGATGCGAAAATCAGCGCTGGCTCGTCACGGCATTGCCCAGATGGCTGGCTTGGCGGCCATATCGCCAGGGAAGGCTCAGCCACTCGCCTATTGTGCGAGGCTGATCGATCTGGGCGAGGCCGACGTCCGGCCACTCACCGGCGGCGGGAAAGTGCGCCGTTCCGAACAGACGGTCCCAGATCGTCGTGAAAGCGCCGAAGTTCCGGTCGAAATGCCGCTCCTCCAGCGAATGGTGGATGCGGTGAAACCGATTGTCGACGAAGAAGGCGCGCGCCGGTCCGAAGTGAATCCGTGCCGGGGAATGGATGAACGATGCCTGGAGATACAACAGCACCACCATCAGCGATGAGACGGAGCCGGTCTCGCTGACGATCAGGCTGGCAGGCAGAAGAATGAGCCCGGTTTGAAAAATCGGCTCGGTGATGTGGTGGAATGCGTTGACCGCATTCATGTCGCGGATCGAATGGTGCACCGCGTGGAAACGCCAAAGCCATCGGTGTTCGGCGCGATGGCACCAATAAAAGAAGAAGTCATAGACCGCGGCCGAAGCGATGGGGGTGGCGACAATCGCCGCGGCGCCAAGCCAGGTGAATTCGAGCGGCAGGACGATGAGAGGACGGATGCCGATTTCCGCCCACAGCGCATGAAAGCCCGCATAGACCAACTGGCTGACCGGTAACCAGAGAAGCCAGAAGATCAGGCCGGACAATCGCGATGCGATCTTTTGCTCGCCATGTCCGAGCAGCAGTTCGAGTGCCGTCATGAAGGCGAACGAAAAGCCCCACGTCCAGGCGAGAGGCGCAATTTCGGCAACAATCCGGTTTAGCAGATCCATGAAATCTGCATGGCTGCGCAGGGTTAAGATAAGCTTAGATGCGGAGCCCCGGCAGCCGGGAATTCCTCATCCACTTTGGATGGTGCCGTCAGTCTGAAGCGAACGCGTCCCTGGCCGATACGGCTCGTTCGTTCGAGGCAGGCGCCGGCCCGTCGTTATCCCGGCGGCTCGCAGCCGTCGCGGGTGGCGCCATGGCCCATGCACAATAGAAAACGATCCGATCCGGAGCGATCCGCTTCGCCTGGGGATATATGACGGAATGAAGTAATTGGCCGGCATAAAGAACGGCTCTTCGAGGGAACAGGGGGAAGCGATGGCGAATTCCACCACCAGCAGGCGGCGCGCGGCGGTTCGCGCGGCGTTGATCGCGAGTTCGATGTTCACCTTTGCGGGTGTCGCATTCGGGCAAGATGCGCCGCCATCCGCGCAGCCGCCGGCATCGGGTGCGGCGCCGGCCGATAGCGGCCAGGACAATGCGGGCGTCAAGACGACACGGAACGAGCAGGGCGACATCATCATCGTCGCGCGCAACTTCGTTCCCGGCGCGACGACCGCGAACAAGACCGACATTCCGCTGATCGTCACGCCGCAATCGGTCTCGGTGGTGACGCGCGACCAGATCGACCTGCTGAACTTCACCGACGGCCAGCAGGCGGTGCGCTATACCGCGGGCGTGTTCGGCGAGAATTACGGGCCCGACCTGCGCTTCGACTTCTTCACCGTGCGCGGCTTCACGCCGAAGCAATATATCGACGGGCTGGCGGCGCCGATCTCCACGACGATCTATTCGGTGGGGGTCGATCTCTACGCCTTTCAGAGCCTGGAGCTGCTCAAGGGGCCGGCCTCGGTGCTCTACGGCAACGCGCCGCCGGGCGGCATCTACAACGAGACCAGCCGCCGCGCGTCGAGCACGCCGGGCGGCGAGTTCAACATCAAATATGGCAGCGACGATTATCGTCAGCTGTCGACCACCTTCACCGGGCCCGTCACCGACAGCCTCAACGCGCGCTTCACTGGCCTCTATCTCGACCGCAACGCGGAGGTCGACCATATCAATGCCAAGCGCCTGTTCGCGGCGCCTACCGTCACCTGGAACATCGACAGCCGGACCCAACTGACCGGGCTGCTCTATTATCAATGGGACAAGGTCGCGGGCGGCGGTCCGGGCTTCCTGCCGGTCTATGGCACGCTACTGCCCAATCCCAACGGTCAGATTCCGCGCAACACCAATCTCGACAATCCGCTGGATGTATACGAACGCCATCAATACGGCTTCGGGTACGATTTCAGCCACTCGTTCGGGAACGGCATCGCGTTCAAGTCGAACATGAAGTTCAGCCATTATCTGGAGGAGACGCCGCTCGGCATCTATGATGCGGTTGGGTTCCTCAACACGACGGACCCCACCAAGGCGAACTATTTCCGCGATGTCGGGCTGTCCAACTTCACCTATCGCGAACAGGTCGAGAGCTTCGCGGTCGACAACCGGATCGACGCGACCGTCACGACCGGCGCGCTGCGCCAGAAGATCCTGCTCGGCATCGATTATCGCAACGTCCGCAACAATGCGGATTATGGTTTCGATGGCGGTCCCACCTTCCAGGGTGTCGACACCGTCAACGTCTACAACCCGCAGTTCAATCCGCAGCCGGACCTGACCTTGGGGTATCCGACGCGCTACAATCATCAGCGCATCAAGCAGACCGGCATCTACGCCCAGGATCAGCTCAAGGTCGGCGACCTCTACGTTACCCTGGGCGGCCGTTACGACTGGGTCGACAGCAATTATCTCGACCCGTTCAGCGCCGGAAACAGCCCGCCGCACAGCAACAGCCAGAAGGCGAGCAAATTCACCTGGCGCGCCGGCGCGAGCTATCTGACCTCGAGCGGTTTCGCTCCCTATGTCAGCTATGCGACCTCGTTCGAGCCGCAGATCGGCACCGACGGCACGACGCACCAGCCGTACAAGCCGAGCATGGGACGGCAATGGGAAGGCGGCATCAAATATGATGCGCGCGGCCTGTCGCCCGACGTCAAGCTGTTCGCCACCGCGGCGCTGTTCGACATCAAGCAGAGCAACGTCGTGAGCACCGTGCCGTCGGTCTCGCCGGTATTCGGCACGCAGAGCGGGTTGGTCGAGGTCTATGGCGGCGAGCTCGAATTCGTCGCGCGCATCCGCAACCAATTCTCGCTCAACGGCTCGTACAGCTACAATCATTCCAGGGTGCTGGAGAGCAATACCGCCGTCGAGATCGGCGCGCCCTTGCCGGTGACGCCCAAGCACAAGGCGTCGCTGTTCGCCGACTATACCTTCCAGAAGGGCGCGCTCGGCGGTCTCGGCTTCGGCGCCGGCGTGCGCTATACCAGCGGCAGCGCGGGCAGCCTGCCCGGCGCGTTCAACCCGGTGGTCTATTATGGCCAGGAGGCGACCCTGTTCGACGCGATCCTGCATTATGACGCGCCGCACTTCCGCATCGCGGTCAACGGGTCGAACATCTTCGACAAGGCCTATGTCGCGCGCTGTTCGGGACCGGCGGGGTGCGTCTATGGCGCCGGCCGCCAGGTGATCCTGACGCTGACGGGCAAATTCTGATCGGCGGAACGACCAAGGGGACGGCGCGCGGGCTGAGGCTCGCCGCCGTCCTGCTCATCCTGGCCTCCTCGCCGTTGCGCGCCCAGGATTCGGACGATCCGCCGGCGGACCCCACGGCACGCGTGGCGCCGGCGCCGCCCCCGCAACAGCCGGCCGGTCAGTCGCTGCCGATCGCCCCCGTGCGGCATTTGCGGTTCGACACCGATCGCGGGACATGGCTGTCGCTCGATCTCGCGCCCGATGGCCGCACCATCCTGTTCGACCTGCTCGGCGACCTCTACGCGCTGCCGGCCCGCGGGGGCCGCGCGACGCAGGTGACCAGCGGCCTCGGCTTCGACGCCCAGCCGACCTACGCGCCGGACGGCAAGGCTGTCGCCTTCGTCAGCGATCGGTCGGGCGCCGACAATCTGTGGATCGCGCGCGCCGACGGATCGCAGCCACGCCAGATCAGCTTCAACGACGACGACACGGTCATGGTGTCGCCGGCCTGGAGCGCGGAC
The DNA here is from genome assembly GCA_036383655.1 of Sphingomonas sp. Classification (GTDB taxonomy): domain Bacteria; phylum Pseudomonadota; class Alphaproteobacteria; order Sphingomonadales; family Sphingomonadaceae; genus Sphingomonas. The sequence continues at coordinate 13,221 of DASVNU010000425.1, read as the reverse complement.
GGCAAGACATTGTTCGTCAGCCGCTATCGGCCCGATCTCAACAATTACGAATTGTGGCGCTACGGCCTCGACGGCACGGCGAGCCTGTTGGCGCCGATCCGCGATTCCGCCGATACCCAGCGCGGCGCCTGGCGCAGCACGCTGGGCGCGGCCGCGTCGCCCGACGGCAAGAGCCTCTATTCTGCGCGCCGCGTCGGCGGGCTCGATTTCGACCAGGTCGACGAATGGACGATCGTGCGGCGCGACCTCGTCAGCGGTCGCGAGGAGACGGTCGTCGCGGAACCCGACGGGCCGCGCAAGGCGCTCGACCCCGGCGCGTTCTTCCGGCCAGCGCTGTCGCCCGACGGCCGCCTGCTCGCCTATGCTGCGCGGCGCGAAGGCCGGACCGAGCTCAGGGTGCGCGACCTGACCAACGGGGAGGATCGCGGCATCGCCTTCCCGATCGAGCACGACCAGCTGCAGGCCTCGATGTGGCAGGACATCGTGCCGCGCTACGCCTTCGCCCGCGACGGCAAGGCGATCCTGCTGTCGCGCGGCGGCAGGATCGAGCGGATCGACATCGCCACGCGCGCCGCGACGCCGGTCGCCTTCACCGTTCCGGTCGATCTCGCCGTCGCCGCCTCGACGCGGCAGGATATTCGCGAGGACGAGACCGGGCCGGTGCGCGCGCGGCTCGCGCAATTTCCCGCGATCTCGCCCGACGGCGGCAGGGTGGCGTTTTCCGCGCTCGGCCGGCTCTACACGATGCGGCTCGACGGCAAGGCGGCGCCGGTCGCGGTCGCGACGGGGGGCGTCCCCGCCTTCCAGCCGAGCTGGAGCCCAGACGGCAAGCGCCTCGCCTGGGTGACGTGGAGCGAGCGCGATGCCGGTGCGATCTGGTCGGCGCCAGCGGACGGCTCGGCGCCGCCGGTGCGATTGTCGGACCTGCCGGCATTCTACACCTACCCGGTATTTTCGCCCGATGGCGCCAAGATCGTCGCGGTTCGCTCGGCGCAGGCGGCGCGGCTCAGGCTCTATATGGAATATGGCAAGCTGCGCGACGGCGAGCTGATCGCGCTGCCCGCGACCGGCGGGCCGGCGCGCGTGGTGATGCGCGGGCATATCGGCGGGCGGCCGCAATTCACCGCGCGCGCGGGCAGCGTCTATATCCCGGCCGACGACGGGCTCGAGCGCGTCGACCTCGCCTCGGGCGCGCATGATGTGGCGGTCAAGGTGCTGGGGCCGGGCTGGTATTTCCAGGACGGGCCGGTGCCGGTCGATGATCTCCAGATCAGCCCCGACGGCCAATGGCTGCTCGCCCAGGTCGCCGAGCAGCTCCACGTCGTCGCGATGCCGAAGGAGGAAGGCCGCACGGTCGACCTTTCCGACCCGCGGCTGCCGCATCGCCGGATCACCGATGTCGGGGCGGACTTCTTCGAATGGAGTGCCGATTCGAAGGCGATCGACTGGTCGGTCGGATCGGACCTTCTGCGCCGTCCGCTCGGCGATATCGCGCTCGCGCCCGCCGATCGGCCGACCTGGGCGGCGGACACGGCGCGCAATCCTCAAAATTGGCGGCTGACCGTCGAGGTGCCGCGCGCCACGCCCTCCGGCAGCCTGTTGCTGCGCGGCGGCCGCGTGCTGACGATGGCGGCTGGCGACCGCATTATCGACAATGCCGATATCCTGATCACCGACGGGCGCTTCGCCGCGATCGGCCCCGCCGGCAGCATCGCGTCGCCACCCGGCACAATGGTGCGCGACGTGACCGGCAAGACGATCGTGCCCGGCTTCATCGACACGCACGACCATATCGCCACGGTGCGTCGCGAAGTGCTGGGGCTGGAGGATTGGGGGCTGCGCGCGCGGCTGGCGTACGGCGTTACCACCAGCTTCGATCCGTCGACCCTGTCGATCGACATGCTGGCCTATCAGGATCTGCTCGATGCCGGATTGATGACCGGGCCGCGGCTGCGCTCGACCGGGCCGGCCTTGTTCTCGTTCAACCGTTTCTCGTCGCTCGACGAGGTCCGCGCGGTGCTGCGGCGCTATCGCGACGCCTATCGGCTGCGCAACATCAAGGAATATCGCACCGGCAACCGCCGCGTGCGCGAATGGATCTCGCAGGCCGCGGGCGAGCTCGGGCTCAACCCGACGACCGAGGGCGCGCTGTCGATGAAGCTCGACCTGACCCAGATCATCGACGGCTATGCGGGCAACGAGCACGCCTTGGTTGCGGCGCCGATCCAGAAGGACGTGCTCGAGCTCCTGAAGGCGATGCGCACGAGCTACACCACCACGCTGGAGATCACCAATGGCGGGTTCGAGGGCCAGGACTGGTCGATCGCCAGCGATGATCCGGCGCACGATGCCAAGCTGCGGCGCTTCTGGCCGGCCTTCGCGATCGACCAGATGATGCTCAATCGGCCGTGGCACACTTTATCCGAATATCGCTTTCCGGCGATCGCGGCGGACGCGGCGGCATTGCAGCGCGAAGGCGGACTTGTCGGAATCGGGTCGCACGGCGAAACACCGGGGATCGGGTTCCATTGGGAGATGGAAGCGCATGTCGCCGGGGGAATGACGCCGGCCGAAGCGCTCCATGCGGCGACGATAGGCTCGGCCGAGACGATCGGGCGCAAGGCCGATCTCGGCAGTATCGAAGCGGGAAAGCTCGCCGACCTGGTGATCCTCGACAAGGACCCGCTGCTCGACATCCACAATGCCCGCGCGATCGCGGCGGTGATGCGCGACGGTCGATTGTACGATGCCGAGACGCTGAGGCCGATCTGGCCGGCCGGCCCATCGCCGGCCGCGCCGTGGTTCGCCGATCCCGACGCGGTGCGGCGCTGGCTGCCTTAGGGAGGATCGACGGTCAAAGCTTCTCAGGACCGGAAGTTTGAATGCCGCTACGTCCTAATCTCCGCCGAATTGGAAACGCATCCGGACGCCAGCGACGAGCGCGTCCTTCGCTGCCCGATCCCAGCCGGGATTGATCACATATTGCAGGTCAGGCTGCACGATCAGCCAATCGGCGACGCGGCGCGCCCAGGTCAGCTCGATCGCGGTCTCGGCGCGCCGTGCGGCGGACGCTTGCAGCAGCACGCGTCGGGCCGGTCCGCCGAGCCGGGCATGCGCCACCGCCACGCCCAGCCGCGACGTTTCCGGCCCGTGCACGATGCCGCCGCCGACATAAGCGGCGATCGGGTTGGCGCGCGCATCCGCCACGCCGACGCGCAGCCAGCCGTCGAACCCGCCACCCAGCGGCCCCTCGATCAGCGCATAGGCGCCCTGGCTGATCGCGCGCGGGCGGCGCGGGTCGATCGGGTCGAACCGATTGGTATAGCGCCACGCGCCGAGCTGGAGTTCGGCGTCGCCGCCCAGCGCATGCTCGACTTCCGCGACGAGCAGCGCGCCGCGCGCGCCAGGCACGCGAAAGACGGTGCGGCGCGGGTTGGACGCGCTTCCCGCGATGGCGTCGAACACGGCCAATCGCGTCCGCCATGTCGCGCCATCGGTCCGCACTATCAAAGCAGCAGCGCTGGCCGGGAAGATCGACGGCCCATTGGCGCCGCTTTGCGAGAAATCGGGGCCGATGCCGTGCGCGCTGTTGAGGAACAACGCCCCGATCCGCTGCACGTCGAATTCGGTATTGAGGTCGATCAGCCCCGCCTTGACGCTCGCCGTGCCAGCAATCGGCGCCGACACCCATGTTTCGAACGGCCGCGGCGCGCTGTCCGCCTGGACGTTGCTGACGGTCTGGAAGTCACCGACCCTGCGTGCCGAAAAGTCGCCCGGCAGCGTCGCGAGCAGATCGACGAACAGCCGGACGCCGTCCAATCCGATCGCGGCGCCATCGGCCGCCAGCGTTACGTCCGCCCGGCCCAGCACCGCGCCGCCACGTTCGAGGCCGCCGTGGATTACCGTCAGCGCGTCGCCGACATAGCTTGCGCCCAGCCGGACCGCTGGTTCCTCCTGCGCGTTCGCCGGCGATGCGATCAGCGCCGCGGCGAACGCCAACAGGGCCGCCAGCCCGTCACGCATCCGGGAGCATGCTCGGGTAACGATGGTCGGTCGGCGACGCGAAGCTCTCCTTGATGGTCCGCGGCGAGACCCAGCGCGCCAGGTTCCACATCGACCCGGCCTTGTCGTTGGTGCCCGAGGCGCGCGCGCCGCCGAATGGTTGCTGGCCCACCACCGCACCGGTCGACTTGTCGTTGACATAGACATTGCCGGCGGCGTGGCGCAGCCGGTCGAGCGAGCGCGCGACCACCGAAGCGTCGCGCGCGAACACCGCGCCGGTCAGGCCATAGGCGCTGTCGCGGTCGAGATGGTCGAGCATCGCGTCATAATCGCCATCGTCGAACACGAAGGCGGTGACGAGCGGGCCGAAGAATTCGGTCCTGAGGAAGGCCGAGCCGAGATCATTGGTCTCGATCAGCGTCGGCGGAACGAAGAAGCCGGTCGCCATGCTGCCCTTGCCGCCGGCCACGATCGTCTCGCTCGCCGAAGCGCCGGCGGTGGCGCGCGCGGCGTCCAGCCGGTGCCAGGCGCGCTCGTCGATCACCGCCCCCATGAAGCGAGAGAAATCGCGCACGTCGCCGGGTTCGATCGCCTCGATCGTCGCGGTCAGCCGGTCGCGCAGATCGCGCCAGAGCGAGCGCGGCACGTAGAGTCGGGAGGTCGCCGAGCATTTCTGCCCCTGATATTCATAGCCGCCGCGGATCACCGCAATGGCCAGCGCCGCGGGATCGGCCGAAGGATGGGCGAGCGTGAAATTCTTGCCGCCGGTCTCGCCGACGATGCGCGGATAATTGCGATAGCGCCGCCGGGAGGTCTCGGCGACGATCTGGTCGAAGACGGCGGTCGATCCGGTGAAATGGACCCCGGCCAACGCATCGTCGGACAGGACCGCGCCGGTGATCGCGACCGGATCGCCATAGACCAGGTTGATCACGCCGTCGGGCAATCCCGCTTCGCGCAACATCGCCATCACATAATGCGCCGAGAGCTTGGCGGTGGCGGACGGCTTCCAGACGACGGTATTGCCCATCAAGGCGGGCGCGGTGGGCAGGTTGCCGGCGATCGCGGTGAAGTTGAACGGCGTCACCGCATAGACGAAGCCTTCCAGCGGACGATAATCGACGCGGTTCCACACCCCGTCGGGAGAGATCGGCTGCTCGCCATAGAGCCGCAGCATGAAATGCACATTGAACCGCAGGAAATCGGCCAGCTCGGCGGCGGAATCGATCTCGGCCTGATAAACCGTCTTGGATTGTCCGAGCATCGTTGCGGCATTGAGCCGGTCGCGCCACGGTCCGGAGACGAGATCGGCAGCCTTGAGGAAGATACGCGCGCGCGCTTCCCACGGCGTTCGTGACCAATCGTGCCACGCCGCCTTGGCCGCGGCGATGGCCTGCGCTGTTTCGGTTGCACCGGCAAGGTGCGCGTCGGCCAGGATATGGGCATGGTCGTGCGGCATGATCGCGGGCTCGAGCACGCCCGTCTCGATCTCGCGCCCGGCGATCACCAGCGGCAAAGCGATGCGCTCACGCGCCATCGTGTCGAGGGTCGCGCGCAGGCTGGCGCGTTCGGGCGAACCCGGGGCGTGGTCGCGCACGCGTTCGTTGCGTGCGTCCGTGGATGCCAGAATGCCGAACATCGCGGTCATGGATTCCTCCCTCGTTCCGATCGCATCCCAATAGGGCGGCCGGCCGGCGGTCGCTGTCCGGGTCGGGTCGAACCCTGCGCGGATCGGGCCGCTTGGCCCTATCGAGACAGCAATCGGTCCGCCGGCGCGGCGTGCCGGGCATGATCGGTGCTAGTCTTCGATCGATCTGGTTGGAGAGGACGGACGCATGGCAGGAACAGGAGCGGGTGCGTTCGTCCGAAAGTCGCTGGAAACGGTGCGGGCGGAGGCCGACAATACCGGCATGCGCCGCTCGCTCGGGCCGATTCAGCTCGTGCTGATCGGGATCGGGTGCATCATCGGCGCGGGCGTCTATGTGATGACCGGAACCGCCGCCGCGACCTATGCCGGCCCCGCCGTCGTCCTGTCATTCGCCATCGCCGGCCTGGCCTGCGCGTTCACCGGACTCTGCTATGCGGAGCTCGCCTCGGTGCTGCCCGCGTCGGGCGCCTCCTATACTTATGCCTATGCCGCGATGGGCGAAGTGGTGGCATGGGGATTGGGCTGGATGTTCATGCTCGAATGCTGGCTGGCGGGGTCGGCGCTCGCGGTCGGTTTCGCCGGCTATTTCGTCAGCTTGCTGGCCGATTTCGGCGTGCATGTGCCGGCCGTCATCTCGACGTCGTTCGTCGCCGGCGAGATGACGCCGGCCGGCGTGCATTTCGGGCTGAGCGGCGGCGTGAACCTGGTCGCCGCCGCCGCCTTGGCGGTCGCGGCGGCGGTGCTGGTGCGCGGGGTCGCGCATTCGGCGGCGGCCAATACCGTGCTGGTGGTGATCAAGATCGGCGTATTGGCGGGTTTCGTGCTGGTCGGGTCGCAGCATGTCGATACCGCCAACTGGACACCGTTCATCCCGGCCAATGAAGGCGGGTTCCGCTATGGCGTGCCCGGCATCTTCCGCGCCGCCTCGATCCTGTTCTTCGCCTATTTCGGGTTCGAGGCGGTCGCCACCGCCGCGGCCGAAGCGCGGCGGCCACAGCGCGACATCCCGATCGGCATCCTGGGCGCGCTCGGCGTCAGCACGATCGTCTATGGCGTGGTCGCCCTGGTACTGACCGGGGTGGTGTCCTACCGCACGCTCAACGTTCCCGATCCGATCGCGGTGGCGGTGAGCGCGATCGGCATGCCGGTGATCGCGGTGATCATCAAGGTCGGCGCGCTGACCGGGCTCGCCTCGGTGCTGCTGGTCAACACTTATGGCCAGTCGCGCGTGCTCTATGCGATCTCCGCCGATGGATTGCTGCCGGCGGCCTATTCGCGCATCCATCCACGGTTCGGGACGCCGGTCAACGGCACGATCCTGGTCGCGATGCTCTCGGCGGTCGCCGCCGCCTTGTTGCCGATCACCCTGCTCGCCGATCTCGTCAGCATCGGCACGGCGTGCGTGTTCACGACGGTGGCGATCTCGGTCATGTGGCTGCGATCGGCGCAGCCCGATCTGCCGCGGCCGTTCCGCGTGCCGCTGGGCGGCATCTGGATCGGGCGCCGGTGGATCGGCGTCGTGCCGGTCCTGGCGATCCTGCTCTGCCTGACGATGACGGCCCCGGTGCTGACCGATATCGTCGGCAAGGCGATCGCCGGCGAGTGGCTGCCCGGGACGATCCTGCTTGCCTACATCCTGCTCGGCGCGGCGATCTATCTCCGCTACGGCCGCAAGCATTCGCACCTGCGGGCGGCGGCCAGGGGTTAGAATCCGTATCGCTAACGCGCGGCGATCATCCAGCGCGCGAGTTCGCCATCGCCCAGCCCGGCGACGATCGCGCCGAATATGTCGTCATTTTCGTCCTGGCCGAGCTTGAAGCGCGCGCGCCAGCTGGTGATCGTCGCGCGGAAGCCGGTCACGCGGTCGCGCAATTGCGCATAGCGGTCGCCGAGCGCGTCGATGCGCCAGGGCGCGACACGATCGCGCTCCATATGCGCGACCAGCGCCCGCAGCGCTTCGTCGGTGAGCGCCGCGTCGAACGCGACCTCCGCCTCGATCGCCGCGACCGCGAAATTCCAGGTCGGCGCCCAATCCTTGTCCGCCAGCCATTCGGGCGTGATGTAGCCGTGCGGTCCCTGGAACAGGAACAGCCCGGCGGGCCGCGCGGCGAACGTGGCGACCAGGGGGTGCCTGCTGGGAAGATGGCCGAGCAGCGACAGCGGCGTGCCGTCGGCTCCGCGCTCCAGCAGCAACGGCATCGGCGTGGCGTGGCGGGGATCGCCCGGCGCGACGATCCAGGCCAGCGGATGGTCCGCGATCAGCCGAGCGAGATCGTCCTGCGACACATCCGAAAACGCGCCGCTCATGGCCGGAGCACGCCGCGCAGCCAGCATGCCGCTTCCCCGATCGCGCGATCGGCGAGCGCCGAGATGCCGACCGCCTCGAGAAAGCTGTGCGTGGCGCCCGGATAGACGCGCGCATCGACCGCCACGTCGGCCGCGCGCAACCTTTTGGCCATTTCGAGATTCTCGTCGAGCAGGATGTCGCATTCCGCGATGCACAGATAGGTCGGCGGAAGATCGTGCAGGTCGGCGCGCAGCGGCCGGGCGAGCGGGTCCTCCGCAGCGCCGGTCGGGCCAAGATAATTCTCCCAGAACTCCGCCATCTCGCTGCTCGTCAGCATGAACGCATCGCCGTCATAGCGCGCATGCGATCCGCGCGTAACGGTATCGAACGCGCCGTAATTGAGCAGCAGCGCCTGCGCGGGATGGCCGGCATCGCGCAACCGGAGCGCGCTCGACAGCGCGAGATTGCCGCCCGCGGAATCGCCGCCCAATGCGATCCGCGCGGGGTCGACGCCGTGCGCGTGACCCTCGTCGCGCAGCCACGCGCACACCGTGGCGACCTCGTCCAGGGCGATCGGAAAACGCGCTTCGGGCGACAGGCTGTAATCGATCCCGACCACCGCGCAGCCGCTGCGCGCGGCATATTCGCGCATCAGCCGGTCGTGGGTGTCGATGCTGAAGATCGTCCAGCCGCCGCCGTGCAGATAGATCAGAGCGGGGAGGGCGGCGGCGTCACTCGGGCGGTGGATGCGGATGCGCGTAGCGCCGACCGACAGCGTCTCGGTATGGGCCATGGCCGGACCGCCCGCGACCCAGGGCTGGCGGACGCGCTCGGCGATCGCCCGGCGCCGCGCGAGATCGCCGGGGGCGCCGTCCGACAGGCGGGCATAATCGGCCGAGGTACGGGCGTGGAAAATCCGGATATCGGGATCGAGTTCGGCCGTCATCGGGCGGGAGCCTCTGCTTTCGCGGCGTTGCCGCTTTGGCGCCTGGCGGCGGCAAGACGCCCCGCGACACGCGACTTTCGCTTCTTCCACCAGACGTAGAATCCGGTGATCGTCATCTCGATCGTCGCGAGGCCGAGCAGGAAGATGAGCGCCACCGTCGGCCATCCCGCGACCCGCCCGCTGTGCAGCGGGTACAACATGCGGATCATGACCAGCCCGGCGCTGTCGCTATAGGGATCGACGACGTGCGCGTACCGTCCGGTCCGTGCGTCGAAATAATAATAGACCGGGCCAAGGTCGCGATAATTGAGCCGGCCGTCATTGGTCAGCGTGACGCCGTACAGGTTCCAGGTCGGTACGTAGAGCGCCGTCGCCGGCGTCCATTTGAGCCCGTCCTTCGCCGCCTGTCGCTCGGCGAGCGTCACCGCGTCGGCGAAGGCGAGCGTCGGGCGCGCGCCGTCGGGAAACGGCGCGGGCTGGGCGAACAGCGTGTGCTTGAGCGGCGCGATCCGCGTCACGGCCGGCTCGTACGCCTCACCGTAGAAATTGAGGCAGACCGAGGTGAACGCGAGCATTGTCACGCCGATCAGCAGCCACAGTCCGGTCGAGCGATGCACGTCGAGCATCAGTCGCGCGAACATGCTCTTGAAGCTGAAGCGCCACATCCGCTTCCACGTCTTCCAATAGGGCGTCTTGCGCGGCCAGGTCAGATAGACGCCGACCAGATTGCTGACGAACCAGGTCAGCGCCATCAGCCCCATCAGCCACCGGCCCCAATCGCCCGCGAGCAAGGTGTAGTGGAACGACTTGATGCCCTCGACGATGCCGCGCCGTCCCCAGCCCGGCGCGCTTTGCCGCGTGCCCGCGACATGGCCGTCATTGCCGTCGACGAAAAGCTGGTCATAGCCGATCGCCTTCGCTCCCGGCGCCGCGGCGACCTCGACCGGAAGCGTGTCGCGCGGGTCGAGATGGAGCGGGAAGGAGAGGATCTGGAGGTCGGGCCGCGCCGCGCGCAAATGTTCGGCAGCGACCAGTGGATCGAGCGGCGCCGATGCGTCGCTCCTGACGAACAGGTCGCTGTTGAGCGCGCGATCGAGCGGCTGCATGAAGCACAGCACGCACCCGGTGACCGCGGCGACGAACAGGAAGCCCATCATCGCCAGGCCGGAATAACGGTGGATCGTCGTCCATAGCTCGCGGCGGTCGTTCTGGGTCATTGCGCGGTGCGCATCGGTTCGGCCATGGCGGGGAGCGAAACCAGCCATTCGGCGGCGTCCGCGATCGCGCGCCCGGCCAGGGTCGAGACCGACATCGCTTCGACGAAGCCATGCACCGCGCCGCGATAGAGCTTGAGCTCGGCGACCCCGCCGGCATCGCGGATGCGGTCAGCCATGATCGCGCTCTGTTCGGCGAGCAGGTCGATTTCGGCGACGATGAACAATGCCGGGGGCAATCCGGCGAGATCCGCGATCAGGATGTTGGCGAGCGGGTTGCGCCGGTCGGCGACGTCGCGAAGATAATTGTTCCAGAAGAATTCGGCTTCGCTTGCGGTCAGGATCGCGCCGTCGCCGCCGAAGCGCGCCACCGCGTCCGCCGACTTGTCCGGCGACAGGCCGGGATAGTTGAGCAACAGCGCCTTCAGCGCGCTTGGTGCCCCGCGATCGCGAAGCGCCAGTGCCGCCGCCAGCGACAAATTGCCGCCCGCGGAATCGCCGCCAATCGCCAGCCGTTTCCCGTCGATCCCGATCGCGTCGCCATGCGCGGCGAGCCACTCGACGCAGGCGACGACCTGGTCCAGCGCGACGGGGAATTTCGCCTCGGGCGACAAGGGATAGTCGAGCCCGATCACCGTCATCCCGCTCCGCGCGGCATATTCGCGCATCAGCCGGTCGTGCGTGTCGATGCTGAAGAAGGTGAAGCCGCCGCCATGGAGGTAGATCAACGCGGCGCCGTCGCGCCGGTTGTCGGGGCGGTGGATCCGCGCGCGCATCGCCCCACCCGGAAGATCGAACAGATGCTCTTCGGTCGCGTGCATCGCCGGGCCACCCTGGCACCACGGCCGTCGCACTTCCTCCACCACGCGGCGGCCTTGCTCGACCGGCAGCGTCATCACATCGGGGTGGCGGGCATAGGCCGCGGCGACGCCATCGACGAACAGCTGGATCTGCGGATCAATCGGAGAAACGGTCATCTATGCCCATTCCGGCGGGGAGGCGGATGCCGTCGACATAGAACAATCGTCACGGCGGTGTTGTCGCCATCGGGTTGAACGCTCCCGAGATCAGGCCGTTGCCGCGACCTCGGGGGCGCGCGCCGGGGCAGCGGGATGGCGCACCTTGGCCAGATAGGCGCTCGGCACGACGCCGAACGCGCGGTGGAACATCGCGGTGAAGGCGCTCGGGCTTTCATAGCCGACCTCGAACGCGACCGTGGTGATCGGCTGCCCCAGCGCGAGCCGCTGGAGCGCCGCCATCAGGCGCACCTGCTGCCGCCAGGTCGCGAACCCGGCGCCGGTCTGATCCTTGAACAGCCGGGTGAAGGTACGCCGGCCCATGCCCGCCACGCCGGCCCAGTCGTCAATGTCGCGCTGGTCCGAGGGATCGTCGATCAGCGCGTGGCAGACACGGAGCAGGCGCCGGTCGCGCGGCATGACGATCTCGCTCGGCGTGCTCGGCATCCGTTCGATCTCGTCGAGCAGCAATTGGGCGAGCCTCCCCTCGCGGCCGGCGAGATCATAGCCGACGGGGAAATGGCCGACTTCGAAGATCAGCGCGCGCACCAGCTCGGACACTTCGAACACGCGGCATTCCTGCGGCTGGCGATCGAGCGCCGGGTCGATGTAGAGCGTGTAGGTCGACACCGCGGCGCTGCAATGCACCTCGTGCATCATGCCGGCCGGGATCCAGATCGCGCGGTGCGGCGGCAGCATGAAGCTGCTGGTTTCCGTGATCACCGAGATCGTGCCGAACGCCGAATAGGATAATTGCGAGCGCTGGTGGCAATGCAACGGGTCGACGAAGCCCGCCGGATATTCGTCGGCGAACCCGATGATCGGCCGCGAATGCAGCGGATAGTCGCTGGAGCGCTTCATGGCGCAACATCCCATCGAGTGCACGAGCGGACGATTGCCCGCATGGCTCGATTACAGGCGTCGTACGGCTGACCGTCAAGCCTTGCCGTCACGGTTGCGAGGCGCTCGCCAGATAGTCTTTCGCCGTCGTCGGCCCAACGACGAACGTGTCGGTATGGCCGGCGATATATTTGCGGATCTCGAAGAAGAAGTCCGCGCCCGACGGCAGACCGACCTTTTTCCACGCGGCGTCGAGCGCCGCCGCCTTGTCCTTCGGCGTTTCGGCGGGCTGGATCAGCAGATAGTCCCAATCGGCGCCGTCGCTGTGGACGAACAATTGCCGCGGTGGCAATCCGGCCAGGCGGTTGGCCTCGTCGCATTTGGCGATGAAGCGCAGGAACGCCTCCTGCTGGCCGGCCGTGACACGATAGATTTCGATCACCTGACGGCTGAACGCCGGCGCGGTCGGGGCGGGCTGGGCGGTCTGCCCGATCGCCGGAGTGGCCAGGCACATCAGCATCATCGGCAACAGATATTTCATGTCGTTCCTCCTCTTTGTCCCGCTCGACGATCGCGGCGGCCGTTCAGCGATAGGCGGGTGGCAACGGATCGTTGGCGCGGGCCGGCGCGTAGCGATCGCGCAATGCGGTCTGCCGCGTGGCCAGCGGGGCTTCGACCCCCTTCACGAACACGGTGACCGGGGCGCTGGCCGGCTCGAGCGGGTCGCCGTCCCAGATGACGATGTCGGCATCGGCGCCGGGCGCCAGCGTGCCGGCAGTCGGCAGGCCCCAGATGCGCGCGGGACCGGCCGTCATCGCCTTCAGCCCATCGGCATAAGGCAGGCCGTTGGCGACCGCGATCCCGGCGCCCTCGCGCATGTCGATACCGGCGTCGTAACTGAGATACAGGCCGTTGCCCGAAACGGAAAAGGCGATCGTCACCCCGGCCTTCGCCAGCAGCGCGGCATTGTCGAGCCGGGCGCCGAGCGCATCGAACGTCTGCGGCAGATCGGTTTCGGGATCGAGGATCACCGCAATTCCCGCCGCCGCCAGATCCGCCGCCGCACGCCACGCCTCCGCGCCGCCCAAGATCACCACCCGAACCTTCTCGTCGGCGGCGAGCCGAATCGCTTGGCGGATATCGGATTCGCGATCGGCCTGGATCGCCAGCGGCATCGTGCCCGCGATCACGCCGCCCAGCGCCTCGACATCGGGGCGGCTGAGCAACTGGTCGCGCGGGCCCGCCGCGCGCGGCCCGGCGGCGAAGCG
>DASVNU010000424.1:0-4034 GCA_036383655.1 Sphingomonas sp. | reverse complement strand
TGCCGATGGCGCTCGGCCTGGGCGAAGGCGGCGAGCAGAACGCGCCGCTCGGCCGCGCGGTGATCGGCGGCCTGATCGTCGCGACCTTCGCCACCCTGATGTTCGTCCCCGTAATCTTCAGCCTCGTCCATCGGCGCCACGCCGAAAAAACGGTCGAGGCCCCTAAGCTGGAGGAAGCCTATGCCTGACGGCGATGGCCCTAATCTGAAACGCGCCGGTATCATCGCCGCGGTCGCCGCCATCGCGGTGGTCGGCATCGGCATCGGCACGCGCGTTCATTCGCAGGCGCAGCTGACGACCTGGACGCACGACCAGTCGACCCCGACGGTCAGCGTGATCCATGCCAAGCCCAGCGCCGCGACGACCGCGCTGACGCTGCCCGCCACGCTCCAGGCGCTGCAGAGCGCGCCGATCTATGCGCGGACCAGCGGCTATATCCGCAAATGGTATGTCGATATCGGCGATCCGGTCCGGCCCGGCGAGCTGCTCGCGGTGATCGACGCGCCCGAGGTCGACCAGCAACTCGCCGCCGCGCGCGCCGATCTGCAGACCGCGCGCGCCAATCAGCAGCTCGCGGCGACCACCGCGACGCGCTGGCAGACGATGCTGGGCAAGGACGCGGTGTCGAAGCAGGAAACCGACGAGAAGGTCGGTGACCTGGCGGCCAAGTCCGCGGTCGCCAACGCTGCGCGCGCCAATGTCGGCCGGCTGCAATATCAGCAGGGCTTCACCCGGCTGACCGCGCCGTTCGCGGGCGTGGTGACGACACGCTCGACCGATATCGGCGCGCTGGTCACCGCGGGCAGCGCCGCCAGCACGCCATTGTTCACCGTGGCCGATGTCAGCAAGATCCGCGCGTTCGTGAAGGTGCCCCAGGCCTATTCGGCGCAGGTCCATCCCGGCATGGAAATCCAGCTGAGCCTGCCCGAATACCCGGGCCGCACGTTCACGGCGGTGATGACGCGGTCGGCGGGCGCGGTCGACACCAGCTCGGGCACCGTGCTGGTCGAATTGCTCGCCGACAACGGTGACCGCGCGCTCAAACCCGGCGCATATTCGCAGGCGACCTTCCCGATCGGCGGCGCGGGCAATGCGGTCGAGCTTCCCGCCAGCGCGATGATCATCGGCAAGAACGGTACGCAGGTCGCGATACTCGGTGCCGGCGGCAAGGTGCTGCTCAAGACCGTGACGATCGGCCGCGACCTGGGCGACCGCATCCAGATCAGCGCGGGGCTGACTCCCGCCGATCAGGTGATCGACAACCCGCCCGACTCGATCCAGTCGGGAGACAAGGTACAGGTCGCGCGCGGTGACAAATAAGCGGCTCGTCGCCCTTGCGCTGACATTGCTCGGCGGGTGTTCGATGGCGCCCGATTATCAGCGCCCGGCGATCAGCACGCCCGCCGCCTTCAAGGAAGCGCCGTGGCGGCCGGCGGGGAACGATGTCGCCCCGTCAGGCAAATGGTGGGAAGCGTTCGGCGACCCCGCGCTCACGGCGCTCGAGGAACGCGTCGACAAGGGTAATTTCAATCTGGCCGCCGCGTCCGCCCGCTATCAGCAGGCGCTGGGCGCGGCACGCCAGGCACGCGGTGACCTGTTCCCGCAGATCGGCGCCTCGACCAGCATCGAGCGCCAGCGCCAATCGGCCAACCGGCCCAACAGCCCGGGGACGCCCAGCATTTTCACCGACAAGGCGATCGGGGCGTCGCTGTCCTTCGAACTCGACCTGTTCGGCCAGGTGCGCAACCGCGTTGCTGCCGGCGACGCCTCGGCCAAGGCAGCGGCATTCGACGTCGACGGCGTCCGACTCGGGCTGCAGACCCAACTTGCCGCGACCTATTTCGACTTGCGCGGACTCGATGCGCGGATCGTGCTGCTCAGGCAGACGGTGGATTCCTATCAGCGCGCCTTCGACTTGACCGACACGCGTCATTCGGGCGGCATCGCCTCGGGGATCGACGTCAGCCGCGCGCAGACCCAATTGTCGAGCGCCAAGTCCGAGCTGTCGACGGTCGAGATCGATCGCGCGCAGGACGAGCACGCCATCGCCGTGCTGATCGGGGAAGCGCCGGAAACCTTCACCATCCCCGTCGCGGACCAGCAGACGCGGCCGCCGGTGATCGCCGCCGGCCTGCCCTCGACCTTGCTCGAACGGCGCCCCGACATCGCCGCCGCCGAACGCCGCGTCGCCGCCGCCAATGCCGAGATCGGCGTGGCGCGCGCCGCGTTGTTTCCCAACATCACCCTGGGCGGCGCGGCCGGTTACGAAGCGGCCGGCAGCAGCTGGCTGAGCGCCCCGAGTACCTTCTGGGCATTGGGCCCGCTCCAGGCCGTCCTGTCGATCTTCGACGGCGGCAAACGCCGCGCGGGGGTCAAGATCGCCCGCGCGCAATATGACGAGGCCGCCGCCAATTACCGCCAGACCGTGCTGACCGCGTTCCGCGAGGTCGAGGACGACCTTGCCGCGCAACGCCTGCTCGTCGCCGGCGAAGCCGACCAGGCGCAGGCGGCGCGCGCGGCGGAACGGACTCGCGACCTGGCGTTGATCCGCTATCACGACGGCGCGGCGGACTATCTCGAAGTGGTGATAGCGCAGACCGCCGCATTGGATGCCGAACGCACCCTGCTTCAGCTGCGGGCACGGCAATTGCAGGTGGCGAGCGACACGTTCCGGGCGCTGGGCGGAGGATTTGGGGGTTAGAACCCTATTCCCACGCGCCTGCCCGGCGAGGGCCGGGGAAGTGTTTTAAGATCAATCACTGAGCTATCCAACAGGCGCCCGGCGCGAAGTGAATTCGCGCCGCCGGCTGGCGGCGCGTGCGCGGAATAATGGGGCTATTCCGCTGCGCCGAGCCTAGTACCTTCCCCAAACGAACTTCGACGACAGTGCGTAATTCCACACCGCGCCGATCAGCACGCCAACCATCGCCGACGCCGCCCAGCCGCTGTCGCGGAAATCGTGGAGGAAGCCGGCGACGCCGACATTGGCGACCAGCCCCACCGCGCAGACCGCGCAGAACGACACCCAGCCATCGACCAGCTGGCGCAGGCCCTTCAGCCGGCGATCGCGATAGGTCAGCGCATTGTTGAGGAAGAAATTGCCCGTCATCGCGGCGACCGCGGCGATGATCTGGCTGGTCAGGAAGTGGATGTTGAGCGCGAACATCGCGAAGGTCAGCACCGCCATGTGCACGCCGACGCCGAGCGCGCCGATCGCCGAGAACATCGCGAAGCGCACCGGGATGACGCGCCCGAACATGCGGTCGTACAGCGCGATCAGATATTCCATCGCGACGACGTGATCGAGTTTGCTCTCGCCCTCGGTGCGGACGCGGAAGGTATAGGGCAATTCGCGGAAATGGAGCGGGCGTGGCGATCCGGTCATGATGTCGAGCAGGATCTTGAACCCGATCGCGGCGAGGCGCGGCGCAAGATCGCGGACGATCCTGGTGCGGATCATGAAGAAGCCGCTCATCGGATCGCTGAGATCGGCCTCGAGCACATGCCGCGCCAGCCGGGTCGCGAACGCCGATTTGGCGACGCGGTCCTTGTCCCATTCGCCGGTCCCGCCGCCATCGACGAAGCGTGAGCCGATCACCACGTCGAGCGTCTCGTCGTCCTGCAGCGCCTTGGCCATCGCCGGCAGGATGGTCTCGTCATGCTGCAGATCGCCGTCGATCACCGCGACCAGCGGCGCCGCCGTCGCCAGCATCCCCTCGATACACGCCGACGACAGGCCGCGCCGCCCGATCCGCTGGATCACCCGCACCCGGCGGTCGACCCGCGCCAGTTCGCGCGCGGCATCAGCGGTGCCGTCGGGGCTGTCGTCGTCGACGAAGATTGCTTCCCACGCGATGTCCTTCAACGCCTGATCGAGCTTGGCGATCAGCACCGGCACGTTGCGGCGCTCGTTGAAGGTCGGAATGACGACCGCGAGGTCGAGCAGGTCGCTCATAGGCCGGCGAGGATCGCGTCACCCATCGCCGTCGTCGACAGCGTACCGCCCAGATCGGCGGTGCGCGCGCCGCCGGCGA
>DASVNU010000423.1:0-1798 GCA_036383655.1 Sphingomonas sp. | reverse complement strand
GACGATCCTGATCTGGATCGCGTCACTTACCTATGCGCTGGTCGGCTATTTCCTGCTCAACTGGAAGCCGACGGTCCTCGCCAATGCGGGGCTCAGCCCCAGCCTGGCAGCGGCAAGCGGCATCATCACCGGCGCCTGCGGCGCGGTTGGCCATCTGGCCATGGGCCTGCTCGGCCGGCGCGTCGGGGAGGGGCGGCTGACGGCGTTCTTCTTCAGCATGGCGGCGGTCACGCTGGTGATTTTCGGAATCATGCCGGCCGCCCCGATCCCGCTGCTGGCGATGGCCGGGTTGACCACGTTCTTCGTCGTCGGCGCCTATACCGGATTGTTCCTGGTTACCGCGGTGATGTATCCGACCGCGATCCAGAACACCGCGCTCGGCTTCGTCGTCGGCTTCGGGCGGATCGGCGCGATCATCGGCCCGATGATCGGCGGCTTCCTGTTCAGCGCCGGGCTGACGCGCATGGACACCTATATCGTGTTCTCGATCATCGCGGTGATCCCCGCTGTGACGATGTACCTCGTCAATCGCCTCGCCGCGCGCGCGGCCAGTAAACTCGCAGGAGAATTCGGTGCCCAACCCGCGGCTGTTTGACACCCACGCGCATTTCTTCACCAACGATACCGAGCGCTTCCCGATCGACGTGACCGGCGCGCGCGAGGGCGAGGCCGAAGTCCGCGCGCGCATCGCTCGCGACCCGGCCACGGCGGAGCGGCTGCTGGCGTTATGGGACCGATGCGGCGTCACCGGGGGCGCTGCGGTACAATATAATACGATCTACAAGACCGATAACAGCTACACGCTGTCGGTCGCCGAGGTGAACCACCACCGCGTTTCCGCGGTGCTGATCCTGCGCGCCGATTTCCCCGAGACGCCGAGACAATTGCGCGTGCTGGCAACCCGGCACAATGTCTGCGGGCTGCGGCTGTTCGGCTATCCCGACGCCGACGGCAGCTATCCCTGGCTCGATTCGCCAGCGGCGCTGGAGACGTGGGAAGTCGCCGCGTCGCTGGGGCTGACGATGGTGATCATGTACGCGCCGGGCAAGCCGACCAGGGCGGCGCTGCACCGGATCATCGCGCTCGCCAGGCGTTTTCCCAAAACGGTGATCGCGCTCGATCACTGCGGCTGGCCCGGCGTCGAAAACGGCGTCGCCGGTACGATCGGGCCCGAGCATCTCGAACTCGTCGATGTTCCCAACATCGTTTTCAAATTCACGCAGATCAACCTCAACCGCTTCCGCGAAACGGGGATCGACGCGGCGCGGTTCGTGCGGCTGATCGTCGATACCTATGGCGCCAGCCGGGTGATGTGGGGGTCGGATTATGGCAACACCAAGGATGCCTATCCCGACATGGTCGCGCAGGCGATCGCCGCAACGAGCCTGTTGAGCGCAGCCGAGCGCGCGCAGGTGCTGCACGACAACGGCGCCAAATTGTTCGCGGATCGCCTGTGAACGCAGCGCCCGAACCGCCGGTCATCGACGCCCACGCGCACGTCTTCGTCAAGGGAATGCCGTTCACTGACACTGCCTGGACGCGGCCCGACTACGAATATCCGGTCGAAACCTATCTCGCCGAACTCGATGCGCAGGGCATTGCCTTCGGGGTGATCACCGCGGCCAGTTTGTTCGGAGACTATAACGACTATTCGCTCGCGGCGCTGGCGCGGCATAAACGGCTGCGCGCGACGGTGATGCTCGATCCCGACACCGCGCCGCGCGAGCTCGCCGATCTCAAGGCACAGGGCGTGTGCGGGGTGCGCTTCCAGATTCCGCTCAAGGCGGAATTGCCCGAC
>DASVNU010000422.1:0-3867 GCA_036383655.1 Sphingomonas sp. | reverse complement strand
GAAGCCGAGGCGTTCGAGAATATGCTTCTGCCGTTCGGACGCGACGGCGAGGCCGCCGAGCGTTTCCGCACGCGTCGGATCGTACTTGATCGTACGAGGTGCGAGCGGCGGCTCGCCGGCGCGCGTGATCCCGCTCGCGGTCCCGCCGCAATGATCGAGCACCAGCTTGGTCGCGATCGCCAGCCCGTCGTCGAGGAACGCCGGATCGACCCCGCGCTCGAACCGCTGGCGCGCATCGCTGGTCAGCCCGAGCTTCTGCCCGGTCCGCGCGATATGGTCGGGATCGAAATAGGCGCATTCGATGATCACGTCTTTGGTCGCATCCGACACGCCCGAATGCTCGCCGCCCATGATGCCGCCGATATCGTGGACGGCAACGTCGTCGGCGATCACCGTCATCGTCTCGTCGAGAATATAGGTCTTGCCGTTGAGCGCCAGCATTTGCTCGCCCTGCTTGGCGCGCCGCGCGACCAGGCCGCCGGTCAGCTTGGCCTTGTCATAGACGTGCAGCGGCCGGCCGAGATCGACCGAGACGAAATTGGTGATGTCGACCAGTACCGAGATCGGCTTCTGCCCGATCGCGGTCAGGAACCGCCGCATCCAGTCGGGCGCGGCGCCATTGGTCACGCCGCGCACTTCCTGGCCGTAGAAGGCCGGGCAACCCGCGGTATCGTCGATGCGCACATCGGGGCCGGGACCTTCCCCGGCTACCGGCGCGATCGCCTCCACACGATAGACTTGGGCGAGCGGCTTTAGCGTCCCCAGCCCCGCCGCGGCGAGGTCGCGGGCGATGCCGCGCACGCCCATGCAATCCTGGCGGTTGGGGGTGATCGACACGTCGATCACCGGATCGTTCAGCCCGGCATAATCGGGGAAAGTCGTCCCGATCGGCGCATCGGCGGGAAGCTCGATGATCCCATCATGGTCGTCGCCCAGTTCGAGCTCGCGCGTCGAGCACATCATGCCGTTCGATTCGACCCCGCGGATCGCCGAGACCTTGAGCTCCATGCCATTGGCCGGCACGATCGCGCCCGGCAGGCCGAGCACGCCGACCAGTCCCGCGCGCGCATTGGGCGCACCGCACACCACCTGGAGCGGTGCGCCGTCGCCGGTATCGACCGTCATCACCTGCAATTTGTCGGCCTGCGGATGGCGCTCGGCAGTCAGCACCCTGGCGACCTTGAACGCCGCCAGTTTCTCACCGGGATTGTCGACGCCTTCGACCTCGAGGCCCACGCGGGTCAGCGTCTCGACGATCGCGTCGAGATCGGCCGAAGTATCGAGATGCTCCTTGAGCCAGTTCAGGGTGAACTTCATGCCAAAATATCCGTCACCCCAGCGCAAGCTGGGGTCTTGATGAGATTGAGCGCAGCGCGCGCCACGGGGAGATCCCAGCTTTCGCTGGGATGACGATTGTGGGTCATGCCCCTACTCCCCCGCTCAGCGTGGGCATTTCGAGCGCCGCGAAGCCGTAATGTTTGAGCCAACGGATATCGCCGTCGAAGAAGGCGCGCAGGTCGTCCATGCCGTATTTGAGCATCGCCAGCCGGTCGATCCCGCAGCCGAACGCGAAGCCCTGCCACTCGTCGGGATCGAGCCCGCACGCCGCGATCACCTTGGGGTGAACCATGCCGCTGCCCAGCACCTCCATCCAATGATCCGACCCGCCGATCACGCGCTTGCCGTGCTGGATCGTATAGCCGACATCGACTTCCGCCGATGGCTCGGTGAAGGGGAAATAGCTCGGCCTGAGGCGCAGCACGATATCGTCGCGCTCGAAATAGGCCTTGAGGAACGTCTCGAGCGTCCATTTGAGGTGGCCGAGCGTGATCCCCTTGTCGATCACCAGCCCTTCGACCTGGTGGAACATCGGCGTGTGCGTCGCGTCCGAATCCGAGCGATAGGTGCGGCCGGGCGCGATGATGCGGATCGGCGGCTGCTGATTGACCATCGTGCGGATCTGCACCGGACTGGTGTGCGTGCGGAGCAGCATCTTGCGAGTCTCCCTCTCCCCTCCGGGGAGAGGGCCGGGGAGAGGGGCAGTGCCACCAGCGTTGCCGCTTGCCCCTCTCCCGCCTTCGCTTCGCTCGGCACCCTCTTCCCGGAGGGGAGAGGGAGACATGTAGAAAGTATCGTGCATCGCCCGCGCCGGGTGCGATTCGGGAATGTTGAGCGCGGTGAAATTATGCCAGTCGTCCTCGATCTCCGGACCGGTCGCGACCGCGAAGCCCAGGTCGGCGAAAATCTCGGCAAGCTCGTCCATCACCTGGCTGACCGGATGGACCGTACCCGCCGCCGGCACATCGGCCGGCAAGGTCATGTCGAGCGTCTCGCCCGCCAGCCGCGCATCGAGCGCCGCGCGTTCGAGCCCCGCCTTGCGCCCGGTCAGCGCTTCGCTCACCGCTTCGCGCAGCGCATGGATGCGCGGGCCGGTGGTCTGGCGCTCCTCGGGCGACATGCCGCCCAGGGTCTTGAGCAGCACGGTGACGCTGCCCGATTTGCCGAGCGCCGAGACGCGGATATCCTCCAGCCCGGCCAGATCGGCACTGCCGATCGCCGCGAGCAGGTCGCTCTTGAGCTGGTCGAGATCACTCATCGTTCAATCCGATCGTCCATAGATAGAGGTCGCCGTCCTCGGGGTCGGTGCGCTCGCCGGTGCGGACGAAGCCGTTGCGCTCCAGCACCATCTGCGAGGGCCGGTTGCCCACCCCGGTCTCCGCGGTCAAGCCGTCAAAGCCTGCCTTGCGTACGATCGGCAGCAAGGCGGTGACCGCGCCGGTCGCGTGGCCACGCCCCTGGCGGCTGTCGGCGATGCCGTAACCGATCTCCGGGCGCTTGTCGTCGAGCGCCCGGGTGAAGCTGATCATCCCGACCGCCTCATTGTCCGCGACGACCAGCCAGGCCACGTCGCCGCCCAGTGCCGCGCGGTTCTTCGCCGCAACGCCGCGGATCAGCTCGACCACCTCGCGCGGTGCCACGCCGTCTTCGCAAATCGCAGGCGCTTCCGCCGGTACCGGGTTTTCGCCCAGCAGCCACGCGAAATCGCCGTCCTGCATTGCTCGTAACTCGACCACGTCAATTCTCTCAAAAACAGTCAGGAGCTGATGTCTGGCCATTCCAATCCTCCCCCGCCAGGGGGAGGTGTCGCGCGCAGCGTGACGGAGGGGGAGGAAGCACCGCCGATAGTTGCTCGCAGTCCGCCCCCTCCGTCGCCTTCGGCGCCATCTCCCCCTGGCGGGGGAGGATAAGCGTGCCAGCCAAATCTGCCCCAGATCGCCAAAAGAAAAGGGCGCCGGTGTTGCCACCGACGCCCCGTATCTTCACTCGCTACAGGTCGCTCAGGCGGCCTGGGGCAGTGCCGCCTTCGCCTGAGCGATGATGGCGGTAAACGCTTCGGCTTCGTGCATCGCGATATCGGCCAGGACCTTGCGGTCGAGGTCGATGCCGGCGAGCTTCAGGCCGTGCATGAATTGCGAATAGGTCAGACCTTCGGCGCGGACGCCGGCGTTGATGCGCTGGATCCACAGACCGCGGAAAGTCCGCTTTTTGACCTTGCGGTCGCGATACGCATATTGCCCGGCCTTTTCGACGGCCTGACGAGCGATGCGGATGGTGTTCTTGCGGCGACCCGAATAGCCCTTGGCCTGCTCAAGAATGTTCTTGTGCTTGGCGCGGGTGGTCACACCACGTTTGACGCGTGCCATATTATCTAGCTCCTCAGTTCAGGCCGTACGGGGCCCAGGCCTTCACCGTCTTGGTGTCGGCGTCCGACAGCACCTTGGTGCCGCGGTTCTGGCGGATGTACTTGCCGTTGTGGCTGATGAGCCGGTGGCGCTTGCCGGCGACGCCGTGCTTCAGCTTACCGGT
>DASVNU010000421.1:0-3834 GCA_036383655.1 Sphingomonas sp. | reverse complement strand
GGTGGCCGTACCCAGGCCAGTGCCTGATTTGAGATTCCTCCCTGGGCTTCGGCTCGAGGGTGGGTGAGTAAAGCGTACCGAAAAGGGCGTCGGAGCGATCCGGCGCCTTTTTTTTTAGCACTTCATGCCGGGCCTGTTCCTACGCGAAAATCGCGTCGAGCCCGTGCGCTTCCGGTCCCTCTTTCAGCCCGCGCAGCTCGACATAGACGGCGGAAGGGAGCGCCCCGGCGATCATCGCGCTGATCGTCCCGGTGACTACGGACGCGCCCCCGGCAAGCAGCGCCATCATGGTGCCGCCGCTGTTGAGGATGCCCATCGCCCCCGCGATGCCGCCGATAATTGCCGCCAGGATCACGAGGCCGATCAATATAGCGAACAGGATCAGCAGGACGACGAAGATGTTCCAGCGATCGCCCTTGGTCAGGTCGGAACTGCGCCCCAAGGCGGCGAACACGCCTTCGCGCTCGGCGATCACGACGGGCGCGGCGACATACCACATGACCGCCAGGATGATGCCGGGCACGATCAGCAGGATCGCCGCGAAACCGACCGCGAGACCGCTGACGATGCCCAGGCCGAGCAGCGGCAGAAGCCGGCGAAAGGCCGTCGACAGGCATTCGCCGAACGTCGCCCGCTGGCCCTGGCTCGAGGCGATCGTCGCGCGGACCAGCGCGCCCTGCGCCAGCACCGTGAACACCATGTTGAGCAGCGCGCCCAGGATCACGACGCCGAAATATTGGCTCATGCTGATCGATCCGGCTGCGACCTGCGGCGCGACCGATTGCTGAAAGTAGGAGATCACGCCCTGCGGTATCCCGGCGAACAGGAACGCGATGCCCAACATCACGAACAAATTGCCGAAAATCGCCCCGAAGGCGGTGTTGAGTACGCGTCCGATCGACATGAAGCCCCCTCTATGTCCCGCCCCAACCTGATCCGAACCTTCGCCGCTGTCCAGAAGGACTTGGTTCAAAAGGGAAGTTTTAGCGGTTGCGCGCTTCCCCGCATGGGGTAAGCAAGGTGCAGTTGGTTACGCAGGGGTAGCGTTTGGCCGGGGGTAATACGCATGGTACCGCGGCCGCCGCCGACCGCTTCACCGCGGCGCATGACGCGTTGCGCGCGGACCCGTCCGTCCAGTTCACGCTTGCCCCGCCGCCCCCGCCACCGGCACCGCCCGCCTGGCTCAAGGGGCTCGCCCATTTCTTCGAATGGCTGGGGCATGTGCTGTCCCCGATCGGCCGTTTCCTCGCCTGGCTGACCAGCTTCATGCCGGCAGCACCTTATGCCCGCATATTGTTATGGGGCGTGATCGGCATCGCCGCCCTAGCGCTGATCTGGCTGATTGTCGAACGCCTGCGCTATGGCCAATGGCGCCTGCCCCGCCGCCGCTCGCGCGCCGCCACGCCGGTCACGATCGAGGCCGAGGAGGAATGGCAGCCCGATATCACGCAGGGCCGTGCCTGGCTCGAGGAAGCCGATGCGCTCGCCGCGCGCGGCCTGTTTGCCGAAGCGGTCCATCATCTGCTGTTCCGCTCGATCGAGGACATCCGCAAGCGTCGCCCGCAAGTGGTGCGCCCGGCGCTGACCAGCCGCGAGCTCGCCGCCGCGAGCGCCATCCCGAGCGGCGCGCGCGACTTGTTCGCGTCGATCGCCCGCCATGTCGAACGCAGCCTGTTCGGCGGCCGCCCGGTCAATGCCGAGGACTGGCAGGCGGCGCGCAGCGCTTATGCCGATTTCGCCATCGCCGGAGCGTGGAAGGCATGAGCGACCTTACCATCGGCCGCGGACGCGACGACGGCGGCGCGTTCCGGCTGCGCACGGTGATCATCCTGCTCGCGGTCGGCATCATCGGGTTCGTCGCCTTGCTGCTCGGCAATGCCTATGAGGCGCCGGCCGGCTCGACCAACGGATCGTCCGCGCATGCTTTGTCGAACGGCGCGACCGGCTATACCGGCATCGTCCGGCTGGCGCGCGCGATGGGCAAGGACACGCGCGTCATCCGCGATCCGTCGCAGCTCGCCGCCAACGGCCTGTTGATCCTGACCCCGCCGCTGGGATCGACTCCGCTCGGCGACGTATTGCTGCGCCGCGACGATCTGCCGACGCTGGTCGTGCTGCCCAAATGGTCGACCACGCCGCAGCGCCCCGCCGGCCGGCCCGGCTGGGTGATGCGCTGGGGCCTGATCGACAAGAGCGAGCCGCAAGGCGTGCTCGCGCCCGACCGCAAATTCACCGTCTCGCGCCTGACCAGCGGCGGTCGCCCGTTGCGCTCGGCGGGCTGGATGTCGGAGGATTTCGGGTTCGAGGCGCCACGCCCGCTGCAGACGATCAGCGGCGCGGATCTGAAACCTTTGCTGACCGACGATCAGGGCAATATCGTGCTCGGCGAAGTGGGCAGCAAATCGCTCTACGTCCTCGCCGATCCCGACATCCTGTCGAACATGGGGATGCGCAAGGCAAGCCAGGCGCGCGCCGCGCTCGCGCTGCTCGACGCGCTCAACCAGGATGCCGACCGCGATTTCGATTTCGACGTCACCTTGGCGGGCCTCGGCAAGGCCAAGAACCCGTTGCGCCTCGCGTTCGACCCGCCCTTCCTGGCGATGACGCTGGCGATCGTCGCGGCGATGCTGCTGGCGGGGTGGCAGGCGTTCGCGCGGTTCGGCCCCGCCGTCCATCGCGAGCGTGCGATCGCGTTCGGCAAGACCGCTTTGGTCGACAATGCCGCCGCGCTGATCCGCAAGGCCGGCCGCCAGACGCGGTTGGGCGGGCGCTATGTCGAGGCGATCCGCGAGCGCGCGATCGTCGCGTTCGGCGTGCCGTCGCGGCTGCGCGGGCCGGCGATCGATAGCTATCTCGACAAGATTTCCGGGCGGTCGCGGTTCACCGATCTCGCCCAGGCCGTGGACGATGCGGACGACAAGGCAAGCCTGGTCGCCGCGGCGCGCGCGCTACACGATTGGCAGAAGGAGAAGGGCAAGTGACGGTCGAGGAAGTCCGCAATCTGGCGATGGCGATTCGCCAGGAAGTCGGCAAGGCCGTGGTCGGCCAGGAAGCGACCGTCGAGCTGATGCTCGTGGCGCTGTTCGCCGGCGGCCATATCCTGCTCGAAGGCCCGCCGGGCACCGCCAAGACCTTGCTCGCGCACAGTTTCGCGCGCGCGGTCGGGATCAAGTTCGGGCGCATCCAATTCACCCCCGATCTGATGCCGGGCGACATCATCGGCGCCAATCTGTTCAACTTCCAGACCTCGACCTTCACGCTGACGCGCGGGCCGATCTTCACCGACATGCTGCTCGCCGACGAAATCAACCGCACCCCGCCCAAGACCCAGGCGGCCTTGCTCGAGGCGATGCAGGAACGCACCGTCACGATCGATGGCGAAAGCCTGGCGCTGGGCGACCGCTTCATGGTGGTGGCGACGCAGAACCCGATCGAACAGCAAGGCGTCTATCCGCTGCCCGAAGCACAGCTCGACCGCTTCCTGTTCAAGCAGACGGTCGATTATCCCTCGGCCGCCGAGGAGCGCAAGATCATCGCCACCCACGGCACCAGGACCGGCGCGATGGAGCCCGAAGGCTGGGGAGTCGAGCCGCGCGCCGACGACGCCAGGATCGGCGAGGCAATCGCCGCGGTGGGCACCGTCCGGCTGGTCGACGAAGTGATCGACTATATCGCCGCGCTGATCCGCGGCACGCGCGACGTCGCCGACCTCGAAAGCGGCGCGTCCCCGCGCGCCGGCGCGATGCTGGCGGGCGCGGCACGGGCGCGGGCGGCGCTCGACGGGCGCGACTTCGTCATCCCCGACGACGTCAAGCAACTCGCCCCTGCTTTGCT
>DASVNU010000420.1:0-3497 GCA_036383655.1 Sphingomonas sp. | reverse complement strand
CACGGCGGTAGGCACCAAGCTGGTCTATCGCGAAAAGCAGCCGGCGTACGATGGCGGGCCGACCTGCCGCCTGACGATCACGACCAAGGGCCAGAGCCTGCTGCTCGATGACGGCGACGGCGGCTGCCAGACCTATTGCGGCGCGCGCGGGTCGCTCAGCGGGTTCGATTTCATCCCGCTCTCGTCCAAGCGGCCGATCAGCTACATGGCGCGGCTCGAGGGATCGAGCCAGTACAACCAAGCGATCGCGGACTGGAAAGCCGGCAAGACCGATTGAAAACCCCTCTCCCGCTTGCGGGAGAGGGAGGGGCCCGCCGCGCAGCGGTGGGAGGGTGAGGGTCTTCTTTCTTCTTTTTTCGACACACGCCTGGAAGAAGAAAGAAGACCCTCACCCAACCCTCTCCCGCAAGCGGGAGAGGGCTGAAGCTGGATGAGGGCTTAAAGCGGGGAGGGATTCCATGTTCATCGGTCACTATGCACCGGCGTTCGTCGCCGCGACATCGTCCAAATCGCCGCGGCTCGGCGCCTTGTTCGTCGCCGCGCAATTGGTCGACATCGCCTTTTTCAGCTTCCTGATCCTGGGCGTCGAGAAGATGCGAATGCTGCCCGGCGCGACCGTGATGAACGGCATGGACCTGTACGACATGCCCTGGACGCACAGTCTCGCCGGCGCGATCGGCTGGGGGCTGTTGTTCGCGATCGCGGTGAAATTGCTGCGCGGCAGCTGGACCGCGGGCGTGATCGGCGGGGCGGTGGTCGTGTCGCACTGGCTGATCGATCTGCTGGTCCATCGCCCCGACCTCACGCTGGCGGGAAGCCCACCCAAGCTCGGGCTTGGCCTGTGGAACCATCCCTGGATCGAAATGCCGCTGGAGATCGCCTTCGCGTTCGGCGGCCTGTGGTTCTTCGTCAGCCGGACGCGAGCGATCGGCACGATGGGTAAATGGTCGCCCTGGGCGCTCGCCGTCGGCATGGCGGTGCTCCAGGCGGTCAACTGGACCACGTCGCAACCGACCGGGGCGGGTCCAGCCCCGGCGTCCACCGGCTGGCTCGGATTGTTCGCTTATGCCGTGCTCGCGGCGCTCGCCTGGTGGGTGGCGCGGACGCGGCGTTTCGCGTAGCTCCTGCCCGCACAGGGGAGAAATGGATGTCGCTGGTCGCAGAGCTCAAGGGATTGAAGCGCAATCAGGTCCATTCGATCTGGGCGAGCTATCTCGGCTGGACGCTCGATGCGTTCGATTTTTTCCTGCTGGTGTTCATGCTGTCGGCGATCGCCAAGGAATATGGCACCGACATCAAGACGGTGTCGGAAGCGACCTTCCTGACACTCGCGGCGCGGCCATTCGGCGCATTCGCCTTCGGCTGGATGGCCGACCGATTCGGACGGCGGCCGATCATGATGATCGTGATCCTGCTGTTTTCGATCTTCTCGTTCGCCTCGGCCTTCGCCTGGTCGCTCGCCAGCCTGTTCGTGATCCGCACTCTGTTCGGTTTCTGCATGGGCGGCGAATGGGGAATCGGCGCCAGCCTGGTGATGGAATCGATCCCGATCAAGCTGCGCGGGCCGGTCTCCGGCCTGCTGCAATCGGGTTATCCGACCGGCTATTTCCTGGCGAGCCTGGTCTATTTCCTGTTGTTCGACGCGCTTGGCTGGCGCGGCCTGTTCATGGTCGGCATCGCGCCCGCGATCCTGGTCTTCCTGATCCGGATGCATGTCGAGGAGAGCCCGGCGTTCGAAAAACGCCGCCACGAACGCCCGGCAAATCCGATCGGCGAACTGGTCAGGAACTG
This sequence comes from Sphingomonas sp., assembly GCA_036383655.1. Classification (GTDB taxonomy): domain Bacteria; phylum Pseudomonadota; class Alphaproteobacteria; order Sphingomonadales; family Sphingomonadaceae; genus Sphingomonas. Next base: position 1,706 of record DASVNU010000420.1, on the reverse strand, counting down.
GAAGATCGCGCTCTACCTCGTCATCCTGATGACGGCCTTCAACTTCTTCAGCCACGGCACGCAGGATCTGTATCCGACGTTCCTCAAGGAACAGCATCACTTCGACACCAAGACGATCGGGCTGCTCGCGATGATCGGCAATGTCGGCGCGATCGTGGGCGGGATATCGTTCGGCATCTGGTCCGAACATATCGGGCGCAAGCGCGCGATCATCATCGCCAGCCTGCTCGCTGTCCCGATCATTCCGTTATGGGCATTCGCCAGCACGCCGATCATGCTGGGCCTGGGCGCCTTCCTGATCCAGGTCGCCGTCCAGGGCGCTTGGGGGATCGTGCCGGTGCACCTCAATGAGCTGTCGCCCGCGTTGGTGCGGGGCATGTTCCCGGGTTTCGCTTATCAGCTGGGCAATCTGATCGCGTCGCGCAATGGGCCGATCCAGGCGTCGATCGCGGAGAGCCATGGCGGCAATTACGGGCTGGCCATGGCGATCGTCGCGGGCATCACGGTGGTCGTCCTGGTGGCGTGGACCGCGATCGGGCCCGAACGCACCGATGTCGATTTTCTGACGGAGAAGACGAGTTGAAGGCGACGATCTGGCACAATCCGCGCTGTTCGAAATCGCGCGAAACCCTGGCGATCCTGCAAGGGACACCGGGCGTCGAGGTCGAGATCGTCGAATATCTCAAGAACCCGCCGTCGCGCGACGAATTGGCCGCGCTCTATGCCGCGGCCGGGCTGACCCCGCGCGAGGGTCTGCGCAAAAGCGAGGATGGCGCCAAGGCACTGAAACATGCCGATGACGATGCGATCCTCGACGCGATGGCCGCCGATCCGATCCTGATCGAACGTCCGCTGGTCGAGACACCCAAGGGCGTACGGTTGGGACGGCCACCCGAAAAGGTCCGCGAGATCCTCTGATCGCAGAACGTTCAGGCCTCATTTAGGCGATCGGACGCACGCTTCGGGCAATATGGTCAGGGAGGGAAGCCATGACGCCGCTGTTGCTCGCCGCATTCCTGATGGTTGCCGATGGTCCCCCGCCGGCCAACCCGCAGATCGACTATCAGGGATTTCAGCGGCTTGCCGCGCGCGTCTCGCCCGAGCGCGCCAAACGCCGCGTCACGCTGGCCCGCTTCAGGCAGATGGCCGCGACGGGTAAGGCGATCATTCTCGACGCGCGATCGGCGGACGCTTTCGCACAGGGCCATATCGCCGGCGCGATCAACCTGCCGCTGACCGATTTCACCGCCCCCGCATTGGCCGCAATGCTGCCCGATCGCGATCGACCGGTGCTGATCTATTGCAACAACAATTTCTCGAACGACCGGCCGCCGGTCATGCTCAAGTCCGCGACGGTGTCGCTCAACATCCAGACCTACATCAACCTCGCCGCCTACGGCTATCGCAACGTCTACGAGCTGGGCGAGATCGTCGATTTCGACGACCCGAAGGTGGACTGGGTCAAAAGCTGACGCCGGGCGCGTGCGGCTGACAGGCCACACGCGCCGCGATCATCAGTGCGAGCTGGTCGTGACCGTGGTCTTGGTCTTGACCGTGGCTGGCGCCGCCTTGCGGACGATATGGCGCCTGGTCACCACTCGCTTGCGCCGAGTCGCCTTGGTGACGACCTTGGTCGCCGGCGCAACCGTCTCGGTCGTAATCGTCGTGCTGGTCGGCGCGGGCGGCGGCGCGGCGATGATTACCGG
>DASVNU010000419.1:0-3326 GCA_036383655.1 Sphingomonas sp. | reverse complement strand
CGCGGCATGACGACGATGCTGTTCACCGCGGCGATCGACGACCGCTTCGCCGCCGGCACGATCACCTCGCGGATCGGGCTCGAAGCGGGCGCGATCCCGTTCGACAGCAAGACCGACATTGCCACAATCGTCGCCGAGCGTCATGCGCACGAGAAGATCGCCTGCGTGCTGGTCGATGAGGCGCAATTCCTGAGCTCGGCACAGGTCGATCAGCTCGCGCATCTCGCCGACGTGGTCGGGATTCCCGTGCTCGCTTACGGTCTGCGCACTGATTTCCAGGGCCAGCTGTTCCCAGGGTCGGCGCGGCTGCTGGCGCTGGCCGACTCGCTGATCGAGCTCAAATCGGTGTGCGAATGCGGGCGCAAGGCGACGATGAACCTGCGCGTCGACGCCCAGGGCCGCGCGGTGGTCGAGGGCGCGCAGACCGAGATCGGCGGCAACGACCGCTATGTCGCCTTGTGCCGCAAGCATTTCGTCGCCGCGCGGCAGGCGGCAGGCCAATGAACGACACGCTTTATCAAATCGCGATCTGGCTGATCCCGTTGATCATCGCGATCGTGTTCCACGAAGTCGCGCATGGCTATGTCGCGCGGATGCTGGGCGACCAGACCGCGGCCGAGCGCGGGCGGCTGACGCTCAATCCGATCCGTCATGTCGATCCGGTCGGGACCTTGCTGGTGCCGATGATGCTCGCGCTTGCCCATGCGCCGATCTTCGGCTGGGCGAAGCCGGTGCCGGTGATCACGGAACGGCTCAATCATCCGCGTCGCGACATGGCGCTGGTCGCGCTGGCGGGGCCGGGTATCAATCTGGTCCTGGCGACGATCGCCGCGGCGGTGATCGGACTTTGGAACATGTGGGGTGGCGGGCTGCCGCAAATCGGCGCCGGCAGGTTTGTGGTCGATAACCTGGCGAGCTTCCTGAAGATCAATGTCTTCCTGGCGGTCTTCAACCTGCTGCCGGTGCCGCCGTTCGATGGCGGGCATGTAGTCGAGGCGCTCCTGCCGCGCTCGCTCGCCGCGCACTATGCCAAGCTCGTACGATTCGGTTTTCCAGTGATGCTGTTCCTGCTTGTTATTCTGCCGTTGCTCGCCCCCCGCGCGGACGTGGTAGCGCGCATCGTTGGGCCGATCGTCTACAGCATCATCGATATGCTGCTTTCGCTATTTGGCTTGATCTGACGCTTCAGCCTGAATTCAGCCCCGGCGTGGCATGATCAAGGGCAACAGTCGTTCGTTTCGTCCTCGTTTTCGAAAGGCAACGCACATGATCCGTACCCTGACGATCGCGATGCTGGCGGCGGCAAGCCTGGCCGGCGGCACCGTCCCCGCCGCCGCCAAGCAGCAGGCCCGTACCTGGCCCGCCGACAAACTGGGCAAGGAAACCAGCATTCCCTTCATCGGCACGATCGGGCTCTACAATTTCGAGGCCGATGGCGATCGCGGCGTCTGGCTGCAGGATCAGCAGCGTCGCTGGTATTATGCGACCGTCATGGCGCCATGCACCGGCCTGTCCTTCGCGAACCGGATCGGCGTCGACACCCGGTTCGGCGGCACCCAGCTCGATCGCACCGGCACGCTGCTGGTCGACCGCCAACGCTGCCATATCGACAGCCTGACCGCGAGCAACGGCCCGCCGCCCAAGGTGAAGAAGGCCAAGAAGAAGGGCTGACCCCAAGCCGTCCGCGCGCTAGGGCGCGCGGATGCACGGCTGGATCATCCTCGACAAACCGCTGGGTCTGGGCTCGACCCAGGCGGTGAGCGCGGTCAAACGCGCGCTGCGCCAGGGTGGCTATGGCAAAGCCAAGGTCGGGCATGGCGGGACGCTCGACCCGCTGGCGACAGGCGTGCTGCCGGTCGCGATCGGCGAGGCGACCAAGCTCGCCGGGCGGATGCTCGACAGCGACAAGGTGTATGAGTTCACTTGTCGGTTCGGGGTCGAGACCGATACGCTGGATGGCGAGGGGAAGCCGATCGCGACGAGCGAGGTTCGACCAACGCTGGCCCAGGTGGAAGCGGTGCTGCCGCGCTTCACCGGTCCGATCGAGCAGGTGCCGCCGGCGTATTCGGCGCTGAAGATGGATGGCGAGCGGGCGTATGATCTGGCGCGCGCCGGAGAAGAGGTCGTGCTCGCGACGCGAGCAGTGACGGTCTTCTCTCTAAAATCCTCCCCGGGACGGGGAGGGGGACCGCTCGCCGAAGGCGAGGGGTGGAGGGGGCCCGCCTCGACGGATTCGCTTGAAGGAGGGCCCCCTCCACCATCGCTGCGCGATGGTCCCCCTCCCCGTACCGGGGAGGAATTGCAGGAGGCGATGCTCACCGCCCACGTCTCCAAGGGCACCTACATCCGCAGCCTCGCCCGCGACATCGCCCACGCCCTGGGCACGGTCGGCCACGTCACCTATCTCCGTCGCATCAAGGCCGGGCCGTTCGACCTCTCCCACGCGATATCGCTGGACAAATTGACCGAATCCGCTAAGCGCCACGGCCTTGAACAGATTCTCCTGCCATTGAGGGCGGGGCTGGACGACATCCCGGCTCTCTCCCTCAACCCCGACCAGGCAGGGGCGCTCCGCCAGGGGCGCGTTCTGGTCGGGATTGCCAGAGACGATGGCCTTCACTTCGCAATGCTGGGCGAGACCCCGGTGGCGTTGGTGGAAGTCGAAAGCGGGGAAGCCCGTGTCGTCCGCGGTTTCAACCTTTAGTCCGCGATGTCGAAGGAAACAGAATGTCGATTACCCCCGAGCGCAAAGAAGCGGTCATCAAGGAACATGCCCGCGTCGAAGGCGACACCGGCAGCCCCGAGGTCCAGGTCGCGATCCTGACCGACCGCATCAAGACGCTCACCGAGCATTTCAAGACCCATGCGAAGGACAATCACTCGCGCCGCGGTCTCTTGATGATGGTCAACAAGCGTCGTTCGCTGCTCGACTATCTGCGCAAATCGGATGGCGATCGTTATCTCGCCCTCATCGCGAAGCTCGGTCTTCGCAAGTAATCCAGGAACGGCGCCCCAGGGCGCCGTTTCGCTTATTCGGCCCCGTACAATTCGGTGCGGGCCGGCGGCGGAACTCTCCGCCACCAGGACCTGAAGGCAGGTCCTCATACAGGCACCGGCAGGCATAGGGCCGCCGGACGAAGGAAATAGAATGTTCGATACCAAGAAGGTAAGCATCGAGTGGGGCGGCAAGACCCTCACGCTCGAAACGGGCAAGGTTGCCCGCCAGGCCGACGGCGCGGTGATCGCGACCCTCGGTGAGACCGTCGTGCTCTGCGCGGTCACCGCCGCCAAGTCGGTCAAGGAAGGGCAGGATTTCTTCCCGCTCA
>DASVNU010000418.1:0-7705 GCA_036383655.1 Sphingomonas sp. | reverse complement strand
GACCAACGCCCCTGTCCGCTTGACGATCTGCTCGATCGCCGCGACGTCGCGCAGGAAGGGGACGAAGATGCCGCTCGCGCCCGCTGCGAGATAGGCGGTCGCGCGATCAATCGTCTCGTCGAGGGTAGAGGGCCCCTGCTGTTCGGCGGGCGTGCGGATGTAGAGATCGATCCGGGCGTTGATGAAGAACGCGTCGCCCGCCCCCTTTCGCGCCGCCGCGACGCGATCGGCCTGGGTCGCGATCGGATAGAGGCCGTCGCCACCGATCACCGAATCCTCGAAATTGCAGCCCACCGCGCCGGTCGCGGCGAGGCCGGCCAGATTGGCGGTGATCCCGGCCACGTCCTGGGCATAACCGCTCTCGAAGTCGATCGAGACGGGAACATCGACGACGTTCATGATTCGCTTGGCATTGTCGAACACCAGGTCGAGCGGGACTTCCTCGCCGTCGCCGAAGCCGAGCGATCCTGCCGCGCCGTAGCTGCCCGTGGCGATCGCCTTGGCGCCCGCCTTGGCGATCGCCACCGCGCTGCCGGGATCCCAGCAATTGTAGATGATCAGCGGATCGCCCGGAACGTGAAGCGCGTGGAAGTCTTCATAGGCGGACATGACGATTCTCCCGGGGGTTTCAGCGTTTGTTGCCAATTTGTTCCGGCCCCGTCAACCGATCTAAGGAATCATCGAGGCCTTGGGGAAGAGCCGAGACGGCCCTCCCCCTTTTGGGTCTAGTGAACGAACCGCGCGACCACGTCGCGATAGCTGCGGCTGACCTTCACCTGGCCGCCCGAATCGAGCACCAGGAAACATTCGCCATTGGTGTGCGGCTTGACCTGGCGGACGAGGTCGAGGTTGACGATCGTGGACCGATGCACCCGCTGGAAGCGGCGCGGATCGAGCCGCTTTTCCAAATCCTTCATCGTCTGGCGCAGGATCAGCGTGTTGTCGCCGGTCTTGATGCACATGTAATCGCCCGCCGCCTCGACCACTTCGATCGTATCGACGTCGACGCGGAAAATCTTGCCGCGATCCTTGATGTTGATCAGCTTTTCGAAGCGGTTGGACGACACCTCGCCGCCATCGGCGATTTCCTCGGCCGTTTCCGGCGCGACCTCGGCCAGCGCTTCCTTGTATTTCCCGACTTCCTCGGCGGTGCGCTTCTCGCTCAGCCGCTGGCGGACGCGGTCGAGCGTGTCGGCGAGGCGCGATTCCTCGACCGGCTTGACCAGATAATCGGTCGCCTGCGCCTCGAACGCGCGGATGGCGTGGTCGGAATAAGCGGTGACGAAGACGAACAGCGGCGGTTCGACCTCCATCAGGCCCTGGATCACCGAAAAGCCGTCGAATCCGGGCATCTGGATGTCGAGAAATACCAGATCGGGTTTGTTGGTCTTGATGCTGCGGATCGCCTCGCGCCCATTGGCGCAGCGGTCGATGATCTCGACATCGTCATGCGGCTGAAGCCGGAGCTCCAGCCCCTGGATCGCGAGGGCTTCGTCGTCCACCAGGATGGTTCTTATAGTCATGCGGCCTCTCTATTCGGATCTTCCAACTGGTACGGAATCTCGATCTCCACAGCAAAGCCGCCCCCTGGTGTAGATCGAGCATCGAAACGGTGGTCAGGTCCGTACGCCTGTGCCAACCGATCCCTTATATTGGCGAGCCCCACGCCGGTTGAAAGGCTCGGCCCTAACTTGTTCTCGATCAACCCGGGCCCGGTGTCGGACACGGCGATCCGGACGCGTTCGCCGACGAGGCGTGCCGAAACTGCGATTTCCGCCCCCTCCTCGCTCGGCGTGACCGCATATTTGATCGCGTTTTCGACCAATGGCTGGAGCAACAGCGACGGCAAACGGGCGCGTTCGGCGCGCGGATCGATCTCGAACACGGGCCGCAGGCGCTTTTCGAACCGCATCTTCTCGATCTCGAGATAGAGTTTGAGCGTCTGTACCTCCTGCGCCACCGTCACATTCGCGGTCGGCTCGTAAATCAGCGTGAAGCGCAGGAAGTCGGCGAGCCGCGACAGCATCGCATTGGCGCGCTCGGTTTCCTTGAGCAGCACCAGCGTCGAGATCGAATTGAGCGTGTTGAACAGGAAATGCGGGTTGAGCTGATAGCGCAGCATCGCGAGTTGTGCCGACGATGCCTGGCTCTCCAGGACCAGCAGCTGATCGGCTTGCTGTTCGACGATCAGGTAGAAATTGATCCCGAAATAGAGCGCCGACCAGCCCGCCAGCACGGTGAAATTGAGGAACAGCTGGCCGAACACCAGACCGAGGTTGAGCCCCGGATTGTCCTTCATGATGCTGTACGAAAAGCCGTTGAGCACCGCCGCCAGGAACGTCGCGCCGGCCAGCGTCACCACCGTCAGCAGGATCGCGCTGATCCGCGGCAGGCGGCGATAATAGCCATAGAGGGTCGAGAGCAGCAGCGTGATGCAATAGCCGACGATCGATTCGATGATCCCGGGGATCAGCGCCGACATCGGTGCGCCGTTGGACACCGACGACACCGAGCGCAGTAACAGATAGCCGCCCCAGCCCACCCCCTGCAGCGTCCAGAAGGCACGACTCTTGTCCTCGAAGAACGGGCGCGAAAAGATCGCCGGGGTCCAGAAGCGGCGCTTCTGGACGGTCAGCGGGGAATCGGCCGGCGCCGGCGCGAGGGGCGAAATCGTGGCCATGGAGCTGGTCCCTTTATACGCGCTGGCCAGGGCGCGCAAAGCCGGCGATGTCCGAACGGCGTCCGCCGGCGGGAATAAGGATGGCGTTTGCCGGGTCTCTTGTCCTAGGAGCAGCCCCGCAATGAATCCCGCCACCCGCCCCGACACGCTTGGCCGCCGCTTCGGCTGGCTGCTGCTGCTCGTGGCCGCGTTGCTGGCGCGCAGCGTCGCGCCCGAAGGGTGGATGCCGGTAGTCAATGCCGCCGGCGGGATCGAGATCACCGTCTGCAACGGCACGGGTCCAGACGACCGCATGGTGCTGTCGGCCGACGGCAAACTGCACCACAAGGCACCGGGCAACAGCCAGCCGGGCGATCATGCCTGCGCCTTTTCGGGCCTGGGGATCGCCGACACGCCGCCGCCCGCGCTGGCGCTCGACACGCCCGCTATCGCTCCGCAGGCGATGCCCGAGCCGCAACGCGTGCATCTCTCGCCGGGCCGCGGCCTCGCCGCACCGCCGCCCCCGGCCACCGGACCGCCTTCCCTCACCTGAACCGACGTCGCCGCCGCCGGCGGCATGAGCGATTCAGCCAGGGGAATGACTGTGACCATATCAACGCGCACCTTGTGGTGCGCCTCGCTCGCCGCGATGGCGAGCCTATCAGCCGCGCCGGCGCACGCCTCCGACGATCCGACACCAGCCGATGACGGCCGCGACGATATCCTGATCACCGCGCAGCGCCGCCAGCAGACGATCGAGAACGCACCCTCGACCCGCGCCTCGATCGATGGCGAGACGATCGCGCGGACGATCAACGCGATGAACGTCGAGGATACGATCAAATATCTGCCCAGCCTGATCGTCCGCAAACGCCATATCGGCGACACCCAGGCGCCGCTGGCGACGCGCACCGCCGGCCTCGGCGCCAGCGCGCGCAGCCTGATCTATGCCGACGGCGCGTTGCTCTCGTCGCTGATCGGCAACAACAACACCTCGGCGAGCCCACGCTGGAGCGCGGTTAGCCCGCAGGAGATCGCGCGGATCGACGTGCTCTACGGGCCGTTTTCGGCGGCCTATTCGGGCAATTCGATCGGCGCGGTGGTCAACATCACCACGCGCCTGCCCGACCAGCTCGAGGCTACCGCGAGCGCAGGGGTCAGCGTGCAGACCTATGATCTGTACGGCCGCCGCGATGCCTATCCGGCCTATCAAGCGGGGCTGACGATCGGCGATCGCTTCGGGCCGCTCGCACTGTTCGCGAGCTACGACCATGTCACCAGTACGGGCCAACCGATCGGCTACGTCACCGGATCGCCGGGCGCCGGCGTGACCGGCGCCATTCCCGGCCGCACGCGGACGGGCCAGGCGACCAATATCCTTGGGGCGAGCGGGATCGAGGCGCAAGGACAGGACCGGCTGAAGCTGAAGGCCGCGATCGACCTGACCGACGCCATCCGGCTGACCTATGTCGGCGGCCTATTCCTCAACCGCACCAACGCCAGCGCCGAGAGCTTTGTCACAGCAATCGCCACGGGCTTGCCGGTCTATCCGTCGAGTTCGTTTTCGAGCGGCACCTATCGCGCACGCCAGCGGCATTGGTCGCACGCGCTGTCGCTGAGCGGATCGGGCGGCGGAGTCGACTGGCAAGTGATCGGGACGCGCTATCGCTTCGCCGACGACGAGCAGCGGACGCCGATTGCGGCGCTCCCCGCGGCCTTGACGGGCGGCAAGGGCAATACCACCCGGCTCGACGGCACCGGCTGGGACACGCTCGATGCCAAGGCGGCGTGGACGCGTGGCGGCAACGTGTTGAGCGCCGGCGCGCATTGGGACCGCTTCGTGCTGGTCAGCAACCGCTATGCCACCGACGACTGGATCAACGGGCCGGATGGCACGCTCAACCAGCAATCTTTGGGCAAGACGCGCACCGCGGCACTATGGGCGCAGGATGCGGTGACGCTGGCGCAGGGCGTGACCGTGACGATTGGCGGGCGCTACGAAGCGTGGCGGGCTTATAACGGGGTCAATTTCTCGGCCTCGCCCAGTGTATCCAATATACAACCGGAACGATCGGCCGATCGCTTCTCGCCCAAGGCGGCGCTGGCCTGGACGCCCGGCGGCGGATGGAAGGTGCAATTATCCTATGGCCAGGCGTGGCGCTTTCCGACCGTCGGCGAGCTCTATCAGGTCGTCACCAGCGGTGTGGTGAGCGCGACGCCCAACCCAGATCTCAAACCCGAACATGCGCGCTCGACCGAGCTGGCGATCGAGCGGAGCGACGCGAAGGGATCGATCAGGCTGTCGCTGTTCAATGAAGTGGTGACCGACGCGCTGATCTCGCAGAGCGGGACGACGGGCGGGGTGACCGCCAATTTCGTCCAGAATGTCGACCGAACGCGCGCGCGGGGAATAGAATTGGCGTTCGTCCGCAACGACCTGATTCCGCATTTCGACCTATCAGGCAGCGTGACCTATGCCGACGCCACGACGCGCGCCGACGCCGCTTTCCCGGCGGCGTTGGGCAAGCGCATCCCGACCGTGCCCGAATGGAAAGCCAATGCGGTGGCGACCTGGCGCCCGATCGACGGCGTCGCGCTGACCGCGGCGGCACGCTGGGCGAGCCGGATGTACGGGCAGGTCGACAATGCCGACATGGTCGGCAACACCTATCAGGGGTTCTACAAATTCCTCGTCGTCGACCTGCGCGCGCAATTCACCGTCACGAAGAATTACGTGCTCGGGATCGGCGTCGATAACGTCAACAACGACAGATACTTCCTGTTCCACCCGTTCCCGCAGCGGAGCTTCCACGCCGACCTGACGATCAGGTTATGAGCGTCAGGCTACCGGGCTCGCGCTGGTACAATGCAGTCTGGCGCTGGCATTTCTATGCGGGAATGTTCTGCGTCCCGTTCGTGCTGTGGCTGGCGACCACCGGCTGCATCTATGCCTGGCGACCGCAAATCGAGGCGTGGCTCGACCGGCGATATGAGGCGCTCGTCCCCACCGCGACGCGTGCGGCGCCCGAGGCGATCGCCGCCACCGCGGTTAGGGCGGTGCCGGGATCGCGGCTGCACAAATATGAGCTGCCGCGATCGGCCAGGTCGGCGGTGCGCATCCTGGTCGGTGCCGATGGCGACGACCGGCGCGTCTATGTCGATCCCTATCGGCTCAAGGTGCTTGACGTGGTGGCGGAGGACGGCCGGCCGATGCAGATCATCTCGCGTCTGCACGGCGAACTGCTCGCCGGCGCCTGGGGCAGCTACATCGTCGAGATCGCCGCCTGTTGGACGCTCGTGATGATCCTGACCGGCCTCTACCTCTGGTGGCCGCGAGGACGGAAGGGCTTGGCGGGCGTATTGTATCCCCGACTGCGGGGCGGGCGGCGGCTGTTCTGGCGCGATCTGCATGCGGTGACCGGCATCTGGGTATCCTTGCTCGCCCTGTTCCTGATCTCGACCGGCCTGCCCTGGGCAAAGGCGTGGGGAAGCTATTTCAAGGAAGTGCGAACGGTGACCGGCACGCTCGACGGGCCGGTCGACTGGACGATCGGCGGTCGCAAGCCGGCGGACGATCCGATGCTCGGCGAGCACGCCGGGCATATGGGCATGACGATGGAGCATCGAGGCGCGAGGCCGGGAGAACTGAACCGCGCTGTCGCCGTGGCGACCGCGCTCCGCTTCGCGCCGCCGGTGCTGGTCTCGCCGCCGGACAAGCAACCGCACGGCTGGACCGTCTCATCTGACGCCGCCGACCGGCCGTTGCGCGCGCAGGCAGTGGTCGATGGTGCGACCGGCGCCGTACTGGCCCGCAAGGACTTCGGCGAGCGCCACTGGATCGACCGCGCGGTTGGCTATGGCATCGCGACGCACGAGGGTCAGTTGTTCGGGATCGCCAACCAATTGCTGATAACCGCCACCGCGCTGATGCTGATGACGCTGAGCGTGTCGGGCGCGGTATCATGGTGGCGGCGGCGGCCAACGGGACGGCTCGGTGCGCCGATTCCGTTATCACGGCCGCGCTTCGATGGAGCCCTGATCGCCGCGATCGTGGCGCTTGGAGTGGCGATGCCGCTGTTCGGCGTGTCGCTGCTGGTGGTTCTGGTAATTGAGCTCGGACTGAAACGATGGGCCGCCGCGGCCAAATGGCTGGGGCTAAGGACGCTCAATGCCTGATCTTACCTTCAGGTCTTCAGCATCCATTGGCCTGGAATGCATTCGCGACCGTGGTCGATACGACTGACATCATCGACGACAAATGCTTGGTACCGATTTGGCGGCCCTGGTTTGACGCAAAAAAAGGCCGCCGTCCTGGAAGACGGCGGCCATTCTTTCGAAAGGCGGTCGTGCGCTTAGAAGATCAAGCGCGCGCCGATTCGGATCGAGTAGAGCGACGAACCGTTCACGGTGATCAGCTGATCGGCCAGGAACGAGTCGGCGCTCGGCGCCGAATATTGATACTGACCGCAGGCATTGGTGCCGACCGCCTTGCACTGCACCTTGGCAACCACGTCGGTGTACGGGAAGAAGTTGCGCAGCTGCTCGCCCCATTTGTGGTTGATCAGGTTCGGCAGGTTCTCGATGTCGGCGAACACCGAAAGCCGCGACTTGCCGACGAAGGTCGGAATTTGCTGCTCGATGTGCAGGTCGATCTTCGTGAACCATTTCGAGTTGAACGCGTTGCGCGGCGCGATCTTGCCCCGATAGTTCTTCAAGCCGGTGGAGTTGATGATCTGATCGATCCTCTGTGCCGTCGGGCTGACATGGGTGACCGGATCAACGTCCCCATAGAAGATCTTCGGATCGTTCACACCGGTCGGCACGTAGAACAGGAAGCGGCTGGTGTTACCCGACGTGCCGAATGTCTGGCTACGGCCGTTGACCGTCCCCGCGTCCTGCATCGTATAGCTGTACGGCGAGCCGATACGGGTTTCGCCGAACAGGTCGATGCGAGTCTTGTAGTCACCAAAGAAGGCATGCTCGTAGGCGACGTTGTACTTGAACGAATAACGGACTTCGTCGTTCGAATGGCCGAACGCGCCACCA
>DASVNU010000417.1:0-13437 GCA_036383655.1 Sphingomonas sp. | reverse complement strand
ATGCCATCATCGGAGACTGACGATGACCATCACCATCACCGCGTTCGAACGGTCGCCCGATGGCGGCAAGGGGCTGGCGCGCGACACCCGCGTTCGCTGGGCGCTCGAGGAAGCGGAACTGCCATACGAGGTTCGGCTCGTTTCCTTCGCCGCAATGAAGGAACCGGCGCATCTGGCCGTGCATCCGTTCGGCCAGATACCCACGTTCGAGGAAGGCGATCTCGCCTTGTTCGAGACCGGCGCGATCGTCTTCCACATCGCAGAGCGGCACAGCAACCTGCTACCCGCGGACCCCAATGCCCGGGCGCGCGCAATCACCTGGATGTTCGCCGCGCTCAGCAGCGTCGAACCACCGGTCCTCGACCTCCAGACCGCCAGATTCGCGGAAGGCGACAAGTCCTGGGCGCAGGAGCGGTTGCCGCTGGTCTTCGACCGTATCCGCGCCCGGCTGCGCCAGCTTGCCGATCGCCTGGGCGATGCCGAGTGGCTGGATGGCAGGTTCAGCGCGGGCGACTTGCTGATGGTGTCGGTACTGCTCCGGCTGCGGATGTCGGGTATCCTGGACGAATTTCCGACTTTGGCCGCCTATGTCGCGCGCGGCGAGGCGCGGCCGGCCTATCAGCGCGCGTTCGCCGCGCAACTGGCGGTGAACGCCCCGCCCGCGGGCTGACCGATCGGCCGCTTGCGTCGCCGCAGCCCCTGACGGACAAGGGGCGGCGTGACGGCAGGCGAGACGCACAAAGGCGAAACCCATCGGGCGATCGAGGCGACCTTTCGCATCGAACGGGCCCGGCTGGTGGCAGGCCTGGCCCGGATGGTCCGCGACATCGACCGTGCCGAGGAACTGGCGCAGGAAGCGCTGGTGGTCGCTTTGTCCGACTGGCCGAAGACCGGCGTTCCGGCCAATCCGGGCGCCTGGCTGATGGCGGTCGCCAAGCGGCGCGCGATCGACGCCATCCGCCACGACCGGATGCGGATGCACAAGCATGAGGAAATCGCGCGGACGCTGGACGAGGAAGCCGAGGATGCGACCGCGGCGATCGATGCCGCGCTGGACGATGATCTCGGCGACGAACTGCTCGGGCTGATCTTCACCGCCTGCCACCCGATGCTGTCGCGCGATGCCCGCGCGGCGCTTACCTTGCGCGTGGTCGGCGGCCTCACCACCGACGAGATCGCGCGTGCCTTCCTATCGGGCGAGGCGACGATCGCACAGCGGATCGTGCGGGCGAAGAAAGCGATCGCCCAGGCCGGATTGGCGTTCGAGGTGCCGCGCGGCGGCGAGCGGGCGGCGCGGCTGTCGTCGGTGCTAGAGGTCATCTACCTCATCTTCAACGAAGGCTATGCGGCGACGGCGGGCGACGATCTCGTCCGGCCGGCGCTCGCCCAGGAGGCGCAGCGGCTCGGCCGCATCCTGGCGGGGCTGCTGCCCGGGGAGCCCGAAGTGCTCGGCCTGCTGGCGCTGATGGAGATCCAGGCGTCGCGCCTCATCGCACGCGCCGGACCGGACGGCGCCTTCGTGCCGATCACCGAGCAGGATCGGTCGCGCTGGGACCAATTGCTGATCCTCCGCGGTCTCGACGCGCTGGCCCGCGCCGAAGCGCTGGGCGGTCGTGGGCCTTATGTCCTGCAAGCCGCGCTCGCCGCCTGCCATGCCCGGGCGCGCCGCGCCGCCGATACCGACTGGCCGCGCATTGCCGCGCTCTACGATCGGCTGCGCGTCGTGACGCCCTCGCCGGTGGTCGATCTCAATCGCGCCATCGCTCACAGCATGGCGTTCGGGCCTGATGCCGGCCTCAGACTGGTGGACGAAATCGCCGACGCCGCCGCGCTGCGCCACTATGCTCCCTTGCCGGCAGCGAGGGGCGACTTCCTGTTCCGGGCTGGCCGACTGGCCGAGGCGCGCTCCGAATTCGAGGCCGCGGCCGCGCTTACCCGCAACGTGCGGGAAAGGGCGTTTCTGCTCGCGCGAGCAGAGGCCTGCGGCGGCCAGCCCTGAGCCCAATCGACTTGCGCCCTATTCAAGCCCGGCGCTGGGCGTCCCAGGCGGCGATCACCGCGTCGCCGGTCGCGGGCCTGATCTCGAAGATGCTCTTCCCCGCCTCGCTATGTCGCGACGGATGGACGCGGTTGGTGAGCAGGGTCCAGGCGATGCCGCGGTCGAAATCGACCCACAGACCGGTGCCGGTGAAGCCGGTATGGCCGATCGTCTCGCCCGAGCAGGCCGGGCCGCCCGACCAGCCGTCGAAGCGTCGTTCCCAGCCACAGGTGCGATGTCCGTAATAGGGCGTGCGGATCGCCTCAAGCATCGCCGGCGACGCGCCGCTGCCGTCGAGCAGCCCCTGCGCGAAATCGAGCACTCCCGCGACCGTCCCGAATAGCCCAGCATGCCCGGTCTCGCCGCCCATCGCGAAGCAATTCTCGTCGTGCACCTGACCCTTCAGCACGCGCCCGCGCCATTGGCAGAGCTCGGTTGCGACCGCCGGCCCGGGCGGCGGGCCGTAGCTCAGCCCCTGCCCCAGCGGCCAGGCCGAGAGCGGCTGCCCAGTGATCCGCTCGATAGCGATCCCGAGCAGGATGAAGTTGATGTCCGAATAGACCGGCGGGCCGTGCCGCCACTCGCGTTGCAGCACGAACGCACGCAGCCGCGCCGGGTCGTCGCCATAGGTATAGATCGGCTCGACCGCGGGGAGGAAGCTGCGATGCGCCAGGCAATCGCGGAACGTCAGCTTGCGCTCGGCGGCGTTGGCGACGTCATATTGGCGTAGATCGGGGATAGCATCGGTCAGCGGCCGGTCGAGATCGAGCCTGCCCTGATCGGCGAGGCTGAGGATCATCGTCGTCGTCGCGATCACTTTCGACACCGAGGCGAGGTCGAACCAGTGATCGAGCGTCAGTGCCTCGCGCTCGGGCGCGAGCGCCGCCATCCCGGCATGCGTCACCCAGCGCCGTCCGTCGGCGGCGACGACGCCCAAGGTCGCACCGGGAATCCTGCCTGCCGCAACCGCGGCGGCGGCAGGCACGAATGCCTGCTCGATCATGCCGCCACAGGCTCCGCCGCACCCGGATCGTCGTCGGGTCGCGGCCTTGCCCGCACGATGAACGGCAGCAGGACCAGCACCGCCACGCTCATCGTCCCCGCCATGATGAAGAACCCGTCATAGCCGATCGCTTTCTGGAACACCCCCGACAGCCCGGCGAGCAATCTCGGGATCAGAAAGGCGAGGCCGGAGAACAATGCATATTGCGCCGCCGGGAAGCGCGGGTTCACCAGCAGCGAGAGATACACCACGAACACCGCGCCTTCGAAGCCATGGCCGAATTGATCGACCGCCATCGCCAGATAGAGATCGAGATCGCCGGCCGTCACGCCGAGACCGAATAAGGAGAACAACACCGGCCCGCCCGGCGCCTGATGCGCGAGCCAGGCGAAGATCCAGTTGCTCAGCGCCGACATCACCCCGCCGATCACCAGCGACCAGCCCATCGATACCCTGGCCGCCAACAGCCCGCCCAAGGTCACCCCAAGCAATCCCGACACGAGCGCGACGACGCCGTCGGCCGCGCTGATCTGCTTGAGCCCGTAGCCCAGCGCATTGAACATCGGGTGCGACAGCGTGTTCGCCATCACGTCGCCGGTCCGGTAGATCGAGATGAACAACAGGATCGGAATGACGACGAGGCCGTATCGCCACGCCACATCGACATAGGGCCCGACCGCCAGCGACCGGCGCAACGGCGCGTGCCAGGGCAGCTTCCTGAGCCACGGTACCGCCGCGCCGAGCACGAGGAACGGCAGCAGCCCGACCCCGGCGACCCAATATTTCATGATGTCGGGATTATCGATTCCGACCGAGCCGATCGCGGACAACAGCACCCAACCGATCACGGCGGTCGCCACGGTGATCGCGGCGATCGCCATGGCACTGACCAGCAGGCCGGTCAGCAAGGCGGCGATCCGGCCGTCGCCACGCCCGCTCTCGGATCGCATCGCGGTCAGCAGCGGAAACGGCAGGAACGCCAGCACGGCGATCGCCAGATAGGCGAAGGTCCAGTTGGCGATCGCGGCGAGGTAGATCGCCCCGCCCCCGGCCACCACCATCGAGATGCGATAGCCCCATTGATTGACCGCGACGAGCGGCCCCTGCTCCTCCGCGGTCGGCGCCAGTTCGACGCGCCATCCGTCCGCCGCGATCTCGAGCGTGCTCGTCCAGAAGGCGAGCAGCAAGGCGAACAAAGCGGTCAGTTGCAGGCTGTCGTCCGACGCGGTGAACGCCATCCCGACGGTCGACAGGAAGATGCCGAGCTGGGACACCATGATCCAGCCGCGCCGTCGGCCCCAGAAGCGGCCGAACCCCGGCATGTCGTATTTGTCGAGCAAGGGCGCCCAGGCGAATTTGAAGGTCGGCAACAGCGACACCCAGGCGAAATAACCGATCGTGACGATGTCGACATTGTGCCGCGCCAGCCGCAGGAACAGCACGGTGTTGAACATGTAGAACGGCAAACCGGCGGAAAAGCCGAGCAATGCATACAGCGCCAGCCGCCCGAAGCCCGGACGCAGCACCGCTCGCGCCGCCACACCTGGATCCGTCGCCCCGACCGTCACGCGTGCGGTCCGAGCGGACGGCTAGTCAGATGCTGCATCGGCGATCCTCTCTCATGCATCGGCGCCACGGTCCGATGCCCGCCCGGCCGCGTCAATGGCTGCTGTGTTGCAACCACGCAACGCTTTGCCCCTTTCGCGCACAAAAAAGGAACCGGTTTCACCATCTTGCGCAAAAGAAAGGTGGCAAGACCTGTCCATTCTGATGCTTAATGTCGCCAATGAAAAAGCGCCACGGGAAGGGCGCGTTCAGGGGGACCATAGCTATGACAGGATCGACCTCGCTTCGTCTTATGCTGGCGTCGGGCACGGCACTTGCCGCCTTGTGCCTGTTGCCGAGCAACGCCTTCGCGCAATCGACCAATGGGGATCAGACCACCGCGCCCGCACCGACGCCGACCGGCGCCGCCACGCCGACCAGCGATGCCCAGGGTGATGAGAGCAGCAAGGGCGAGATCCTGATCACCGGATCGCGCATCAAGCAGGACCCGAATCGCAGCGCGCTGCCACTGCAGATCATCACGACTGCCGAACTGCAGCGCAACGGCATTTCGAGCCCCGAACAATTGATCAGCTTCCTGCCTGATAACGGCAACAGCTCGGACAATCTCGCGTCCAACTCCGATGTCGTCACCGCCGAGCGCCGCGGCAACAACGGCGCCTCCTACGCCAATCTGCGCGGCCAGGGATCGGCGGCAACGCTCGTCCTGCTCAATGGCCGCCGCGTCGCGGCACAAGGCACCACGGGGGCAGCGGTCGACGTCAACCAGATCCCGTTCATGGCGCTCGACCGGGTCGAAGTGCTCAAGGATGGCGCCTCGGCAATCTACGGCACCGACGCCGTCGGCGGTGTGATCAACTTCATCACCAAGAGCAGCTACAAGGGCTTTGGCGCCTCGGCCTATTCGGACGTCACTGAATATGGCGATGCGCCGATCTATCGCCTGTCCGCGATCGCCGGCTTCGGCGACCTCGACAAGGATGGGTTCAACGTCTTCGGGACGATCGGCTACAGCTGGGTCAACCCACTACAGGCCAAGGACCGGCCGTATATCAATACTTTCCAACACGATAAGGGCTTGGGTGTCGATACGCGCGGCACGCCGTTCGCAACGATCGTCAACCTGGCCGGAACGTCGTTCCTCACGGGCAACTCGTTCCCGACAATTCCCGGCACCACGCAAACCGCGACCGGCGGTATCAACATCCTCCGCCTGCCCGGACAGGCGGGCTGCGCGTCGGGCACCGACATGGACATCTATGATACGCAGGTCTGGGCCGCGCCCGGCAATGGCCTGGCCTGTTCGTTCGACACCGGCAAGAACGTTTATCTGCAACAGCAGCTCAAGACGCTGACCTATTATGGCCGCGGCGCGGTCAAGATCGGTGCCAGCACCCTGTCGCTAGAGATCGTCGGATCGGACGCCAAATCGAACAAGGCGTTCTCCCAAGTCCAGATCACGCCAAATACCTCAACCCAGAACTATAATTATCACTTGGCCGCGGACGGCAGCAATCTCGGCGTGATGACCAATCTGGTCAGCATTTTGAAGGCCGCCTTCCCGACCAATGCCAACATCCAGTCACTGACCCCGCAGACCGCCAAATTCTCCTACCGTTGGCGCTGTATGGAGTGCGGCGAGCGTCAGATTTTTACCGACACCACGACCTTCCGCGCGCAATTGGGTCTCGAAGGCCCGCTGCCGTTCGGCGACTGGGATTATCGCGCCGGCGTCTCCTACGCCGACAGCATCTCGAGCTCGAAGTTGGGGACGGGCTATTATTACCAGGATGCGCTGGTTGCCGCGCTCAACACCGGGTTGGTCAATCCGTTCCTGTTCTCGGGCCAGACGCAGTCGGCAGCTGGGCTCGCGGCGATCCAGTCCGCGTCGGCAGCGGGCGTAGTGCTCTACGGCGGCAAATATTCGGTCAAGCAAGGCGACTTCTCGGTGTCGGGTTCGCTGTTCGACCTGCCCGGCGGGACGGTGAAGCTCGCGGCCGGCGTCGATTACCGGCGTGAACAATACAGCTTCAAGGGTGACCAGCGCGCCACCAAGCGCACCATCATCGCGGCGCCGTTCGACGACGGCAACGCGCTCAACGGCGTGCATCGCGACATCAAGGCGGTCTATGCCGAATTGCTGGTGCCAGTGTTCAAGGGCTTCGAGCTGTCGGCGGCCGGGCGTATCGACGATTATACCGGCTTCGGGACGACCAAGAACCCGAAAATCTCGATCAAGTATCAACCGATCCCGGAAATCATGTTCCGCGGTTCGTACAATACCGCGTTCCGCGTGCCGGCGTTCAACCAGATCTTCAACCCGGATACGTCGTCCATCTATACCGGGGCGGATTTCGCCGACCCGAAGAACTGCCCCGGCGGTAAGGTCAATGCGGCGACCGGCTGCCTTGCCTTGAGCGCGGTCAACGGCACCGCGATCAACATCATCAACGGCGGTAATCTGAATCTCGGCCCGGAGACCGCCCGCGAGTGGAGCGGTGGCGTGGTGTTCCAGCCGATCAAGAATTTCAGCTTCACCGCGGACTGGTGGTCGATCCACCGCGAGAACACTATCCAGGTGCTGCCGCTGCAATATCTCTTCTCGAACTATTCGATCTTCCAGTCGCGCTTCCATCGCGACGCGAGTGGCGCGCTGACCGATATCGACCAGAGCTATTCGAACGCCGGCGCCACGCGGACGCAGGGCATCGATTTCACGGTGCGGGCGTTCATCGATGCCTTCGGCGGCACGATCTCGGCGGGCGCCGACGCGACGTGGTTGCTCAAGAAGGACGAACAGGTCAACGCATCGGCGGCGTTCATCCAGGAACTGGGCGTCTACTCGCTGGCATCCGACCTTGGCCTGAAGTGGAAGCAGAACACCTTCATTTCCTACGGGAACAAGGACTGGAGCTTCACCCTGACCCAGATCTACCGTTCAGGCTACAAGAACCAAGTGTTGCCGGGCATCGCGAACGGCTCGTTCGACCCGTGCTGCGACGTCACCGACGTCAAGGCGTACTTCCTCTACAACGCCTCGGCGAGCTTCACCGCCGCCAAGGGGTTCAAACTGACCTTCGGCGTCAAGAATCTGTTCAACGCCAAGCCGCCGTTCGCGATCTCCTATGACACGAACAATGGCACCGGAAGCGATTGGGAACCGCGCGTCGCCGACCCTCGTGGCCGCTCGTTTAACATGCTCGCAGAGGTCAAGTTCTAAACAGGTACCGGCCAATCGACCAAAGAGGGGCGTCCGGCAACGGGCGCCCCTTTTCTGTTGGACGATTCCCGCGATCGTCGAGCCATCGTCGCCGATCGCAACGGATATCCCCAATTCGACGGGGAAAACCGCGCAAATTGCGGAATTTGCCACCTGGTCCGCATCAATCGCCGCGCAAGGTGCGCGCGTTCAAACCTGATGATCAGCGAAAGGGTATGCATGCGTAGCGCGACGATGTCCTCACACGGCCGGTCCAGCCCCTCGCTGGCGCTGGTCCCGGTCGGATTGTTCCTGGTCGTCGCCGCCATATTGGTGGTCGGACGCGCGCCGCCGCCACCGATGTGGCTGGCGCCGATCTGTTTCGGCGCCTTCGCCTCGCTGATCCTGCTGTGGCGGTCCGGGGCGCCGGTGTTCGTCCAATCGGGCCTGTCGCTGCTCGTCATCGTCGAACTCCTGATGGTCAGCGTGCGCAGCGATGCGCTGGGCATGCGCGGGGTCGAGAGCAAAGTATCGACGGCGGTCGCGTCATCCGACGCCGAGCCCGCCGAGGCGAGACCGGCGACCGTAGTCGCGCCGGCATCGCGCGTGTCGATCGCGACGACGTCGGCCGATGCCGCGCACAACGCCGACGACTTGTCGCAGAGGATCCAGCAGAATCTGCCCGACCATTTGCGCAACAGCGAAATACAGGGTGAGTTGAAGGTCGATCGGCTCAACTCGGATACCAGGCTCGCGCTGACATGGTCGGTCGGGCCCGCCGGCAGCGCGACCTGGTGCGGATCGACCAGCGTGTTCGCCGCCGACGCCCAGGCCGGGGTCGCGCTGCTGGCCAAGGAAGTGGCAAGGAGGATGTCGCCGCGCGCGGGACGCGCCGGGTGCGGCGGCCAGCCGGCGTGAAACTGCGCAAGTTGAGCAATCGCGTCGCGACGGCCGCTAGCGATTTCGGCAATGGCGTGCGGCTAACCATGTCGTCATGACGACGCATCGCCCCTCGCCGTTTCGCCGACCTGGCGACCTCCGCCGCCTTCTTCGCGACGAACGCGGCGCGGCGCTGGTGGAGATGGCGATGGTCCTGCCCGTGCTGATGCTGTTGATCATGGGAATCATCGTGTTCGGCGAATGGTTGGCCTGCGCCAACGCGCTGCAGCAGAGCGCGAACGAAGGCGCACGCGCCAGCCTGTCGGGCCTGTCGCAGGACGAACGCGCACAGACCGCGCGCCAGACGGTCACCGACTCGCTGTCGCATTATGACAGCATCGACCAGCGCAAAGTGGTGATCGGCGTCCAGGACGACGGCGCCACGGTCAACGTCACGGTCAATTACGACATGTCGGATCAGCCGGTGATGAAGCTGCCGTTCGTGCCCCTTCCCGACAAGATCGTCTCACGCAGCGCCGCCGTGCGCCTGAGCAGTTTTTGAGGAGGCCAGAGATGCGCGCCAGATCTTCGCTGCTCGCCTCGACCAGCGGCAACGTCACGATCCTGTTCAGCGGCGGCCTGCTCGCGTTCCTCGGGGTCGCCGCGCTCGCGGTCGACGCGACCAATCTCTACCTCGCCAAGCGCCATGCCCAGGGGATCGCCGATTCGGCGGCGCTGGCAGCGGCGGGCGACATCCAGAATGCGAGCAGTGCGGCGGCGGCGGCGCGCAACGCCAACCCGATGCAGGGGCTGTCGATCCTGAGCGTCGAGCCTGGCCAATATGCCGACGATCCGACGATCGCGGCGGGCGAGCGCTTCGTCGCCGGCCCCGATAATGCCAACGCCGCGCGCGTCCGCGTCCATGTCGACGCGCCGCTCTATTTCGCGCGGATTTTCGGCAAGCCGACGGTGCCCGTCGAAGCAAGCGGCACCGCCGCCCGGATCGACCTCGTCGCCTTCTCGATCGGGTCGCGGCTGGCCGGCGTCAATGGCGGGCTGCCCAACGCGATGCTGTCGCAACTCGCCGGCACCGATCTGCAGCTGAGCGCGATGGACTATCAGGCGCTCGCCAGCGGCCAGCTCGACATTCTCAAATTCAGCGAGGCGCTGCGCTCGCAGCTCAATGTCCAGACCGCGACCTTTGGCGAGTTGATGAACACGCAGGCCAGCTTGGGCCAGATCGCGCGCGCGATGTCCGCGTCGGTGACCGACGCGCAGGCGTCGTCGGTACTGCGCGCGGTCGCCGACCGGTTGCCGCAGACCTCGACCAAATTGTCCTCGCTGATCGACCTCGGGCCGCTCGCGGGGGAAACCAAGTCCGACCCGTCACGGCCGATCACCGTCGATGCCTTCTCGATGCTGCGCGGCACGCTCGAGCTTGGTGGGCAGCATCAGATCAGTACCGATCTCGCCGCGACCGTGCCGGGGCTGACCTCGACCAAGCTGACGATCGCGATCGGCGAGCGTGCGGCGAACTCGCCCTGGCTCCGCGTCACCGCGGCGCACGATGTCGAAGTGCGGACGGCGCAAACGCGGATCTATCTCGACACCCAGGTCGCGCCGCAACTCGGCCTCGCCTCGCTCAGGGTGCCGATCTATGTCGAACTCGCCGCCGCCACCGCGAAGTTGAAGGATGTATCCTGCACGGGCGGATCGAAAAAGGCCACGGTCAAGCTGAATGTGACGCCATCGGTAGGCGAAGCGGCGATCGCCGATGTCGACCCGGCCGCGCTGGGGAATTTCCAGGTCGCGCCCGCGCTCAACCGCGTGACGATGCTGCGCACGCCGGTCGCCACCGTGTCGGGCTTCGCCGACGTCAAGCTGGGCGGCGTCGATCCGCAAGAGGTCTTCTTTTCGGCGAGCGACATTGCCAGCCATAGCGTGAAGCACGTCAGCACGAACGACCTGGTTCAAGGGGTCGTCTCGTCGCTGATTTCACGCATCGACCTCAATGTGAACGTGCTCGGGCTGGGGCTCGGCGTCGGCGCGCTGACGGCGCTGGTCGGCCAGGTGCTCGGTCAGGCCGCCGCACCGCTCGACGGCGTGTACAGCCAGGTCACGTCGTTGTTGGGCGTCCAGGTGGGACAAGCGGACGTATGGGTCAATGGCGTGCGATGCGGCACGCCGGTGTTGGTCGGGTAGTAGACCGGGGTGGGAGAAAATGAGTAGATCGAATCTTGTCTTCCGGCGTGCCGATACTTGGGAGCCGCTCAGCTATCGGTTGCAATTGCCGGCCGAAATCCGCGAATTCCGGTCGTGCCGGCTCGACATATTGCTGCTCGAACTGTCGGTCGCCGGCTGCGGGCTATGGGCCGGGTTCAAAATCCGGGTCGACCGGCCGATCACCTTGTTCGTCAGCGGTTTCGCGCCGATCAAGGGGAGGGCGGCCTGGAGCGACAGCGGCTTTGCCGAATTGATGTTCGACCAGCATCTGCACCTCAGCGTGGTTCAGCACATGGCGCGCGAGTCGGCGGCTTCTTCCTATCGCGCCACCGCGCTGGGCGTGCCGAGCGCCGCGCATGCCGAGTTCGCCACGCTGTCGCAGGAATTTGGAAAACCGCCGCTGATCTGAGCGGAACGCGACGGCATCGACCGCTCGCGCGCACCGAATCGTTTGCGGCTTCGCTGTTACGTTTCAACCCTATTTACGCGTCACCACCATCACCCCGCCTTCGCTGCCATAGACGCCGCGCAGGTCCTTGATCGCCCCGACCGCGGGGACGACGCCGCCATCGTTGCACAGGAACTCGGTCTCGAAGCGTTGCGTGCCGCCGTGGCTCAGCACGCCCTCGATCACATCGCGCAGCATTACGCGCTGCCCGACGGGCACAAGGTCGATGACGGGAACGTTGGACAGTCGCTCACCGGGAAGCTGGAGCAAATCGCTCATCGCCGCGTCGACCTGTTCGATCCGTCCGCGCACGTTGAACCAGATATAGCCGATACCGCCATGCGCCAGGATCGCCTCGATCAGCGCCTGCTTCGTATCGGCCAGCCGATAGGCCTTCACGTCATCGGTGATGTCGCGCGCGAGCATCACCACGCCCTGGTGCGTCCTGAATGTCTCCATGCGATGCCAGGTGTCCGACCCGAACAGCCCCGGCAACTCGAACGAGCAGGGCTCGCCGGTCCGTTCGGTCCGGTTGCAATAGCTCTCGAACATGGTTTCCCTGAGCGCCGGGAAAGCGTCGAACAAGCTGCATCCGGGGAGCGTCGCTTCGGCTTTGCGCGCCATGGCATGCGCGGTCCGGTTGGCCATGACGATGGTCCGCTGATCATCGATGACGACGAGCAACAATGGTAGCCAATCGGCGAGTTCCTGGTTGGAAAAACTCGCGTCGTGATCGTCGTGCTTCGCGGTGGCGACAAATTCGTGATAATTGGCGATCGGGAGCAGAGCGTGGGTTTCGCGCCCGTGATGCGTCACGAATACGGTCCTACCGGCCTGACTCAGATGACCGAACTGTCGCGCGAACTCCGAAGCTCTGACAAAAATCCCCTGCACTCCGCCCTCCCCCCATGGCTGGCGTGATAAAACACTGTCTTTTATAACACGCGAACTAACTTTACTGTACTACTTATGTGCCGAGTGATCGTTATCTTTCTGATAATTTAGAGTCAGAATGGTTGCTATTTATACAACCGATATATCGAACGATATTCATCGCTATCGTTTACTTGCCATCATGGCATCGCGGAGAAGTCGGTTCGACCGACAAAAGCAGGCGCATGTCGAGCGTCGCCGATCGTTACCAGATCGCCGCCCGATCGCCGGGCACCAGATATGGCGCGTCTCGGGCTTGTCGATGCCGTCGTTCGCATGGCCATAGAAGGCGAAATCGGCAGCGCGCGGCGCGCGGGCTAGCCCAGCAACTCGCCGAAGCGCGCGGCAAAGGTGTGCGCGTCGCCGGGCCACCGCGCCGAAACATAATTGCCGTCGCGCACGACCCAGGCCGGGCGCGCATCGTCGATCGTGTCGCGCGCCAGGCCGCTCGTCTTGCGCCGGAAATCGGGCGCGTCGCGCGGCACGTCGACATAGTCCTGGGGGCTCGCCAGCGCGCGCGTCACCTCGGCCTCGACCGACATATAGCCCTCGGGCTGGCCCGGTTGCTCGACATAGGTGCGGTAGTAATCGCGATCCCATCGCCGACCGATATGCGCGAGCGCACTGGCGGTGCGCTCCTGCGCCCAGGTCAGCGATGCGGTGCGGCGGCCGTACAATATGGATCTGC
Organism: Sphingomonas sp.; assembly: GCA_036383655.1. GTDB lineage: Bacteria > Pseudomonadota > Alphaproteobacteria > Sphingomonadales > Sphingomonadaceae > Sphingomonas. Next base: position 460 of record DASVNU010000417.1, on the reverse strand, counting down.
CGCCGTCGCGGCGGCTGCGCGCGGCGAGCAACACGCCGTGGCAGATCGCACCGACCGGCTTGTCGGCATCGAAGAACGCCACCACCAGCCGCTGCAGCACCGCGCTTTCGAGATAATCGCGCATCCCGCGCGCGCGATGCCCGCCAGGGAGCACCAGCCCATCGAAATCATCGACCAGCGCTTGGTCCCACCGCAGCGGCGCACGGAAATATGGGTCACGCTCGAGCTCGGCATAAGCGCGGCGCGCATCGCGATTGGCGCGCAGCAACAGCCCGATCAGGCGGATGCGGCGCAACCCCGGCACCCGGCTCCACGGATCGAGCCCGATGCCATCGAGCATGATCGGGTCAGCCGCAGCCGGCTCGCCATCGGGCGTCGCGAAGCGCATTTCATGCCCCAAGGCGGTCAGCACATGCCAGCTTACCGCCACTTCCGACGGATCGAAGTCGCGATGCGGCAG
>DASVNU010000416.1:0-9925 GCA_036383655.1 Sphingomonas sp. | reverse complement strand
ACCAGCTTGGCGCCGTGCTTGGCGATGCCCTCCGCCTCGTATTTGCCCCCCACCATGAAGCCGGAAATGTTCTGGAGGAACAGCAGGGGAATGCGCCGCTGGCACGCGAGTTCGATGAAATGCGCGCCCTTGACCGCGCTCTCGCTGAACAGCACGCCGTTATTCGCCAGGATCGCGACCGGTATGCCCCAGATATGCGCGAAGCCGCACACCAGCGAGCTGCCATAAAGCGATTTGAATTCCTGGAACTCCGAGCCGTCGACCAGCCGCGCGATGATCTCGTGCACGTCGTAGGGCGCGCGCACATCCTGCGGGATGATGCCGTACAAGTCCTGGGGGTCGAACTTGGGCGGACGCGGCTCGCGCAGTTCGATATCGGGCTTGGCGTCGGGCTGCAGCGTCGAGACGATGTCGCGGACGATGGTCAGTGCGTGCTCGTCATTCTCGGCGAGGTGATCGACCACGCCCGACTTGCGCGCATGCAGGTCGCCGCCGCCAAGGTCCTCGGCGCTGATCACTTCACCGGTCGCGGCCTGGACGAGGGGAGGGCCGGCGAGGAAGATCGTGCCCTGGTTGCGGACGATCACGCTCTCGTCCGACATGGCGGGGACATAGGCGCCGCCCGCGGTGCAGCTACCCATCACGCAGGCGATCTGGGGGATGCCCTTGGCCGACATATTGGCCTGGTTGAAGAAGATCCGTCCGAAATGATCGCGGTCGGGAAACACCTCGGCCTGATGCGGCAGATTGGCGCCGCCGGAGTCGACCAGGTAAATGCACGGCAGGCGATTCTGTTCGGCGATCTCCTGCGCGCGGAGATGCTTCTTGACCGTCATCGGGTAGTAAGTGCCGCCTTTCACCGTGGCGTCGTTGCAGACGATCATCGCCTGGCGGCCTGAGACGCGACCGATACCGGCGATCATCCCGGCGCCTGGAACCTCGCCGTCGTACAGGTCGCACGCTGCCAATTGGCCGATCTCGAGGAACGGCGAGCCGGGATCGAGCAGGCGCTCGACACGATCGCGGGGGAGCAATTTGCCACGCGACGTATGGCGCTCGCGGCTCTTCTCGTTACCGCCCAGAGCGGCGGTCGCGACGTCGGCGTGTAAGCGGTCGACCAACGCGCGATTGTGCGCAGCATTGGTGCGAAACTGGTCGCTGTCGGGGGAAAGGCGGGTGTCGAGAACGGGTGCGCTCATGCCGTCCTGACTAGCCGCGCCGACCGGCATTGGGAAGCGCTGGAACCGATCGGCATGTTGGTGTAGCCAATGGGTCATACACCAGACAAAAGAGGGTTCCCGATGAAGCGCTCAATTCTCGCCGCCATGTTGCTCGCCACTACCGCTGGCGGAGTCGCCGTGTGGCAGGGTCCCGCGCTCGCCCAGGCGGCGATGGGGGCCAAATCGGGCGTCGACCAGTCGCTGATCGACCGGAGCGTGAAGCCGGGCGACGATTTCAACGCTTATGCCAACGGCGCATGGTTGAAGACCGCCGAAATCCCCGCCGACCGTTCGTCGATCGGCGTCAGCCTAGACGTGTTCAAGGTCGCCGAGGCGCGCAACGCCGACATCATCAAGGGCGCCGCCGCCGCCAAGGCGAAGCCGGGCACCGACCTGCGCCGCATCGCGGATTATTACGACGCGTATAACGATACCGCCGCGATCGAGGCGCGCGGCACCGCGCCGCTCAAGCCGATCCTCGCGTCGATCGCCGCGCTCAAGACCAGAGCGCAATTGTCGGCGATGCTGGGCGCCAACATGCGCGCCGATACCGACCCGTTCAACAACAACAATTACGCCTCGACCGACAATCTGTTCGGGCTGTTCGTCGGCCAGGATCTCAACAAGCCGACGATCAACGCGCCGTACCTGATGCAGGGCGGCGTCGGCATGCCCGACCGCGACTATTATCTGTCGGACAAGAAGGAGATGGCCGAGCTGCGTGACGGCTATAAGGATTATCTCGAAAAGGTCTTCACGCTGGCGGGCATGAGCGACCCCAAGGCGCGCGCGGGCCGCGTGTTCGCGCTCGAGATGAAGATCGCTGCGGCGCAGACCGACATCATCACCGCGCAGGACGCGCACAAGGGCAACAACCCCTGGACCCGCGCCGACTTCGCAAAGAAGGCGCCGGGGATCGACTGGGCCGCCTATTGGATCGCGGCGGGCCTGCCCAAGCAGCAGAATTTCATCGTCTGGAATCCCGAGACGACGACCAAGCTCGCCGCGCTCGTCGCCGGCGAGCCGATGCAGGCGTGGCAGGACTGGCTGGCCTTCCACCGCATCAACGAAGTCGCCCCGGCCCTACCCAAGGCGTTCGACGACGCCAAGTTCGACTTTTTCAGCAAGCAGCTGACCGGCACCCCCGCGCAACAGCCGCGCGACAAGCGTTCGATCGGCGCGGTCAACGGTGCGCTGGGCTATGAAGTCGGCAAGATCTACGCCGGCAAATATTTCCCCGCCTCGTCCAAGGCGGCGATCCAGGCGATGGTGAAGAACATCGTCGCGGCGTTCGACAAGCGTATCGTCGCGCTCGACTGGATGGCGCCGGCGACCAAGGTCGAGGCGCGCAAGAAGCTGGCGGTACTCAAGGTTGGCGTCGGCTATCCCGACACCTGGCCGATGCGTCCTTATTACGTCGTCAGCGCGACCGATCCGGCGGGCAATCTGGTTCGCGCGAAACTGTCCAATTATCGCTACCAGATCGGCAAGCTCGCCAGGACGCCCGATCGCGGCGAATGGTGGATGACGCCGCAGACGGTCAATGCGGTCAATTTGCCGTTGCAGAATGCACTCAACTTCCCGGCGGCGATCCTCAACACACCCTATTTTGATCCGACCTTCGACGCGGCGGCCAATTACGGCGCGATCGGCGCGACGATCGGCCATGAGGTCAGCCACTCGTTCGACAATCTCGGGTCCGACTTCGATTCGACCGGGCGGCTGCACAATTGGTGGACGCCGACCGACCTCGCGCGGTTCGAGGCATCGGGCAAAGCGCTGGCCGACCAATATGACAAATATGAAGTGCTCCCGGGCCTGTTCGCCAAGGGACAGCAGGAGCTCGGCGAGAACATCGCCGATACCGCCGGGCTGACCGCGTCGTACGAGGCTTATCACGCGTCGCTGGGCGGCAAGCCCGCGCCGGTGATCGACGGGTTGACCGGCGACCAGCGGTTCTTCCTGGCGTTCGCGCAGAGCTGGCGGACCAAGATGCGCGAGCGCGCGATGCGCGCGCGGATCGCGACCGACGTTCATGCGCTGGCCCCGCTGCGGGTCGAGACGGTGCGCAACCTCGACGCCTGGTATGACGCGTTCGGGATCAAGCCGGGCGACAAGCGCTACCTAGCGCCGACCGACCGCGTCCACGTCTGGTAGGGGCGTGACGCCGGACGATCGTACGCCGGTCATCGTTGGATGCGGCGAGGCGGTCGATCGTCCGGCGACGCTCAGCCACGCGCTCGATCCGATCGGGCTGATGGCGCTCGCCGCGCGGCGGGCGGACGATGATGCCGGTGGCGGATTGCTCGGGCAGGTCGACCGGCTCGACGTCGTCAATTTGGTAAGCTGGCGGTATGCGGATCCGCCCGGCGAGCTCGCGGCTCGGCTCGAGATCGCGCCGCGTTCCGCCAGCTACGCGCCGATCGGGGGCGACACGCCGACCAAATTGATCCACGACGCCGCGCTGGCGATCGCGCGTGGCGAGGCGCGGGTTGCGTTGATCGCGGGTGGCGAAGCGCAACACAGTGCGGCGCGAGCACAAAAGGAAGGCACGAAGCTACCCTGGCCGCCGTTCGCGCACGACGCGCCGGCGCGGGTCGAGCGCGCAACCTATCTCCATCCGCTGGCGATCGAGTTGGGCGCGTCGATGCCGGTCAACGTCTATCCCTTCTACGAGATGGCGAGTGCACACGCCTGGGGCCAGACGCCCGCCGCCGCGCAAAGCGAATCCGCCGAGCTGTGGGCACGATATGCCGCCATCGCGGCCGACAATCCGTCGAGTTGGCTCAATCGCCAATACACCGCCGCCGACATCGCGCATGTGACGCCCGACAACCGGCTGATCGCCTGGCCCTATACCAAGCTGATGGTGGCCAATCCGATGGTCAATCAGGGCGCGGCGGTGATCGTCGCGAGCCTGGCCGCGGCACGCGAGGCCGGGGTCGATCCGGGCGCGATGGTCCATCTGGTCGGGGGTGCGGCAGCCGATGAGCCGCGCGACTATCTGGCGCGCGGCGGTTATGCCTCCAGCCCGGCGCAGGATGCGGTGCTGAGCCGTGCGCTCGACCTGGCCGAAGGGCGACGGTTCGACGCGGTCGAACTCTACAGCTGCTTTCCCTGCGTGCCCAAAATGGCGCGGCGGACACTCGGGTTGGGCGACGATGTCATGCCGACGGTGACCGGCGGGCTCACCTTCTTCGGCGCGCCGCTCAACGACTATATGCTGCACGCGACTGTCGCGATGGTGCGGCGGCTGCGCGGGGCACGCGGCATCGGCTTGCTGTACGGACAGGGCGAGTTCGTGACCAAACATCACGCGTTGCTCCTGTCTGCCATGCGGCCCGGAACCGCACTCGATTCCGATTATTCGGTCGCGGCCGATGCCGGGGCCCGTCGCGGGCCGATACCGCCGACGATCCTGCCCCGCGAAGGCTCCGCGACGCTGGAAACCGCGACCCTTCTCTACCGTCGTGATGGAACGGTCGATCGCGGCATCGTCATCCTGCGGGTCGGCGGCAGCGCGCGGACGATGGCGGCGGTGGCACCCGATGACCGGGCAACGCTCGCCGCGATCACCGATCCCGAGCGCTATCCGGTTGGCCGCAACGGCACGATCGCGGCGGGCGACGTACCACGCTGGTCGATCGCCTGACGTATTAGACCCATTTCCGACCCAATCGAGCGATTGTCTTTGCCCGTGGTCGGTCTAAGCTAACCTGACGAAGGGGTTGTTTTCGGGGGCGTAATATCATGATCCGGGGGTTGCTGATTGCTGCATGCGCGATGCTGTGCATTGGCCAGGCGCGTGCCGATGACGTGCTGCATTTCGGCGCGCAGCCTGGCTGGGCGGCCGATATCGCCGAGCCTGCGCCGGGGACGTTCGACGGCGCCGTTACCGCGCGCCTGGTCTCGCTGCAGGTTCGCTACGATGACAGCGGCACGCATCAGGTCGTGCGGCAGATCATGCGCGTCAACACGCCGGAGGGCCTCCAATTGGCCGGGACGGTTTATGTCCTCTGGCAGCCGGCGTTGGGGACGATGACGGTCAATCGCGTCCTGATCCATCGCGGCACTGAGACCATTGACGTCATGAAGGATGGCAAGGGCTTCCAGATATTGCGGCGCGAAAGCCAGCTCGAATCGGCGATGATCAACGGCCTGCTGACCGCGGTGTTGCAGGTCCCCGACCTGCGCGTCGGCGACGAGATCGAGCTCGCGTACACCACCGACTCGAACAACCCCGTGCTCGCCGGCCATGCGGAAACGATCCTACCGCTCGATGCATTGCCGTCGAGCGATCGGCTGACGGTCAGGGCAAGTTGGCCGGCCGGGCGCGCCGTGCGCTGGGCTGCGGGGCCGGCGGCGCCGCCGCCCGTGCTGACCAAGGTCAATGGGTTCCAGATCGCGACGATGACGCGCGACAATTGGAAGAAACCCGACGTGCCGTCCGACGCGCCCGATCGTTATGGCAGGACGGCGATGGTGCAGTTCACCGATTTCGCCAGCTGGGATGCCGTCGCGGCATTGATGCGACCATTGTACGAGGCCGCGGCGACAATTGCCCCCGATTCCCCGATCATGGTGGAGGTCAAGCGGATCACGGCGATGTCGGCCGATCCCAGGGTGCGCGCCACCGAAGCGTTGAGGACGGTGCAATCGCAGGTCCGCTATCTGGCGCGCGTCGACGGATTGGGCGGTTACAAGCCCGAAAGCGCCGATACCGTGTGGAACGGCCGCAGCGGTGATTGCAAGGGCAAGACCGTGTTGCTTTTGTCGATGCTTCACGCGCTCGGCATCACCGCCGACGCGGCGCTGGTGTCGGCGACCGATGGGGATGGAGTCGACAAGGCGCTGCCGATGCCCGGCCGGTTCAACCATGTGATCGTCCGTGCGGTGATCGACGGCAAGATCTATTGGCTGGACGGAACGCGGTTCGGCGACGGCAATATCGACCGGATCGCGATCCCCGGCTTCAAATGGGCACTCCCGCTCGAAGCGCAGATGTCCAAGCTGGTCGCGTTGACGCCCGCCGATCCGACCGCGCCGGAAAGCGAAATGGCGCTCGATCTCGACGCCCGTGCAGGCCTCGACAAGCCGGCCAAGGCGAGCGGGACGCTGATCTATCGCGGTGAAGGCGCGAGCCGGACGCGCATGATGCTGTCGATGCTCGGCGCGACCGATCGCGAGAATGTATTGCGCAAGATGTGGACTGGACATTTCGACTTCCTGACGGTGTCGAGCGTAGCGTCGAAGACGGACGACCAGACCGGCGACGTCACGCTGAGCTTTACCGGCACAGCCGACATGGATTGGTCGGGCGAGGATTATGGCAGCAAGAGCTATGAGGCCGACAAGGCCCGAGTGGGGCGCTATCTCAAATCCAAACGCGACAAGAATCCCGATGCCGCCCCCGTCGCGGTGGGCGACGACTATAGCGCGTATCGTGAAACCATCATGCTGCCCGACGGCGGCAAAGGGTTTGCGCTCGACGGCGAGGCGGTCGACCGTACGATCGGCGGGGTACATTACGTCCGTACTGTTGCCCTGAAGGGCGACCGGTTCGAGTTGACCACGATGTCGCGCAACAAGGCGGCCGAGATCAGCTATGCTGATGCCAAGGCGGCCGATGACGAGGTCGATATATTGTGGAAGAAGCGCATCATCATCCGCGCACCCATCGGAGCGGTTATCGCGGCCAAGTCGGGAGCGAAGCCCGCGCCAGGGACGGATCAGGGCGATGCCGAACTGAAAGAGGTCTCCCAACTCTGGATGGCCGGCAAGAACGACGCGGCGCTCAAGCTGTTGGATGCGCGGATTGCACGTGGCGACAAGAGCGTTCAAGTCCTCGCCGGGCGTGGTCAGGCATTGCTGCGGCTGGGCCGGACCGATGACGCCTCGGCGGCGTTCGATCAGGCATTAGCGGTCGACAGCCGGTTTCCGATGGCGATCATCGGCAAAGCGGAAGTGCTGCGGGCGCAGGGGCGATTCGACGATGCGCTGATCCTTTATGATCGCATGGTCTTGTTGTTTCCGGACAAGCCCGAATCCTATGTCGAGCGGGCGGAGGCCCGGGATGCCGCCGGGCAGGATGATGCTGCGCTGGCCGATCTGGGGGTGGCGATCGGCAAGGAGCCCGGCAACGTCTACGCGCGCACGATGCGGGTGCGGATCTATTCGTCCATGCTCAAGCGCGACGAAGCGCTGGCGGATGCCCGCGAGCTGGTGAAGCTCAAGCCCGAGGACGCGACGGCGCATGTGCTGCTCGCCAACATCCTGGCGGTGATGGGACAGCGCGACGAGGCGCTGGCTGAATCGACGAAATCGATCGCGATCGAGCCTAGCGGTGACGCCTATAACGTGCGTCTGCGATGGAATTTGCGCCCAGCCGCGAAGGATCAGCTCGAGGATGTGCTGGGCCAGATCAAGACCGAGCCGGACCGCGACGTGCCGCTGGCGGTATTGCGCAAGATGGTTGCCGATCCGGCGGCGAAGACGGCGATCCTCGCGGCCTATGACAAGGAGATTGCCGGCGATCCGGCAGCCGAAGGCATCGCGCCGCAGCGCGCGATGGTCGAGGCGGTGGCGGGCGACGGCAAGGCATTGTTCCCGCTGATCGATAAGCAATTAGTCAAGAAACCAGGCGATTGGCTGGCGCTCAACAACGCTTGCTGGACGCGAGCGACGCTGAAGCTCGATCTCGATACCGCGCTCGCGCAATGCGACAAGTCGGTCACGGCCAAACGGTCGGCGGCGAATCTCGACAGCCGCGGTCTGGTGCATTTCCAGCGCGGCGAGTGGGCGGCTGCGGTCAAGGACATGGACGACGCATTGTCGCTGGCGCCGAAGCAAGCCGGCAGTCTCTACGTTCGCGGCGCGGCGCGCAAACGGCTGGGCGATGTCGCCGGAGCCAAGGCGGATCTCGCTGCCGCGACCGCGATCAGCAAGCTGATCGGCGAGACCTATGCGAGTTATGGCGTGGCGCCGTGATACCTCAATGCGCATCCGGCGGCGGTGTGGCGCCGGCGCGCGGCGGGCGGCAGAACGGGACCATCACCAGCGCGCCCAGGAACAGGTACGCCATCAGGCGGAAGACGTCGTCGAACGCGAGCGTCAGCGCTTCGCGCCCGACGATCCGGCTCATCAGGCCTTGCGCCATCAGCAATGCCTGCGACGGGTCGGGCGTGACCGCGCCCAGTTCGTGCGCCAGCGCCGCCGCGGTGTCGTTGGCGGCCTTTGCCGATCGGCCCAGCGCTTCGCTCAGCCGCAACGCGTGAATCCGTGTGTCGTCCTGCAGCCAGGTGTTGACCAGGGCGATGCCGATGGCGCCGCCGGCGTTGCGCATCAGGTTGAACAGGCTGGACGCATAGCGCAGTTCCGGCCCTTCGAAATTGCCCAGCGCGAGCCCGACCGAGGGGACGATGCACAGCATCACCGCGAAGCTGCGCACCACTTGCGGCCAGAACAATGCCGCGAAACCCCATTCGGGAGTCATCGCCGAAAACAACCATAGCCCCAGGGCGAAAAGGCCCAGGCCGAAGGTGATGACGACCCGCTGATCGACGCGCTGCGACAGGCTGGCGGCAATCGGCACGCCGAGCAATTGCGCGCAGCCGGCGATCACCACGGTGCTGCCGATCTCCGACGCATTGTACCCGCGCACGCGCCCCAGGAAGAGCGGGATCAGATAGGTGCCGGCATAGAGGCCGAAGCCGATCACCAGGTTGAACGCACAGGCAAAGACGAAAGTCGGCTTGCGGAATGGGGTGAGCTTGACGATCGGCCCCGTCGACCGGAACGATCGCTCGAGGAACAGGACGAAGGCGACGATCGACAGCCATGCGCCGATCTGGATCTTGATGTCGGTGAACCACTCGTTCTTCGGCCCTTCTTCCAGCACATACTCTAGCCCCGCCAGGGCCACGGCCATCGAGGCGAGGTGCACCCAGTCGATCCGCTTGAGCATCGCGAGATTGGGCGAATCGACGCGGATCAGCATTAGCGTCAGGATCGTCACCATCGTGCCCGGCGCGACGTTGATGAAGAACACCCAGCGCCAGCCCATCGCATCGGTGATCCAGCCGCCGACGGTGGGGCCCAAGGTCGGCGCGAGCACCGAGACCATGCCGAGGATCGCCGGGATCATCGCGCGCTGTTTGCCCGAAAACAGGACATAGCCGGTCGCGAACACGGTCGGGATCATCGCGCCGCCGACAAACCCCTGGACCGCGCGCGCGATGATCATCGATTCGATGTTCCAGGCGAGGCCACAGAACATGCTGGAGATGGTGAACAACCCCGCCGACAATGCGAACAGCCAGCGCGTCGACAATGCCTGGGCAAGGAAGGCCGAGAAGGGGATCATCACCAATTCGGCCATCAGATAGGCGGTCTGCACCCAGCTGATCTCGTCCGGGCCGGCGGACAACCCCGCCTGGACCTCGTTGAGCGAGGCGGCGACGATCTGGATGTCGATCAGCGCCATGAACTGGCCGAACGCCATCACGCCGAAGATCAGATATTTCTGGCGGTTGGTCAGGCGCGAGAGGTCGAACGGTGCAGCCGGCGCGCGCGCCGATGGCTGGGGGGGGAGTGGTATCGACGCCAATGTACTTGCCTCCGGCTGCGTTTATATTATATGCGTCATATAAAGGAGGCGTTCAAGTGCGCTATTCGAACGAACACAAGGCCGAGACGCGCCAGCGGGT
>DASVNU010000415.1:0-11702 GCA_036383655.1 Sphingomonas sp. | reverse complement strand
CGGCGGTTGGCGGCGTGGATGATGATCGCGCGGCGTCGGGCGCGGGTGATCGCCACGTACGCCAGGCGGCGTTCCTCCTCGAGGCTGGTCAGTCCGCCTTCGTCGAGCGCGCGTTGCGAGGGGAACAGGCCTTCCTCCCAGCCGACCAGGAACACGGTGTCGAATTCGAGCCCCTTGGCGGCGTGGATGGTCATGATCGTGACCTTGGCCTCGTCGGCCTGCGCCTCGTTGTCCATTACCAGCGAGACGTGTTCGAGGAACGCGCCGAGCGTCTCATATTCCTCCATCGCGCGGACGAGTTCGCTCAGGTTCTCGAGGCGGCCGGCGGCGTCGGCGGATTTCTCGGCCTGCCACATCGCGGTGTAGCCTGACTCGTCCAGAATGACTCTGGCGAGTTCCGAGTGAGGAACGCCCCCTCCGCCAGTCAGCTCCGCTAACTGGTCGCCCTCGCCGCGAAGCGCGGAGGCATTCAGCATGTCGCGCCATCTGGCGATGTCGATGACGAGGTTGCCGAGCGCGCGGCGGGCTTGCGGAGTCAGTTCGTCGGTATCGAGGATGCGCGCCGCCGCGGTCGTCAGCGGCACCTGTTCGGCGCGGGCGAGCTGATGGACCTTGGCCAGCGCCTTGTCGCCGAGACCACGCTTGGGGGTGTTGACGATGCGCTCGAACGCCAGATCGTCGGCGGGTTGGGCGACGACGCGGAGATAGGCAAGCGCGTCGCGGATTTCCTGCCGTTCGTAGAAGCGAAAACCCCCGACGATGCGATAGGGCATGCCGATCGAGATGAAGCGGTCTTCGAACTCGCGCGTCTGGTGCTGCGCGCGGACCAGAATCGCGATATCGTCGAGGCTGGCCTTGCGGATCTGTTGCGCGGCCTCGATCTCGTCGCCGACGCGACGCGCTTCCTCGGGCCCGTCCCAGACGCCGAGCACCTTGACCTTCTCGCCGTCATTGTGCTCGGTCCAAAGCGTCTTGCCGAGCCGGCCCGAATTGTTGGCGATCACCCCCGACGCCGCGGCGAGGATGTGCGGGGTGGAGCGATAATTCTGTTCGAGCCGGATCACCTTGGCGCCGGGGAAATCCTTCTCGAACTTCAGGATGTTTTCGACCTGCGCGCCGCGCCATGAATAGATCGACTGGTCGTCGTCGCCGACGCAGCAGATATTCTTGCGCTCCTGGGCAAGCAGGCGGAGCCAGAGATACTGGACGCTGTTGGTATCCTGATACTCGTCGACCATGATGTAGCGAAAGCGCTGCTGATAGTCCGCCAGCACCTCGCGATGCGTTTTCAGGATGGTCAGGACGTGGAGCAGCAGGTCGCCGAAGTCGCAGGCGTTGAGCGCGCGCAACCGCTCCTGATAGGCGGCATAAAGCTGCGCGCCGCGGCCATTGGCGTAGCGTTCGCCTTCGCCGGCATCCACGTCCTTGGGCGTCAGGCCCTTGTTCTTCCACTCATCGATCAGCCCGCCGAGTTGCCGCGCCGGCCAGCGTTTCTCGTCGAGATCCTCGGCCTGGATGAGCTGCTTGAGCAGCCGCAACTGATCGTCGGTATCGAGGATAGTGAAATTGGGATGCAGCCCGATCAGTTCGGCATGGCGGCGCAGCATCTTGGCGCCGATCGCGTGGAAGGTGCCGAGCCACGGCATCCCCTCGACCGCGTCGCCGACCAGCCGCCCGACGCGTTCCTTCATCTCGCGCGCGGCGCGATTGGTGAAGGTGACGCTGAGAATCTCCGACGGATAGGCTTTTCGCGTCCAGAGCAGGTGCGCGAGCCGCGCGGTCAGCGCCGCGGTCTTGCCCGTGCCCGCGCCGGCCAGCACCAGCACCGGGCCGTCGGTGGTCAGCACCGCCTTACGCTGCGGCGGGTTGAGGCCGCGCAGATAGGGCGGATCGTCGGGCAGGGAGGCAGGGGCAGGGTCGGTCACGCGTGAACACTTAGGGAACGGCGCCGCGCCGGGCAAGCTCAGCCGGGCTTGACGCAATCCACGCGATACATCGCGCCGAAGGTGGTCGGATAGCGCATCTCGAACGCCGCCCAATGGTCGTAATTGCGCCGCCACGGATCGTCCGGGAACATCTCCGCATAGAGCGCGGCGATGGCCGGCGACGGCAGCTCGAACCCGAGCAGGTCGAGGCCCGCGCCGGCGATCGCGCGGCGCATGCGGGCGACGTCATATTGCTCCTCATAGACGTGGAGCAGCAAATCGTGGATGCCCGCGGTGCTGAAGAAATCGCGCGATGTGTTGATGCGCTGGACCGGGTCGGCGATCAGGATGCGCCGCGCCTCGCGGATCAGATCGTCGGTCACCGGCTGGTCGACCAGGTCGCCGAGCCGCAGCCGCGCGGCGGCAACGGCGAGCCGCGGCGCCTTGCTGTACAGCGCGACCCGCATCGCGCCGCCGGGCTTGAGCGTCGCGGCGAGCCGCGCCCAGCCGGCATCGGGATCGGGCAGGCAATGCAGCACGCCCGAGGTCGAGATGTAATCGAACTGCTGATCGAGTTCCGCGACCGCGTCGATATCGTGCTGGCGAAAGGTGATGTTATCGAGGTGCGAACAGCGCTCGCGGGCATAAGCCAGCGACGTCGCGCTGAGGTCGATCGCGGTGACGTGCGCGTCGGGCGCCGCTCGCGCGACATTCGCCGCTTCGCGACCCGTGCCGCAGCCCGCCACCAGGATATCGGCATTGGGCGGCAGGTCCGGGGCGCCGGGGCCGAGCCGCTTCAGGCGCTGGCGCAGCGGCATCGGCGGCAGCCTGTTGGAGCGTTGCCAGATCGGATAGGGCCAGCGCGTATATTGTCCGGCGACCGACCGGGTAATCCCGGCGTCGAACGCCCCGACGTCGTGCCGCGGCGGCGGCGGCGGGATATAGGCCGGCGCGAACTCCGGGCTGCTGGTCAGGGCGGCGCGTTCCTGCTCATCGAACGGCCAGGCGCCGCCATTCAACATGGCCTGGCGAATGAGCGCCGCGGCGGCGTTGGGAAAGTCGGCGACGCGACCGTGGATCAGCAACCAGCGGCGGATCGCCGACAGCAGCCATTCGGCCTTCGCCTCGGCAACCTGGGTTTCTTCGAGCAGGCCAAGCGCTGTGGCGTGGTTTTCCAGCCAGCGCGCGGCGGCTGCGGGATCCTCGGGAGCAGGCAGGGTATCGCCGAGCGCGACCCAGCCGGAACATTCGAATTGCGCCGGGTCGATCGCCGGATCGCGCACCATCGATCCGATCGCGTCGCCATGCCCCGCCGTCGCCTGATCGGCATTGTGGTAGAGCATGATCGCCAGCCGCGTTCGCGTCGCGAGGTCGTCGGGTGCCGAACGCCAGGCGGTGAAGGCGCGGTCGAGGCGTTCGGCGGGATCGGTGACGGCGTTCATCGCAATTCAATGGCTGAGCCGCCGCCGCGCCGCAAGCTGGCGGACTGTGGGCGATCGATCGAGCCGTCGGCGGTGCGGAAAGCGTGCCAGAGAAGGGCACTTGTCCGGTCATCCATGTTGGCGCACGCTGATACGATAGCCGAGGCCGGCAGGGGGAGTGCGATGATCCAGCGCCTGATACCGATCGCGTTGTTGCTGGGCGCCGCCGGATCGCCGGCGAAGGTCGACATGGCCGCGGTGATCCTGCCATCGCCCGCGGCACCCGGCAAAGCAGTCGTGCCCTTCGTCAAATATGGTGAGGCCAGGATCGCGCTCGCGCATGTCCGGATCGTCGATGGCACCGGCGCGGCGGCGCTCGACGATCGCCTGGTGCTGATCGATGGCGGCAGGATCGCCGGGATCGGCGCCGGCGGTGACCCGGTGCAGGCGGGATATCGCGTCATCGATGCGACCGGTCAGACATTGCTGCCCGGCATCGTCGGGATGCACGATCATATGTATTACGCCGCGCGGCCCAATCTGACGTCCGAGGGCAAGTCGGAGCCGCCGATCATGGTGCCCGAAATGGCGTTCAGTTCGCCCCGCATGTATCTGGCGGCGGGCGTCACGACGATGCGCACCACCGGCGCGGTCGAGCCGGCAACCGACGTCAACATCAAGCGCGCGATCGACCGTGGCGATCTGCCCGGCCCACACATGGACGTGACCGGTCCCTATCTCGAAGGGGCGAGCAGCCCGTTCATCCAGATGCAGCGGTTGAAGGATGCCGACGATGCCCGCCGCGTCGTCGCCTTCTGGGCGGATCACGGCGCGACCTCGTTCAAGGCCTATATGAACATCACCCGCGACGAGCTCAAAGCGGCGATCGACGAAGCGCACCGCCGCGGGCTAAAGCTGACCGGGCATCTTTGTTCGGTCACCTATCCCGAGGCGGCGGCGTTGGGGATCGACGATCTCGAACACGGCTTCTTCGTCAATACCCAGCTCGACCCCGGCAAGACGCCTGACACTTGCCCCGACAGCGGCGGCGATCCGACCTTGACGGCGATGACCCCCGGCAGCGCGGCGGGCGCGGCGCTGATCAAGCTGTTGGTCGAACGCCAGGTGGCGGTGACGTCGACCTTGCCGGTGTTCGAGGATGCCTCGCCTGCCTACAAGATCCTCCCGCCACGCCAGCTGGACCTGCTGACCGTGGAGGCGCGTACGGCCTATCTCTACGGCTTTGCCCGGGTCGGCCGCCGCAGCGACGCCAGCAAGGCGGCGCTGGCGAGACTGTGGACCAACGAGCTGGCGATGGAGCGCGCCTTCGCCGCCGCCGGTGGCTTGCTGCTCGCCGGTCCCGATCCCACCGGCGACGGCCATGTCTTGCCCGGGTTCGGCGACCAGCGTGCGATCGAGTTGCTGGTCGACGCGGGCTTCACCCCGCTCGAGGCGATCCGCGTCGGGACGTTGAACGGCGCGACTTATCTGGGGCTGGCCGACCGCATCGGGTCGATCGCTGTCGGCAAGCACGCCGATCTGTTGCTCGTCCGCGGCGATCCGTCGCGGCGCATCGCCGACATCGAGAATGTCGAGACGGTGTTCAAGGATGGCGTCGGCTATGATCCGGTCGCGCTGCTGGCGTCTGTGCGCGGGCGCTACGGCCAATATTGAGGCCGAAAAGTCGGGGCGGCTCCGGGAAGAAGCCGCCCCGCAGTTCGGGAAGAGCCGGCGCATGGGGATGTACCGGCACTTGCGGTGTGCAAGGGGCCTACCGCAGGCGGGGCTCTGGGCGCGAATTGTCTCACCCGCGTGTCAGTCTTGTATCAAAGTGTCGCAAGCTGCCCGAAATGTGCAGGCGGGGCGTTGTGGGCGATCGGCGGTCGGATCGGGACCACCGCCAAGTTGGCGATCGAGGGCGGCGGTGAGCCGCGCCAGGTTGCGCTGATCCTGGCCGATTATCTCAGATGGGAAGACATTTCAGTCCCTCTCCCGCGTGCGGGAGAGGGAGGGGCCCGCCGCCGAAGGCGGTGGGAGGGTGAGGGTCTCCTTACTTCTTCCAAGCGGACGAGAGCCAAAAAAAAGAAGAGAGAAGACCCTCACCCAACCCTCTCCCGCAAGCGGGAGAGGGCTTATGCAACGCGGCTTTGGGAGCGATTCAACCTGAAAAAAAGGGGCGGTCCGCAGGTGGAACCGCCCCGTAGTTCAGGGAGGACCGGCCACAAGGGGAGGCGGCCGGTACAAACCGCGTCGAGCAAGGGGAAGACCCGCCGCGGCCCACCATAAGTAGGCGCGCTTTGTCGCAGCGCAATGTCGCAATTGTTGCAAATTGTCGCAGGCTGCGTGCAGTGGGCGCATGCACCCGATCCTCGCCAACCGCCGCATCCTGCTCGCCGCCCTCGTTGGCACCTCGGTCGAGTTTTACGACTTCTATATCTATGCGACCGCCGCCGCGCTGGTGCTCGGGCCGCTGTTTTTCCCATCGACCTCGGACACCGCGCAATTGCTGTCGGCTTACGCCAGCTTCGGGCTCGCCTTCGTCGCGCGCCCGGTCGGGGCCGCGGTGTTCGGCCATTTCGGCGATCGCATCGGCCGCAAGTCGACCCTGGTCGCCAGCCTGATGCTGATGGGCGCATCGACATTGTTGATCGCGTTCTTGCCGACCTATCAACAGATCGGCTGGTGGGCGCCATTATTGTTGTGCGTGCTGCGCTTCGGTCAGGGGTTCGGGCTGGGTGGCGAGTGGGGTGGGGCGGCCTTGCTTGCGGTCGAGAACGCGCCGGAGGGATGGCGGGGCAGATTCGGCACCGCGCCGCAGATGGGCGCGCCGATCGGTTTCGTCGCGGCGAACGGCCTGTTCCTGGTCCTTGGCCTGACCTTGACCCCCGAGCAGTTTCGCGACTGGGGATGGCGCTTGCCGTTCCTGGCCAGCGCGATCCTGGTCGGGCTCGGTCTTTGGGTGCGGCTCAAGGTGAGCGAGACGCCAGCGTTCCGGCGCGTGCTCGCCGAAGGACCGCCGCCGAGCGTCCCGCTGGGCGAAATGGCGCGCGAGCATCTCGGTGCGGTGGTGCGCGGGACGCTCGCGGTGGTGGCGTGTTTCGCGATCTTCTACATCGCGACGGCGTTTGCGCTGGGCTATGGCACGACCAAACTCGGCCACCCCAAACAGGCGTTCCTCGGCGTCCAGCTCGTCGCCATCCTGTTCATGGCCGCCGGTATCGCGATCGCCGGCTGGTGGAGCGACCGGTCGAGCCCACGGACGGTGCTGATGTGGGGATGTGCCGGCACGGTCGCAGCAGGCATGCTGCTCGCGCCGCTGATGGCCGGGCCGCTGGCGCTGGCGGGCCTGTTCCTCGCCTTCGCGCTGTTCGTGATGGGGTTCGTCTATGGGCCCGTCGGGGCATGGCTGCCCGATCAGTTCCCAGCGCGCGTGCGCTATACCGGGGCGTCGATCGCCTTCAATGTCGGTGGAGTGATCGGCGGGGCGCTGACTCCGTTCGCCGCGCAGACCTTGTCCGCGCTCGGACTCGGCTGGGTCGGCCTGTACCTGGCGGCGGCGGGCGTGCTGAGCTGGATCGGGCTCGCTGCTTCGCGCGAGCGATAGTTACGACAGGATGGGGCGGTGGACGGTCGCGTCGTCCGTCGGCGTCGCGGCGGGAGCGTTGCCCGCGTCCGGATCGTCATATTGAACTGGCGCCATCGGCTCGGGCGCTGGGGTAGAGGGCGACGGCGCGGACGGCGCGGCGGCATTGGCGCTGGGGTCCGGCGCGGCGACGGCGGCGGGCGCCGGCTGGCTGCCCTTGCCGGTAGCGCCGAACGCAATCAGTCCGATCACCGCGCCCGACATCACCGCAAGCACCAGCGTGATCACGAATGACCTGTTCTCGTTCATGCGCGTCCCTTGGCGACTCGGGTGTTCGATCGGGGTGCCTTAACCACGGGACTATGAATAAATCGGCAATGCGCGACCCGGGATAGGATAGGGTTGTAACAAGCTTGTCACACGATCCGTGCAGGGCGACGGCATGGCTACCGACTTGACGGCCGATTCCGGCGACGTGCTTCTTGCGGCCGAGCCCGGTCAGAACGCGCGGGGTCCGCGTCTCGATCAGCCAAACCACCCGATCGCGAAATTCGTGTTCGCCGCGCTGATCATCGGCGGGCTGGGCTATGCCGGCTATTCGATCCTGGCCGATACCGGTCATGTCGGCGAACAGATGGCGACCCATGTCTTCGCGTTCCTGATCGTCGCGTTGGTGATCGCATTGGGGTTCGAGTTCGTGAACGGATTTCACGACACCGCCAACGCGGTCGCGACGGTCATCTATACCAATTCGATGCCGGCGCCGCTCGCGGTAATGTGGTCGGGAACGTTCAATTTCCTCGGCGTGCTGCTGTCGTCGGGCGCGGTCGCCTATACGATCGTGACGTTGCTGCCGGTCGACCTGATCCTGCACGTCGGGTCGAATGCCGGTTACGCGATGATCTTCGCGCTCTTGCTGGCCGCGGTGCTGTGGAACCTGGCGACCTGGTATGTCGGGCTGCCCAATTCGTCGAGCCACACGCTGATCGGATCGGTGCTGGGTGTCGGTCTTGCCAACCAGCTCATTTCGACGGGCTCGAAGGGTGGCACTGCCGGGGTCGACTGGAGCCAGGCCTATGGCGTGCTGTCCGGATTGTTCTGGAGCCCGCTGATTGGGTTCGCCTGCGCCTTCCTGCTGCTTTCGCTGATGAAGGCGGTGATCCGCACGCCCAGCCTTTACGAGGCGCCGGTAGGCGACGCGCCGCCGCCCGGACCGATCCGTGCGCTGCTGATCTTCACCTGTACGCTCGTCAGCTTCTTCCACGGCTCGAACGACGGGCAGAAGGGGATGGGCCTGATCATGCTCATCCTGATCGGCTGCGCGCCGACCGCTTATGCGCTCAACCGCACGATGCCGGCGAGCGCGAGCGCGGCATTCATCGAAACGGCCAGGACCGGCGTGGCGCCGTTCGCGGCGCGGGCCGGGATCGCCGATCCCAGCACCGACCATGCCCGTACGACGTTGATCGCCGCGCTCCAGCAGCGCAAGGCGGACGATGCGCGGGTCTATGGCGCGATCACCATTCTGTCGGCCGATATCAGCCAGCGCATCCAGGGCTATGGCACTATTTCCAACATTCCGGCGGCGGCGACCGGAAATCTGCGCAATGACATGTATCTGGTGCTCGACACGTCGAAGCTGATCACCAAGGCCAAGGATGCCGGTTCGCGCTTCCGCCCCGACGAGCTGATGGCGATCGATGGCTATCAGAAGAATCTCGAACGTGGCACGCGCTATATCCCGATCTGGGTGAAGCTGGCGGTCGCGATCGCGCTCGGGCTCGGCACGATGGTCGGCTGGCGCCGGATTGTGAAGACCGTCGGCGAACGGATCGGCAAGACGCATTTGACCTATGGCATGGGCGCGGCGGCCGAACTGGTCGCCGGCGTGACGATCGCGTTCGCGGACCGACTGGCGGTGCCGGTGTCGACCACGCATATCCTGACCTCGGGCGTCGCGGGCGCCAGCCTGGCCAATCGCGCCGGGCTGCAGTTCCGGACAATCCGGAACATGGTGCTCGCTTGGGTGTTGACGCTGCCGGCGGCGATGATCCTGTCGGGCGGACTATATTGGATCTTGCTGCAGTTCGTCGGCTGATCGCCGGCTGAATCTTTGGGGGCGGGGGAGCAGGTTTCTGCTCTCCCCTTATCATTTCCGGGTTGAATGTTCGTTCGAACGAACTAATTGGCGGCGCATGGTCCAGCAGCGACTCCTCGATATCGCGATCGATGCGTTCGGAAAACGCGGGCTGGAGGGCGCCAGCACGCGCGAAATCGCGGCGGCGGCGGGGACGGCGATGTCCTCGATCACCTACCATTATGGGGGTAAGGAAGGGCTTTATCTGGCCGCCGCTGATCATATCGCCAGCGGCATGGCGGAAAGCATGTCGCCTGCGCTGATGATCGAGGTCGCCGAGGGTGACACAGTCGCTGCGCGTGAGGCGGTGCATGGCATGCTGGGCGCCCTGCTCGACAAGATGCTCGGAAAGCAGACCGAGAGCTGGAGCCTGTTCATCGTGCGCGAGCAGATGAACCCGACCGCCGCTTTCGCTCGATTGTTCGACGGACCAATGGGGCAGATGACGCGACGTCTGGCCCGGTTCGTCTGCATCGCCGCCGGCGTCAAGGATAGCGCGGACGCGCGAATCGCTGCGGCGACTCTGTTCGGCCAGGTGCTGGTCGTGCGCGCGTCACGCGCCACCGTGCTCCGACTGCTCGAGGTCGACTCGATTGACGACAAATTGACGGCGCGCATCCGAGCCCGCGTCCGCGCCAATACCAATGCCATACTCGATGCCCTGACGGCGGAAGCAAAGGAAACGCGATGAGCGACGATACCCAGCCACCGGCGACCCCCGGCCAGCCCGAAGCGGGTGGCGAGGCAATCGAACAGGCCAAGGCCAAGGACAATATGCCGATTTATCGCCGACCGTTCTTCTGGGTGCTGATCCTGGTGGCGGGTGTCGCGATAGTGGGCGGCACGCTCTATTATCTGCACTCGCGTCAGTTCGAAGCGACCGACGACGCCTTTGTCGATGCGCATATCGTCCGCATCGCGCCCGAAGTGGCGGGGACGCTGATCGATGTGCCCGATCTCGACAATCGCCACGTCAATGCCGGCCAGTTGCTGGCGGTGATCAAGCCAACGGGCCCCGAAGCGCAGCTCGACGAAGCGCGCGCCGGCGTCGATCAGGCGCAGGCGCAGCTGCAACAGGCGCAGGCGCAGGTCAGCAGCGCGATCGCCACGCGCAATCAGTCGGCGGCCGAAGCACAAGCCCCGCTCGCCGCCGCGATCAAGGCCGCGCAGGATCTCGCGCGCTATCAACATCTGGCGACGATCGATCGCTCGGCGGTCGCCTCGACCCAGCTCGACCAGGCGCGCGCCAACGCCAGTTCGACCCGGGCGCAGGCCGACGCGGCACGCCGCCAGATCGCGAGTTCAGAGGCGCAGATCGCGGTCGCGCGCAAACAGGTCGATGCCGCCGGCGCGGTGATCGCCGCCAAGCGCGCCCAGGTCGCACAGGCCAATGTCACGCTGGGCAATCTCCGTCTCGTCGCCCCGGTGTCGGGTCAGGTGGTCAATCGCCAGGTCAACAAGGGATCGTATGTCGCGCCGGGCAGCCAGTTGCTCGCGATCGTGCCCGACACGATGTGGATCACGGCGAACTTCAAGGAAACGCAGCTCAAGAACATGCGGATCGGCCAGCCCGTGACGATCAAGGTCGACGCCTATCCCGACGTCGAGTTCAAGGGGCGGGTCGATTCGATCCAGCGCGGCGCCGGCCAGGCCTTCGCCATCCTGCCGCCGCAGAACGCGACCGGCAATTACGTGAAGGTGGTCCAGCGCGTCCCGGTGCGGATCGACTTCGTCCTGGGCAACGGCAATCCCGATCCGCGCAATTATCCGATCGGCCCCGGCATGTCGGTGACGCCGTCGGTCAAGGTCCGCTGAGATGGCGAGCGCCGCGGTTCCGGCCGGCGCGGCGAAGCCCGCGCCGAGCCAGGACGGCTGGGATGACGGCAGGTCGGCGGCGGGGCGGTTCAACCCCTGGCTGATCGTCGCGATCATCTCGCTGCCAACCTTCATGGAGGTGCTCGACACCTCGATCGCCAATGTCAGCCTCGACCATATCGCCGGCGGCCTGTCGATCACCATCGACCAGGCAACCTGGGTGCTGACCAGCTATCTGGTCGCCAACGCGATCGTCATCCCGATCTCGGGCTGGCTGTCCGACGCGATCGGGCGCAAACGTTATTTCCTGATCTCGATCGCCTTGTTCACGATCTCGTCGTTCGTCTGCGGCATCGCGCCCAACCTGACGACCCTGGTCATCGCGCGCGTGTTCCAGGGGATAGGCGGCGGCGGGCTGGCGCCGGTCGAGCAATCGATGCTGGTCGATACCTTCCCTCCCAGGCAACGCGGCATGGCTATGGCGGCGTTCGCGATCGTCGTCGTGGTCGGCCCGGTGCTCGGCCCGACGCTGGGTGGCTGGATCACCGAGACGTCGAGCTGGCATTGGGTGTTCCTGATCAACGTCCCGATCGGCATCGGCGCGTGGATCCTCGCCGATCTGTTCGTCGATGAGCCCAAACAGGTGAAGGACGACCGTGCAAAGCGGCTGAAGGGCGGTTTGCGGATCGATTATATCGGCGTGATCCTGGTCGCGCTCGGCCTCGGCTTTTTCGAGCTGACACTCGATCGCGGTGAGCGCGAGGACTGGTTCGCCAGCGGCCTGATCGTCACCACCGCGACCATCTCGGCGGTGTCGCTGA
>DASVNU010000414.1:0-6229 GCA_036383655.1 Sphingomonas sp. | reverse complement strand
GGACGCCGTTCACCAGATCGACGGTCGCGCCTATCCGCTCGGCCTCAAGAATGTCGACACGGACATGATCATCGCGGCGGAATGGCTCAAGACCATTTCGCGTACCGGACTTGGCAAGGGCGCGTTCGCCGCGCTGCGCAAGGAGCCGGGCAATGTGTTCGATGACCCCACCTATGCCGGTTCGCCCATCGTGATCGCGGGCGACAATTTCGGCTGCGGGTCGAGCCGCGAACACGCCGCCTGGGCGCTGATGGACATGGGCGTGCAGGCGATCATCGCGCCGAGCTATTCGGACATCTTTTCGGGCAATGCCGTCAAGAACGGGATCGTCCCCGTCGTCTTGCCCCAGGCAGCGATCGACCGCCTGGTCGAGGTCGCCAAGACCGATGAGGTGACCGTCGACCTGGAAACCATGACGGTCACCACGCCGTTCCAGGATCGTTTCGAATTCACCATCGACCCGTTTCGACGCCAGTGCCTGATGGAAGGGCTGGACGAGGTGGGATTGACGCTGGCAAGGGATACCGCGATTTCGAAATACGAATCCGCGGTCTCGTCTGAACGGCCGTGGTTGAGCCGGGAGAGAGACTATGCGGGCCTTGCTGTCGAAAGCGCCGGGCGGACCTGACACGCTGGTGATGGACGACCTGCCCGATCCCGTCGCGGGACCAGGTCAGGTGGTGGTCGCGGTCAAGGCCTGCAGCATCAATTATCCCGACGTCCTGATCATCGAGGACAAATACCAGATGAAGCCGCCGCGCCCGTTCGCCCCGGGCAGCGAGGTGTCGGGCGTGGTCGACAGCGTCGGCGATGGCGTGACCGAGTTCAGGCCCGGCGATCGCGTGTTGTGCACCACCGGCGCGGGCGGGCTGGTCGAGAAGATCGCGGTTCCCGCCGCGTCGCTCTACCCGCTCCCGGCCGAACGCAGTTTCGAGGAAGGAGCCTCGCTGCTCCTGACCTACGCCACCAGCATCCACGCCTTGCTCGATCGCGGCCATCTGAAGGAAGGGCAGACCCTGCTCGTGCTTGGCGCGGCAGGCGGCGTCGGACTGGCGGCGGTCGAACTCGGCAAGGCGTTCGGCGCGCGCGTCGTCGCCGCGGTATCGTCCGAGGAGAAGGCCCAGGCCTGCCGTGACGCCGGCGCCGATGATGTCGTCATCTACGGCCGCGCGCCGTTCGACAAGGATCAGTCGAAGGCGCTGGCCGATCAGTTCAAGGCGGTGCTGGGCGCTGGCGGCGCCGACGTGATCTACGATCCGGTCGGCGGCGATTATGCCGAGCCGGCGCTGCGCTCGATCGGCTGGGAAGGGCGCTACCTGGTGGTCGGCTTCCCGGCCGGCATCCCCAGATTGCCGCTCAACCTGACCTTGCTCAAGAGCTGCGACGTCTGCGGCGTGTTCTGGGGCGCGTTCGCCGCGCGCGATCCCAAGGCCAATCGCGCGCATGTCGATCGCCTGTTCCGCTTGTGGAAGGACGGCAGCATCGCCCCGCGCGTGACCGAAGTCTTCCCGTTCGAGCGCGGTGGCGATGCCATCGCCAAGATGGCGGCGCGCGGCGCGATCGGGAAGCTGGTGGTCAGGGTGGCGGACTAACGATCGTCGCCCTGGCCTTGTGCCGGGGCCCGCAGTGCCGCGTGCGATGCGGCAAGAGGCTCCAAGGATATCGCTGCCGCCCGGCGGACCCCGGCACAAGGCCGGGACGACGGTTTGAGACGGGGGTTGGTAACCTCTTCCCATACCCCATCGGCGACCCTATCTCCCACGGTGTAACGAACGCCAGGGAGTAGCCATGACCACCTTCGACGACCGCGAGCGCGCTTTTGAAACCAAGTTCGCGCGCGACGAAGAGATGGCGTTCCGCGTGATCGCCCGGCGCAATCGGCTGCTCGGCCAATGGGCCGCGGGCCTGATGAAGCTGACCCCCGAAGAAACCGACGCTTATGCCAAGGCGGTCGTCCAGGCCGATTTCGAGGAAGCCGGCGACGAGGATGTCGTGCGCAAGCTGTTCGGCGATCTCACTGCCGCCGGCGTCGAGGTCGAGGAAGCCGATGTCCGCAAGGCGATCGAGGACCGGATGGTCGAAGCGCGCCGGCAATTGATGGAATCCAACTGACATGGCGATGGCGGCCGACGAAATACAGGCGTTGATCGTAGCGGGCATTCCCGACGCGCGGGTCGAGATCACCGATCTCGCCGGCGACGGCGACCATTATTCTGCACGGGTGGTGAGCAAGTCGTTCAGCGGCCTGTCACGTGTGAAGCAGCATCAGGCGGTCTATGCCGCGCTTGGCGGCCGGATGGGTGGAGTGCTTCACGCGCTCCAGCTCACCACCGCCGCCGAATGAAGGAGTGAAGACGATGACCGACGCCGCGCAGGCGCGTATCGCGGAACTGGTTAAGGGTTCCGACGTATTGCTGTTCATGAAAGGTAGTCCCCTGTTCCCGCAATGCGGCTTTTCGAGCCGTGCGGTGGCGATTCTCCAACATCTCGGCGTCGAGTTCGACAGCGTCGATGTGCTCCAGGATCAGGAAGTCCGCCAAGGCATCAAGGCCTTCAGCGACTGGCCGACCATTCCCCAGCTCTATGTGAAGGGCGAATTCGTCGGTGGGTCGGACATCATGATGGAGATGTACGAGAGCGGGGAACTGTCACAGCTGCTCGCCGGACAGGGAGCGACCCCCGCCGCCTGACCGGGCGTGCGATCAAAGAGGTAACGACCATGCTGCTGCAAGGCGACCCCCCGCGCCGCGCAGGAGAGAGCGGTGCGCCGCTGATCCTATGCGATCTGACTCAGAGCTACGCGCCTTCGGGCGGTGGCGGCATCAGTACCTATCTGCGTGAAAAGCGCGACTATGTGCTGACCCACACCCCGCACCATCTGCTTCAGATCGTGCCGGGGCCTGAAGACAAGATCACCGTCAACGGCCGCCACATCTTTGCGGAGGTCGGCGCCCCGCGTGTGCACGGCAGTCCCAATTACCGCTTCATCCTGCGCACCGGCGTGGTTCGTGACATCCTGTCGAGATATCGGCCCGATGTCATCGAATCCCTGTGTCCCTGGGTGCTGCCCTGGACCGCGATCAATCACCGCCGGAAATTTCCCGAAACGACCCTGGTCGCCGGCTATCGCACTGATTTCCCCAACGCGCATATCTATCGCGTCGGCCGCGACAAGTTTGGCGAGACGATCGGCCGCGGACTGCAATGGTTGAGCTACGGTTATGCCGAGCTCACCTATCGCGAGTTCGACTGGGTCTATACGCTGAGCGAGGACGCCAGGGATGCCCTGGCGCGGCGCAGGATCACGCGGGCCGGGGTGCTGTCGCTGGGTGTCGATATCGACATGTTCTCGCCGGCCAGGCGCGATCCGGCCTTCCGCCACGAACTCGGCTTCGATTTTCGCGGACCGCTGCTCGTCTATGCCGGACGGGTCGATAACGAGAAACGCGCCGACCGCCTGATCGCGATGTTCAGGAAATTGCCGCGCGACCTCGACGCCGCGATGGTGATGATCGGCGACGGCAAATTGATGGGCCGGCTCAAGGCCGAGGCGAGGGGCCTGCCGGTCGCCTTCCCCGGCTTCGAGAAGGATCGTGTCGAGCTGGCGCGGGCGCTGGCGTCGTCGGATATCTATGTCTCGGCGATGGCCGATGAGACCTTCGGCATCTCGGTGATCGAGGCCCAGGCGTGCGGATTGCCGGTGGTCGGCGTTGCCTCGGGCGCGATGCCCGATCGCGTGCCCGCCGGCTTGGGTTTGCTCGGTCCGGTCGATGACACCAATGCCATGGCCGGCAACGTCATGAAGCTCTGGCGCGACGACCATGAGGCGATCGGTATCGAGGCGCGTCATCACGTCGAGGCGAGTTTCAGCTGGAAGCGGACCTTCGAGCATCTGCTCGGGGACATCTATCCCAGCGCGATGGCGCAGGCCGCGCGACGCATGGGGTCGAGCGGGAAACGGCGTTTCCAGCGCGTGCGTCAGTCGGAACCGCTCGCCGCCGAGTGACTCGCTGGACTGACTGTGTGATTGGTCGGGAAGCCGGGTGAGGGCGGACCGGTGCGAGATCGGGGGAGCGACCGGTCCGCCCTGCTGAAGCGGGAAACCGCTCGGGCACGCGATACTGTGCAGGCGCCGTGCCAGACCGTGCCGGGCACGGATTTCCGCGGGGTTCGATGGTTAACGGCCTCGGCGGGCCTGCGTCGCTTGTAAGAAATCCCGACGCTTTTCCCACTCTTCAACGTAACCCCGGACTTGTTCCGGCTGGCGTGTCGGTGACCTTGTTCCCCTCCCGCTAGCGGGAGGGGTTAGGGGAGGGCGTGTCGGATATGATTCCCGATTTATCACAGGCCCTCCCCCGACCCCTCCCGCTAGCGGGAGGGGAGATTAGCGCCAGCCGTCGTTGCGCGTTGGGTGCCGGACAAGTCCGGCATGACGAAGGAGGTTGAGGGGCTCCACCGCTCCCCATTGACTACAGCCGTAATCAATGCGATTACATCCGTAGTCATAGCGAGGAGCGAGTCGTGGCCGAACGCATCAGCGATGCCGAACATGCGGTGATGGAAGTGCTGTGGGAGGAAAGCCCACTGACCGCCCAGGACGTCGCCGAGCGCGTTCCCAGCGAGCGCGGTTGGAGCGCCAACACCGTCAAGACCTTGCTCGGCCGCCTGCTCGCCAAGAACGCGATCGCGCATGAGGAAGAGGGGCGGCGCTATCTCTATCGTCCGCTGGTCGAGCGCGAGGATTATGTCGCGGGCGAATCGCAGCGGCTGATCGACCGCTTGTTCGGCGGCAAGCTGACTCCGCTGGTGGCGCATCTCGCCGATCGCGATCAGCTGACCGCGCAGGACATCGCCGAGATCGAGGCGATCCTGAAGGAGCTCAAGGCGTGATCGGCTGGGCGATCGAGGCGCTGATCGCCTCCGCGCTGCTGATGGCGGTGGTTCTCGTCATCCGCTCGCCGGTCCGCCGCCATTTCGGCCCCGGTATCGCTTATGCGCTCTGGGCATTGCCCGTGATCCGGCTGCTGCTGCCGCCGCTGCCGCAATTCCACAGCGCCGCGCCGCAATTGCTCACGCGGGCCAGCGAGACGATGACCATTTACGTGATCGAGCCGCTCGGAGGCTCGGCCGCCGCGCCCGCGTCGCTCTACTCCTCGCTTGGCCCGGCCCTGGCCGTGCTGTGGGGCGCGGGCGCGGCGGCATTCCTGGCCTGGCACGCACTCGGGCATTGGCGGTTCTGTCGCCGGATGATCGATGCGAGCACGCATAGCGAGCGCGCCGGCGATATCGAAGTGATCGAAACCTCGGCGGCGTCGGGGCCGCTCGCCTTCGGCATCTTCCGCCGCTACGTCGCCTTCCCGCGCGATTTCGCCGAGCGGTACGACGCCGACGAGCGCGAACTCGCCCTGCTGCACGAACTCGGCCACCACCAGCGCGGCGACCTGATCGCCAATTGGATCGCGCTGGCGGTGCTCGCGCTGCACTGGTTCAACCCGCTGGCCTGGCGTGCTTTCCGCGCGTTCCGCGCCGACCAGGAAATGGCCAACGACGCGCTGGTGCTCGCCGGCCGGTCGACGATCGATCGCCACACTTAT
Source organism: Sphingomonas sp. (assembly GCA_036383655.1). Taxonomy (GTDB): domain Bacteria; phylum Pseudomonadota; class Alphaproteobacteria; order Sphingomonadales; family Sphingomonadaceae; genus Sphingomonas. Next base: position 635 of record DASVNU010000414.1, on the reverse strand, counting down.
GCCTGCGCGATCGTCAAGGCGGCGCATGGCGGCGCGGTGTCGGCGGCCTGCCACCTCCACACCATACAGGACCTGAAAGGACGTCTGAGGATGCTTACCACCGGACGCCGTTCGCGGCTTCGCGTGACGTTGGGCGGCACCGCCGTCGCGGCGCTGATGATCGGCGGTTTGGCCGCCACCGCGAGCGGGACGCCCGCCGCCGCCACGGTGCGCGCCGGGGTCGAAAAGGCCACCGGGATCGATATCGCCGCGATCGACGCGAAGGTCGCTGCCAAACTGCAGACGGCCCCAGCGGCGCCAGCGGTCCCGGTGGCCCCGGCGCCCGTCGCCGAACCCCAGGGCGTGGACTTGCCGCCGCCACCGCCGGCGCCGGATCGCGTCGACACGCCGCCGCCGCCACCATCCGACGCGGTGAGCGTGGCGGTCAGCGACAAGCCCGGCAAGCGGTTCAAGATCGTCCGCGTGACCAAGGACGGCAAGACCGTCACCGAGGATTGGGTAGGCCCGATGGCCGGCCCGGACCCGCGCCCGTTCCCGCAGCCCAATGTGAACATCAACGTTCGCTCCGCCAATTGCGGAAACGCCGGTCCTGGTGGCGACAAGGAAATGGTCATCAACAAGGGGCAAGGCGACAG
>DASVNU010000413.1:0-3469 GCA_036383655.1 Sphingomonas sp. | reverse complement strand
GCGCATCGTCAGCGCCTATGACGTCGCGCTCGGCAAGCAGTTCACCGATCCCAAGACGGGCAAGGCGCGCGACATCACCAACCGCACCAGCTATGTGATCGGCCGCGACGGCAAGATCAGCTTCGTCCATTCGGACCTGTCCTATGTCGATCATGTCAAGCTGACGCTGGAAGCGGTCAAGGCGCTTAAATAGGCGGGTTCGGCGCGCGCGGAACCAGGAAATACGCTGCTCCAATTTGAGGGTGATTCCGCCCTCTCTTCGTCATGCCGGGCTCGTCCCGGCATCCACCGTGGTACTCGACCTGCAGCCGCGGGGTGCGCGGCACCGTGGATGCCGGCACAAGGCCGGCATGACGACTGATGCTGATTTCAGCGGTTCTGGTCCCTGCCGCGACGCCAAACCCATGCACTCCCCGCGTTTAGAGGAGTTGAAAGCGTGCCGAACCCGCCGGATTTATCGCCGAAACGAGCAGGAAACCGGGGTCAATGATACCTATCCGATAGGTTCGCAAACGCGATCTTAGCCTCTCGCGTGTAGGACTTTGCCATCGCCCAGCGCGATTTTGGCAAGGGAGCGGACGGTGGCGAGCGCCGTAGAGAATTCATCCAAAGCGTCGGATCGGCTCTATGCCGCGATCGGCCAATTCCTCGCGCAGCACCGCCTGAGCGTCGATCCGGCGCATTACGCCTTTGCGCACAAGGTGTTGAGCGACCCACGCGGACCCCTGGCGGCTGCGGTTGCGCGCATCACCGATGGCGGCGTGCGGCTGAGTTCGCGCGACATCGAAGAGCTTGGCGGCAGGGCAGTGATGGGGGCACCGGCGACCATGGGGGGCGATTCGCCGCCGAGTCTCTCGTCGCCGCCGCAGCTCACCATCGTCGCCGACAACACCAAGGCCCAGTCGCTTGTCGCCCGCGCGCAAATGCAGGTCGAGGATTTCGGCGACACGGTGCGCGCGATGCACGCCGATGCGCGCGGGTTCGGTCAGGATCTGCGCGCCTCGCGCGATGCGATCCGCGATTCCCGCGACGGCAGCGCGATCGACGAGGTCGTCCGCATGGCGAGCACGATGCTCGACCGCGTCTCGTCGGCCGAGGCCAAATTGCAGGAAGCGACGCACGAGGCTGATCGGCTCCGCCATGAGCTTGAGCAAGCACGCGACGATGCGCGCCGCGATCCGCTGACCGGTCTGCCCAATCGCCGCGCGTTCGAGGATGCCTTCACCGCCGCGCTAACCGATCGCGCCAATATCTGCGTCGCGATCTGCGACATCGACAAGTTCAAGTCGGTCAACGACCGCTTCGGCCATGCGGTCGGCGATCGCGTGCTCAAGGCGATCGCCGAGGCGTTGCGCTCGGGTTGCGACGAGCATCTCGTCGCGCGTTATGGCGGTGAGGAATTCGTCGTGTTGTTCACCGGACTGGCGCCGGCCGACGCGCTGTCGACGCTGGAGGGCGCGCGCGCCGCGGTCGCCGCCAAACGCTATCGCCTGCGCGAAACCGATGCGCCGCTGGGCGCGGTGACCTTCTCCGCCGGGCTGACCGCGGTCGAGCCCGGCGACACGATCGGCTCCGCCTTGGGCCGCGCTGATCGGCTGTTGTACGTCGCCAAGGAAGACGGGCGCAATTGTATCCACGTCGATCGGTAATATTCACCGACATGTGGTGAAAAGTGCGTATTCGTTACGGCAAAAGACGCCATTATGCGCTTTGCTAAAATTTCAAATCTTGTAAAATCAATAACTTATAAAACTGGCACGCTCCCTGCAATCGTGTCGGCATGGTCGTCGGATGGACCCGAGGGCCGGTCACAATAGGGAGTTAACATCATGTCGCTTCGTTTCGCTTCGGCTCAGCAGGTTGCGGTTTCGCTCTTCGGCGCGCTGGTCTGCACGATGGTTCTCGTCAACGCCGCCACTTCGTTCGTCTCGGTCGCCTGACCGGGACGAACCCCCTCCGCGGCGAGCGGGAGGGGGTATGGCAAGCCAGCTCGCCGACCGGCGGCCGCGATCGGGCGGCCGCGCCGGGGCCGGGAACGGCCCCTTCTTTTTGACTATTGTATTTCGCGGGAACGAGCCGCTCTCAAATCCTCCCCTGCCAGGGGGAGGTGGCACGCGCAGCGTGACGGAGGGGGCGGACGGCCGCCCACTATCGTCGTGCTTCCGCCCCCTCCGTCGCCTACGGCGACACCTCCCCCTGGCGGGGGAGGATTGAAGTTCGCACTAGGGCCCCTCAGCGCCCCAACAGGAAGGTCAGCGGAATATCGACCCGCGCCTGCCATGCGCGCTCGCTATGCTCCGCGCCGGGAAACGCCCGGCTGACCCAATGGCCGCCGCGCTGACCAGCCGCCTCGTCGAGCTTGCGCTGGAACGGCTCGATCGACCCGTCATTGGTTCCGGTGCCATAATCGAAATAGAGTCGTGCGGTGCCGAGCGGCAGATGCGCCTCGAACCAGCGCTCGGCGAAACCATCGCCGATCGGCCACGAGGTCGACAGGCACGCCGCCGCGCCGAACACCCTGGGATAGCGCGTGACCGCATAAGCCGAGATCAGCCCGCCCATGCTCGATCCCATCAGCATCGTGTCCCGCGGTCCGCGTAACGTGCGATATTGGCGATCGATCATCGGCTTGAGCTCGGTCGCGAGGAATTTGACATAGGAATCGCCGACGATCCTGGCGCGCTCGACCGGCAGCTTCTTGAACAGATCGGCCGAGGCGGGATCACCCTTGGCCCCCACCGCCGGCACCGCGGCCTGCGGCATATATTCGCCCAGCCGATTATCGTTGTTCCACACCGCGACCAGGATCGCCGGGCGCACCTTGTTGGCCGCGATCAGCCGATCGAGCGCGCGATGCACTTCCCAGCTTTTGCCCGAAAAGGGCGAAGGCGTGTCGTACACATTCTGCCCGTCATGGAGGTACAGCACGGGGTAACGCTGCTTGGAGGTCGCATAGCCCGGCGGCAGCCAGACCTGCACGGAGCGCGCTGGGACGAATTTCGACCGGACGGTAATCGGCGGCTGTAATCCCTCAGCAGGATCGGCGAGGGCCGGTGAGGCGACGAGCGCGAGAATGAAAGCGAGGATCAGGCGGATCATGCGCGCATTGATCGCCTGACCGGCGCTTGCGTCAACCTATTCCGCCGCCAGCGCTTCCTGCCGCTCCTGCGCCTGGCGCGCCCACATGTCGGCGTAGAGGCCGTTCTTGCGCAGCAATTCGGCATGCGTGCCGCGCTCGGCGACCAGGCCGTTGTCGAGCACGACGATCTGGTCGGCATGGACCACGGTCGACAGCCGGTGCGCGATGACGATCGTCGTGCGCCCGCGCTCGATCGCCTGGAGCGTGCCGAGGATCTCGGCCTCGGTACGGCTGTCGAGCGCGCTGGTCGCCTCGTCGAGGATCAGGATCGGCGGGTCCTTGAGCAGCGTGCGCGCGATCGCCACGCGCTGCTTCTCGCCGCCCGACAGC
>DASVNU010000412.1:0-1835 GCA_036383655.1 Sphingomonas sp. | reverse complement strand
CGGCACGTTCCTTGTCGAACCAGGCCTCGTCCTTGCCCAACCCATAAGCGGCCGCCCATTGCAGATTGGGCGGGGTGGTGAAGGTCAGAAACTGGTGCGCCTTGGCCAAGCCCTTGGCGAGATCGGGCGCGGCGCACATCCAGCCGACTTTCCACCCGGTCAGCGCGAACATCTTGCCCGCCGAGCCGATCTTGACCGTGCGCTCGCGCATGCCCGGCCGGCCGATCAGCGGGACGTGGCGCGCGCCGTCGAACACCAGTTCCTCCCACACCTCGTCGCAGATCGCGATCAGGTCGCGCTCGATACAGAAACGCGCGATCACCGCCAGTTCGTCGGGGCCAATCATCGAGGCCGAGGGATTGAGCGGGCTGTTGAGCACCAGCAGCCGGGCCCTGGGCGACCACGCCGCCTCCAGCATCTCCGCGGTCACGCGCCAGTCGGGCGGGCTCAGCCGCACCAGCTTCGCCACGCCGCCGGCGCGTTCGACCAGTGGCAGATACGCATCGTAGAGCGGCTGGAACAGAATCACCTCGTCGCCCGGCGACACCAAGGCGAGCAGCGCCGCCGCAATCGCCTCGGTCGCGCCCGAGGTCACGATCACTTCGTCGGGCGACAGATCGAGCCCCTGATGCTCGGCATAATGTGCCGCGACCGCCTGGCGCAGTTCGGGCAGGCCGATCATCGGCGGATATTGGTTCGATTTCTCGACCAGCGCCTTGGCCGCCGCCTCGAGGATATCGGCCGGTCCCTGCGCCTCGGGAAACCCCTGGCCCAGGTTGATCGCGCCGGTCGCCCGCGCGCGCGCCGACATCGCTTCGAAGATGGTGGTGCCCATCCGGGCATAGATTGGATTCATGGCGATCTATTAGCGGCCTCGCGAAGACGGAGCAAAAGAACGCGGCGTCCGTTAAACTAATGTACAGCCTCCGAGGCACTAACCCGGTGTCCCTTGTCCGAAAAGGTCGCCCATCGTGCCCGCCAATGTCTATCTCAACGCCATCGGTACCGCGGTGCCCGATCATGAGGCGCACAGCGCGTTCATCGGCTGGGCCCAGCCCAAGATCGCCGACCCGCGCCTCGCCAAATTGTTCGGCCGGATGGTCGCGCGATCGGGGATCGAGCAACGCTGGACCGTGCTGCCGCGCGCCGACGATGGCGGGTCGCCGATCGGCCCCGGCGGCTTCTACGAAGGCGGCTTCATGCCCGGCACCGACGCCCGGATGCGGGTCTATGCCGATGCTGCGCCGACGCTGAGCCTGCAAGCGATCGACCGGCTCGCCGAACAAGTCGAGATCGATCGGATCACGCATCTGGTGCTCGCGAGCTGCACCGGCTTCGTCGCGCCGGGGGTCGATCAGGTGGTCGCGCGCCGGCTTGGCCTGGCGCCGTCGGTCGAGCGGCTGCTGGTCGGGTTCATGGGCTGCTATGCCGCGGTCGCGGCGTTGCGCAGCGCGCGGCACATCGTGCGTTCGGAACCCGGCGCGCGCGTGCTGGTGGTGTGCGTCGAACTCTGTTCGCTCCACCTCCAGGATACCGGCGAGATCGAGAAATTGCTGGCGATGCTCCAGTTCGGCGACGGCGCGGGCGCGGCATTAGTGACCAGCGACGCCGCGGGTTTCGAACTCCAGGCGCCGTTCGCCACCACCTTGCCCGATTCGGACCGGTTGATCCGATGGGACATCACCGACAAGGGATTCGAGATGCATTTGTCGGGCGAAGTCCCGCAGCGCATCGCGCAAGGGCTCGCCGATCCCGATTTCGCCGCCGCCGCGCTCGGCGGACGCGACGTCGAGGCGATCGACGGCTGGGCGGTGCATGCCGGCGGCCGCTCGATC
>DASVNU010000411.1:0-1665 GCA_036383655.1 Sphingomonas sp. | reverse complement strand
GAGACCGCTGCGCACTTGGCGATTCGCGCTCGGACGCGCTAACGGACCGGCATGGCCACGAAGCTCCAGTCAGCCGATCCGCTTGCCGCGGTCGATAGGGCGGTCGATCGTGCCGCCGCCGCGCTGACCGCGGCGCAGCGCCCCGACGGCCATTGGGTGTTCGAGCTGGAGGCCGACTGCACCATCCCGGCCGAATATGTGCTGCTGCGCCACTATCTCGGCGAGCCGCTCGACGAGTCGCTCGAAGCAAAGATCGGTCGCTATCTCCGCCGCATCCAGTCGACCGCCCATGACGGCTGGAGCCTGTTCCACGCCGGCGGGTTCGACGTCAGCGCCAGCGTGAAAGCCTATTACGCGCTCAAGATGATCGGCGACGACCCGGACGCGCCGCACATGGCGCGAGCGCGGTCGGCGATCCTGGCGGCGGGCGGCGCGGCGGCGGTAAACGTATTCACGCGGATTCAGCTCGCTCTGTTCGGCGCCGGGCCCTGGTCGACCGTCCCGACCATGCCGCCCGAGCTGATCCTGCTGCCGCGCTGGTTCCCGATCCATCTGTCCAAGATGAGCTATTGGGCGCGCACCGTGGTGGTGCCGCTGCTCGTGCTGTGCGCGCTCAAACCCGCCGCCGGCAACGCCAAGGGCATCAAGGTCGATGAACTCTATACGGGCAGGGACGTCCGGGCCGGCACCAAGGCCGCCGATCCCAAATGGCTGTGGACCAAAAGCTTCAACGCGCTTGACCGGCTGCTCAAGGCCGGCGACGGATGGTGGCCCGCCAAGCTCCGGCGACGCGCGATCCGGACCTGTGAGGCCTGGGTGGTCGAGCGGCTCAATGGCGAGGACGGGCTCGGCGCGATCTATCCGGCGATGGCCAACAGCGTGATGATGTTCGAGCTGCTCGGCTATGCCGAGGACCATCCGGCACGCGCCATCGCCCGGCAATCGGTCGAGAATTTGCTCGTGATCAAGGAGGACGAGGCTTATTGCCAGCCCTGCGTGTCGCCGGTGTGGGACACCGCGCTGGCGGCGCATGCGATGCTGGAGGCGGGCGGCGAGGCCAACGCCGCCAGCGCCGACGCCGCGCTCGATTGGCTCAAGCCGCGCCAGGTGCTCGATATCAAGGGCGATTGGGCGGAAGAGCGGCCCGATGTGCGGCCCGGCGGCTGGGCCTTCCAGTATAACAACGCGCATTACCCCGACCTCGACGACACCGCGGTGGTGGTGATGGCGATGGACCGCGCCGGGATCGCCGACCGGATGCCGATCGACCGCGGGGTCGAATGGACCGTCGGGCTACAGTCGAAGAATGGCGGCTGGGGCGCATTCGACGCCGACAATGCCTATGACTATCTCAACAATCTGCCGTTCGCCGATCACGGCGCGCTGCTCGACCCGCCGACCGCCGATGTCTCGGCGCGCTGCGTGTCGATGCTCGCCCAGCTTGGCGAGCGGCGCGACAGCCCGCGCATGGCGGCGGCGATCGACTATCTGCGCCGCGAACAGGAACCAGAGGGTAGCTGGTTCGGCCGTTGGGGAGTCAATTACATCTACGGCACCTGGTCGGTGCTGTGCGCGCTCAACGCCGCCGGGCTCGATCGCCGCGATCCGATGGTCGCGCGCGCGGCCGACTGGCTCGCGGAGATCCAGAATGACGACGGTGGCTGG
>DASVNU010000410.1:0-1785 GCA_036383655.1 Sphingomonas sp. | reverse complement strand
CGCTCAAGGCCGAGCTCAACCGCCGCGGCAATGCCGGGATTCGCGCGCCGTCCGGCGATTTCGCTCGATAGATATCGGTATCGACGCGTGGTGATTCTCGACTGGCATTTCTACGCGCTGGCGATTCCGGCGGTGCTGATGCTCGGTCTGTCCAAGGGCGGGTTCGCGGGGATTGGCGCGCTGTCGCTGCCGATGCTGGCGTTCGTCATCTCGCCGGTCCAGGCGGCGGCGATCCTGTTGCCGATCCTGATCGTCCAGGATGTGGTCGGGGTCTGGGCGTTCCGCCGCACCGTCGACTGGCGGCTGATCGGCTGGATGATGCCGGGGGCGATCCTGGGCATCGTGCTCGGCTATCTGTTCGCCGCAAAACTGTCGGAAAGCGCGGTATTGGGCGCGGTCGGCGTGATCTCGATCGTGTTTGGTGCCTATCGTCTCTGGGCCGAGCGCAACGGGCCGCCGGAGGTCGCGACAGGCCTGCCAGAGTGGCTCGGCACGCTGTTCGGCGTCGCATCGGGCTTCACCAGTCAGATCGCGCATGCCGGCCAGCCGCCGTTTCAGGTCTGGGTGCTGCCCCGCCGGTTGCCGCGCGACGTGCTGGTCGGCACCACCGCGATCTTCTTCGCCGCGGTCAACTGGATCAAGGTGCCGGCCTATATCGCGCTCGGCCAGTTCACCCATGCCAATCTGCTGACCGCCACCGCGCTGCTGCCGGTCGCGATCGCGTCGACCGTCGCCGGCGTATGGCTGGTGCGGCGCGTGTCGGCCGAACGCTTCTATGTCGCGATCTACGTGCTGATGGTGCTGGTGGGCGCGAAGCTGGTGTGGGACGCGCTCGTGTGACGGCGGATGCCCTTATCGGCCGCTCTTTGCGAAAAATTAACGCCTGATAACCATGCTACACGCATGGACGCGCGTACTTTCGGATTCGAGCAACCGAGTGGTGACGACGAAGACCATCGTCACCAGGAACGCGTGCACGTCACCATGCCGGCGCGCGTGCGTGATCGTCACGGCAACAAATACGCTGTTCACCTGCTCGATCTGTCGGTCACGGGCTTTCGCGCCGAGGCGCATTATTTGCTCGACGCCGGTCAGATCATCTGGCTGGTGATTCCCGGGATGCAGGGACTGGAAGCCAATATCGCCTGGCGGCGCGGCATCGAAATCGGCTGCAGCTTTCGCCAGCCGCTCTATCCCGCCGTGCTCGATCACATCGTGAAGACGCTGGGGCGGCAGGCCTGATTGCCGCCCGTCCTAGTCGAACAGACTGGACACTGACGATTCATCCGCGATCCGCCGGATCGCTTCGGCGAGCAGCGGCGCGATGGTCAGATGGCGGACCTTGTTCGCGGCGGCGATCGTGTCGTGGTTGCCGATCGAATCAGTGATCACCAGCTCCTCGAGCACCGATCCCTCGACTCGCGCGATCGCACCACCCGACAGCACGCCATGCGTGACATAGGCGACGACCCCTTCGGCGCCCGCCTGCTTCAACGCGGCGGCGGCGTTGCAGAGCGTGCCCGCCGAATCGACGATATCGTCGATCAGGATGCAGAAGCGCCCTTCGACGTCGCCGATGATGTTCATCACTTCGGATTCGCCGGCACGCTCGCGGCGCTTGTCGACGATCGCCAGCGGAGCGTTGTCGAGTCGCTTGGCCAGCGCCCGGGCGCGGACCACGCCGCCGACATCGGGCGACACGATCATCAAATTCTTGTTCGACAGCCGCGCCTGGATGTCGGCCGCGATCACCGGCGCAGCGAAGAGGTTGTCGGTCGGAATGTC
>DASVNU010000409.1:0-7086 GCA_036383655.1 Sphingomonas sp. | reverse complement strand
GACCAGACCCGCGGCATCGATATCGTCCGCAAGGCGCTCTACGCGCCGGTCCGTCAGATCGCGCAGAACGCCGGTCACGACGGTGCGGTGATCTCGGGCAAGCTGCTCGAGAGCAACGATCCGTCGCTGGGCTTCAACGCTCAGACCGACGTCTACGAGAACCTCGTCACTGCCGGCGTGATCGATCCGACCAAGGTCGTTCGCACCGCGCTGCAGGACGCGGCCTCGGTCGCCGGCCTGTTGATCACCACCGAGGCGACGATCGCCGAACTGCCCGAAGACAAGCCCGCCATGCCCATGGGCGGCGGCGGCATGGGCGGCATGGGCGGTATGGACTTCTAATCCGAACGCGGCCCTGGCCAAGCGAGCTTGGCCAGGGACTCGCGTCGGATCGGACGGCGGGTCTTCGGCCCTGCCGAAGATCCCGACCGACGTCAGGCAGCGGCTTCGCCGCTGCCCCGACCACAAAAGAAAGGCCGACGGAGCAATCCGCCGGCCTTTTTTTGTCTGAATATCCCCTCTCCCCTTGTGGGAGGGTGAGGGGGCGACCGCATAGCGGTCGCGCGGCGCGTACGCGCCGCTCCCCTCATCCAAGCTGGGCTAGGCAGCAAGCCGCCAAGCTACGCTATCCATCTCCCACAAGGGGATAAGGATTTAGGCCTGCGTCCCCTGATACAGCATCGCGACGTTACACCGCGCATAGCGCTTGCCGAATTCCTCCATGATCCCGCCGTCGTGCACAAAGCCGGCTTTCTCATAGAGATGCACGCCCGCCGCACCCTTGGCATTGCTCAGCAGATACAGCCGATCACATCCCAACGCGAAGGCGCGCTCGATCGTCGCATGGAGCAGGAATTCACCCGCCTTGCGCCCGCGCGCCTTGGGCAAGACACCCATCTTGGTCAGCTCGAACTGACGCTCGCCGGTCTTCTGCAGCGCGCAGGTGCCGACGATACCGAGCTCGGGATCCTCGACGAACAGCACGTCGCCGCCCGGCTCGATCAACCGTTCGCGCGGATGGGTCAGCACGTCGATATCGGTCGGCTCGAGCGTGTACATGTCCTCGATCCATTGCGCATTGATGCGATAGAAATCGGGTGCCAGAGCGTCGTTGAAGCGGCGGATGGCGAGGCCGCCGCGCGGGCGTTGTTCGAGCGGCTGCGCCGAGAGCGCGGTTTCGATCGCCGCGATCTGCGCAAGGAACGCGTCGACGTCGCATACTTCGGCCACCGCGGCGCGGAGACGTGGCCACAATATTGTCTGCGCCAGGTCCATCGCCTCGCGGCCCTTGTCGGTCAGCGCGATCGTCCGGGTGCGTTGGTCGCGTTCGTCGCGGCTCGTTTCGATCAGACCCAAGTCGAGCAGCCGCGACTGGATGCGCGTCACCGCGGGCTGACTGATCCCGATCCGTTCGGCGAGATCGCCGACGGTCTGGGGGCCGTGCCGATGGAGCGCGGTGAGCAAAGGCATCTGACTCGGCTGGGTGGGGAGGCCGCAATCCAGGGCGATGCGCTCGGCGCCGGACTGAAAACGTTCGGCGAGCCGCTTGAGGCGGCTGCCCAGCATTACCGCCCCCTCGAACGCGATTGCGTCATCCATCACTCGACTCCAATCAACAATAAACATAACATGATATATATCGTGTTATGTAGTCAAGCGGGCACAAAAAATCCTCCCCGGAACGGGGAGGGGGACCGCTCGCGTAGCGAGTGGTGGTGGGGGCCTTCCACCGGCAGCCCCCAAGCCTGTTGCCCGTTGGTCGCGGGCCCCCTCCACCGTCCGCTTCGCGGCCGGTCCCCCTCCCCGTGCCGGGGAGGATTTATAGCGTTAACCATAAAGTAGTGCCCGTCGGGCAAGGCGTTGGGTGTGCGTGCGCTACTGCCCCGTTTGCCCTTGCTGCTGTTGCCGCTGGCGCTGTTCCTCGCGCTGTTTCATCCGGCGACGCTCGATATCGGCAATGCCGGCTGGCTGATCCGCGGATCCGACAATGGCGAGAACGCGCTGGGGATGCATGCCTGGCTGCACGACCCCGCGCCCGGCGTGCTGCGAACGCAGTTGCTCAATGCGCCCGATGGCGTGCCATTGTTGTTCACCGACAGCAATCCGCTGATCGGGATCGCGATGCGGCCGATCGCCTCGCTGCTGCCGGCCGACGCGCAGTTCGTTGGGCCGTGGATCCTGCTCAGCCTGTTTCTGCAGGTGTTTTTCGCCTGGCTGTTGCTGCGAAAATTCGCGCCCGGGCCAATCGCCTTATGGTGCGGCGTGGTGCTGCTCGCCGCGCTGCCGACGCTCGCCAACCGTTATGTCCACGCCAACCTCATGGCCCATTGGCTGATCCTGTGGGCATTGTGGCGCTTTCTCGATCCACCGCGCGCCGGATCGAACCGGGGCTGGGCGGTGCTGCTGCTGGTCGCGGCCTTGGTACACAATTACCTGCTGATGATGGTCGCAGCGATCTGGCTGACGGCGATGGTCGAGCGCTTCATGGTCGCGGATCGTCGGGGGCGTGTTGTGCTGACCGGCGGCGCGGCGGCGATCCTGGCGATGGTCGCGGTCCTCGCTTGGTTGCTCGGCGCGGCTGAGGCCCATGCGCTGGCGGGCAATTACGGGGCGTTCGCGATGCCGATCGACGCGCCGATCAATCCCGGCACGCCGGCATTTTCGCGCCTGCTGCCATCGGTCGCGCAGCGCGCTGGTCGCGGGTTCGAGGGGTTCCAGTATCTCGGCGCCGGTCTGCTCCTGCTGCTCCCGATCGCGGCGTTCATCGCGTGGAAACGACCACCGGCGGATGCGCAACGCGCTTTGTTGCATCGGCTGCGCTGGCTGATCCCAGCGCTCGTCGCGCTGACCCTGCTCGCGATCAGCAATTATCCCGATATCGCCGGACAGATGTTGCCGCGCTTTCCCTTGCCCAGCGTGCTGATATCGGCGCTCGACCTGGTGCGCGCATCGGGGCGGCTGTTCTGGCCGGTCGCCTACGTCCTCGTGCTCGTCGCGATTCTCGCCGTCTATCGCTTGCCGCGCGCGCAAGCGGACGGGCTGCTCGCGTTTTTGCTGGCGGTGCAGATCGTCGACCTGTCGAGCATGGCGGCGGTGATCCGCGCGCAGAGTGCCGAGGCCGGGGCGCATCGCCTTTACGTCTTCACCCCCGATCCGCGCTGGGACCGCTCGGTGGCGGCGGCGCGCGACGTCACATTCGTACCGCCCGATGCCACTCGCGACTTGTCGCTGTTCCAGGAAATCGCCTGGCGTGCGGTCGGGCAGGGCAAGCCGGTCCGGCTGGTCTATGCCGCGCGCGATTCGGTCGCGACCGCCGACCGCCAGCGGCGCGAACTGGCGACGTTTACCGCGGGTCGGGTCGATCCGCGCCGACTCTACGTGCTGGCACCCGGTGTCGCGGTGCCCGCGGCTGCGGCCGGGCGGTTCGCGCGGATCGATAACGTCCCGGTGATCCTGCCTGTTGATGTCCTGAAGGGGCGGGGCTTCCAATAGCGGTATCGGCCGGTCGCGCCCCGTCGACCGACCGGGCCGCCAAAACGTCCTCGAATTGTAACACCCTCGTCACCCCGGAGTCGCGTCAATGACGCGCGGGGGGAATAGCGCGCGCTGCGAAGAAACATTGGGATTCCTCAATGTTCCGTTCGGGGGTTACGAAATGATCAGCTCAACGCTGCGTGCTAACGTGTCGCGCCTTGCCCTTTCCGCCATCTCCTTGTGCGCCGCAACACCAGCCTTCGCGGCCGATGGACAGATCAACGCGGCAGTACCGACCGCAAGCGACGCGCCGCAGACGACGGACGGAACTGCTCCCACCGACACGCCGCCCGCCGACATCATCGTGACCGGCAGCCGCGCCGCGCTGCGCGCCGCCACCGCCGAGAAGCGCGACGCCGACAATTTCGTGGAGACGCTGCACGCCAACGATGTCGGCAAGCTGCCCGACCAGAATGTAGCCGAGGCGGTCAAGCGCCTGCCTGGTCTGTCGGTCGCCAATGACCAGGGCGAAGGCCGCTATGTCGTCATTCGCGGCATCGACCCCAGCCTGGTCAACGTCACGCTCAACGGCCAGACGCTGCCCGCGCCCGAGCCCGATGGCCGCGTGGTCAAGCTCGACGATCTTCCCTCGGCGATGATCCAGTCGGTTGTCGTCACCAAGTCGCTGCTCGCCAGCCAGGACGCCAATGCGATCGGCGGCGAGGTCAACGTCCGGACCAAGACCGCGTTCGACAGCAAGTCGCCGTTCTTCTTCGACGCGCGCGGCGCGATCGGCCTGTACGGCATCAACAAGAAATCGCCTTATGAGGTCGACGGCACGATCGGTGGCCGCTTCGGTGCCGGTGAGACCTTTGGCGCGGTGCTGTCGGTCAACTATTCGCGGCGCCCGATCGAATCGGAGAATTTCCAAGGCTCATCGGACTGGAGCCATGTCGTTGGCGGCGTGAACGTTCCGGCTGGCGGCGGCTATCGCGATTACAATCTGTTCCGCACCCGCCTCGGCATCGTCGGCAATTTCGATTGGCGGCCCAGCGACGACGTGAAGCTCTACATCCGGTCGAGCTATTCCAAATATCAGGATCACGAGACCCGCGACCAGAATTTGCTCGCGCTCAACCTCCCGACCAAGCCCGCAGACCTAGCGGCGCTCACTCTGACCACCCTCCCGGCCACCGCGACCATCCTGGTCCGCCATCGCGAGGAGGACGACAATACCAAGTCGGTCACCTTGGGCGGCGACTTCAACGTTGGCGGCGGCGAGCTGTCGATGTCGGGCGGCTGGACGCGCGCCGAAAAGGTCGATCCGATCCGCAGCGAATATACGTTCACCTATACGCCGCCCAAGGGCAGTCCGCCGCTTCTGGCGACCTATGATCCCTCGACTTATCCTTACACGCTGGTGCCGAGCGGCACGAATGCCGGACTGTTCCTCGACCCGACCAATTTCATCCAGAGCAAGCTGAAGGCAGAGCATCGCTTCACCTTCGAACGGATTTGGCAGGGCCGGATCGATTATAGCCATCCGCTGGCGATCGGCACCGACTCGTCGTTCCAGATCGGCTTCAAATATCTCGATCGCCACAAGAGCGACGACCACGATCTGATCAGCTACAAGAGTGTCAAGGGCGCCAATTGGACGCTCGGCACGGTCGGGTTTCCTGGCGAGAGCAGCTTCTACAACGGCCTGTTCAACTTCGGTCAGCGGATCGACTGGAACAAGGCGCAGGCCTATCTCGCCGCCCATCCCAACGTGGCGACCTTCGACTATTCGGGCAATCTGGGCGGCTCGCTGGCGCCCGATTACGACGTCAAGGAACGGATTCTGGCGGGCTACGCGATGGTAACGCTGAAGTTCGGCAATTTGACCATCATTCCCGGCGTACGCGTCGAGAATACCGGGGACCAGACCGCCGCGAAACTGGTCGGTCCTGCGATCACCGCGCTCGGCGCGACCATCAAGACCGACGCGGCCTTTGCCGCCGCGCTGGCCGCGAACAACGGCTTCAACGCGCTTGCGGACAACAGCTACACCGACTGGTTCCCCGGCCTGAACGTCAAGTTCGAGGCGATGCCCAATCTGCTGTTGCGCGGAGCGGTCACGACCTCGATCGGCCGCCCCAATTACAGCACGCTGGCGCCGTTCATCACGGTGACGCCGAACGACCCCAATCCGGCCACCGTGGCCGCCGGCAATCCGTTCCTGAAGCCCTATAAGGCGGTCAATTTCGATGCGGCGATCGAATATTACCCGACCAAGGACAGCCTGTTCAGCGCCGGCTTCTTCTACAAGGACATCAAGAACCCGATCTATCAGATCGGGCGGAAAAATATCCCCAACCCCGGCGACATCCCCGGCGCGTCGGCGGCCGACTATCCGAAGATCGACCTCACCCAATACACCAATATGGACAAGGAGTTCATCGGCGGCGTCGAGCTCAACGCCCAGACCCAGTTCACCGGGCTGCCGGGTTTTCTGAGCGGTTTCGGCCTCTCGGCCAATTACACGCACGTCTGGGGCCATGCCACCGGGCCGGGGTTCCGCGCCGGTGCCATCCCGCTCGCCTATCAGTCGCACGACCTCGGCAACGTCAGCATCTTCTACGAGAAATATGGCCTGACCGCGCGGCTGGCGTTCAATTACCGCTCGGCCTTCTCCGACGTGGTCGGCACCAGCGCCGCGACCGATTCCTGGTGGGATGCGCAGGGACAACTCGACCTGCACGTCGGTTTACAGGTCACGCCGCAGTACACGATCTATGTCGACGCGGCCAATCTGACCGACTCGCCGTGGCGTCACTATCAGGGCAGCAGGGACTTCCTGGCCGAACGCGAACGCTATGGATCGACCTATCGGATCGGCGTGCAGCTGCACTTCTAGGCTGCACCGCCCATCCCTTCTCCCGCGAAGGGAGAAGGGATGGGGTAACTATCGCACCCCCTATTTCATCGCCTCGATCAGCTTCTTGACTTCCTGGCTGCGGCCGCGCGGCAGGATCAGGACGTCCTTGCCGTTGGCGACGACGATTAGGTCGGTCACGCCGACCAAGGCGATGCGCACGCCATCGGCCTGCACCAGGCAATTTTCGGTCTCGATAGCGACGACGTCGCCCTTGCAGACATTGCCGTTGCCGTCACAAGCGCTCAATTCGTGGAGCGCGTCCCAGCTGCCGAGGTCGCTCCAGCCCATGCTGACCGGGATCACCGCGACGCGTGGCGCCTTTTCCATCACCGCATAGTCGATCGAATCCGACGGTGAGGCGGCGAAGGCTTCAGGATCCGGGTGGATGCGCGCGCCGTCATGGCTGGCCTTGAGCATCGCTTGTTGCGCGGCGTGCAGGATGTCCGGGGCATGGACCGCGAGTGCGCCCAGGAAGGCGTCCGCACGGAACAGGAAGATGCCACCGTTCCAGACATGGTCGCCCGCCGCCAGCATCGCCTCGGCGCGGTCGCGCGGCGGCTTTTCGACGAAGCGCGCGACCTTGTGGACGCGCGGCGCGACCGCCTCGCCGACATGGATCCAGCCATAGCCGGGTTCGGCGGCGTGCGGATCGATGCCGAACGTGACCAGCCAGCCCTGGTCGACCATCGGAC
>DASVNU010000408.1:0-1557 GCA_036383655.1 Sphingomonas sp. | reverse complement strand
CGAATCGTGTACCAGGTAGTTCCCATGAAGATTGGCAAGCGCGAGACCCAGCGCCTCGAGAAACGGGCCCAGATCATTGCCATCGCTCGGCAGCACTTTTTCGAGCATGGCTTCGACAACACCACGATGTCGGGCATCGCCGCACAGCTCGGTGGGTCGAAACGGACGCTTTGGAGCTATTTCTCCGACAAGGACGAGCTCTTCGCGGCCATGCTGCTCGATACGGCCCAGGGCATCCGCGCACAGATCGAGCTGCCGACCGAGGGCGACGATCCGCTCGAGCTGCTGACGCGCGTGTGCCGCTCGATCATCGACCGCGTGCTTTCGCCGATGGTGATCGCTATGTTCCGCCTCGTCGGCCCGCTCGCCGATCGCCGCCCGGACATCAGCCGGATGTTCTTCGAGCGCGGGCCCGGCGAGACCCAACGCTTGATCGGCGAGTACCTGCGCGAGAATTTCGCCGATGTCCTCTGGACCACCGACTTCAGGACGGCGGGCATCGACCTCGTCGCATTCAGTAGCGCCGAGATGCATTTCGAGCGGATGTGGGGCCTCAGCGTCGCTCCGACCAACAAGGAAAAGGACGCCCAGGCCCGCCGCGGCGCCGCGCTGTTCCTTCGTGCCTATGGCCGCGATCCGCAGGCTCTCGTTCCGACCGACGCCCTGACTGCGGTCGAGAGCCCGTGATTCCGGCGGCCTAGGGGCAACGGGCGGTATCCCGCGGCAGCGCTACCAGATGCGGACGCGTTTTTCCGGCGGGAGGTAGAGCTTGTCGCCGGGCTTGACGTCGAAGGCCCTGTACCATGCGTCGAGATTGCGCACGGTCTGGGCGCGATACATGCCCGGTGCGTGGCCGTCGGTGGCGATGCGCGCGCGCAGGGCTTCGTCGCGCATCTTGGTCGCCCAGCTCTGCGCATAGGCGATAAAGAAGCGCTGATCGCCCGTAAGGCCATCGATGACCGGCGCCTCGCGTCCGCCAAGCGAGGCGCGATAGGCGTCATAGGAGGCGGCGAGGCCGGCGACGTCGGCGATGTTCTCGCCCAGCGTCAGCTTGCCGTTGACGTGAAGGCCGGGGAACGGCTCGTAGGTGTCGTACTGATCCGCCAGCGCCTGACCCGCGGCGTTGAAGCGCTGAAGGTCGGTGTCGGTCCACCAGTTGCGCATCTTTCCGCTGGCGTCGAAGGCCGCGCCGTTGTTGTCGAAGCTGTGGCTGATCTCGTGGCCGATGACAGCGCCGACCGCGCCATAGTTGAACGCAGCATCGGCGGCGGGATCGAAGAACGGCCGCTGCAGGATCGCCGCGGGGAAGTTGAGCGCGTTCTGCACCGGCAGGTTCACGGCGTTGACGAGCTGCGCATTCATCCACCACTCGCGCCGATCGAGCGGCTTGCCGATCTTGGCGAGCTGCTGGCGATAGTCGACCAGCGAAGCCGCCTGGGCATTGGCATAGGCCGCGGTCGGGCTGACCTTCAGGCCCGAATAGTCGCGCCAGCGGTCGGGATAGCCGACGCCGACTTCGATGCCGCGCGCCTTTTCGATCGCCTCGCGCTTGGTCGC
>DASVNU010000407.1:0-42360 GCA_036383655.1 Sphingomonas sp. | reverse complement strand
ATAGGTTCGCTTCGGACCGACCGCCCCTCGCCGGATTTCCTCCGACAGGGCGTCCTAGGGAAGTGCCGCAAAACGGAAATCCGTGAATCTGGCATAGCCCGAGCCGGCGGCGTAAATGCCGGGGCGAAGCATCAGGAAACCGCCGCGGACATTGTGGTGGTATCCCGACACTTCCATCCCGCGATCGAAGCGCGCCCATGTCCTGCCGCCGTCGCCACTGGTATCATAGGTCACGATATGGCGATCGTTGGTCACGCGCAGGATCATGCGGCGGCCATGCGGATTGGCCGGGCGCCCGCGCTCCATGCCATATTGGTGCGTAACGAAGCGTTGCTGGTCGAACCCCAGCCCGCAATAGAGTTTGTCGTCGTAAAACAGGACCAGCCCGGCGGTCGTGCCGGAGTCGATCTCGACCTCGCATTCGAATCGATAGGCGGTGTCGCCGGCGATCAGCAGCAAAGGAGAGGAATCGGCCGGCGCGGTGCCGCTGGCGGCAAGGTGCAGGACGTTGCCCCGCACACTCGCCCGCGCGGCCTCGTCGGTACGCGGCCGAAAGAAGCTCCACTTTGTCCCCAATGCAAGGCTGTCGAACCGGTCCGACAACGCGATGCCGTGCGGTACCGCGCTTCCGCCCCGCGGTTTGGGCATCGGTGCCGACAAATCGCCGCCGGTCATCCGAAGCCAGCCATCGGGCGTCCATTCGATCCGGTCGAGCAACGTCTGGCGCCCGAGCGTCCAGTATCCGGCCTCGAACCCGTGATAGAGCGTCCACCAATCGCCCGCCGGTCCCTCGATCAGCGACGCATGGCCGCGCGACCACCAGCGTTCGGTATCGCTCTTCGTCCGCACCAGCGGGTTGGCCGGACAATTCTCCCACGGCCCGTGGATCGAGCGCGAGCGGGCGGCGATCACCATATGCCCGGTCGGCGGACCGGCGGTGCCGCCCACCGCGGTGATCAGATAGAAATAGTCGCCATGTCGCGCGATCTTCGGACCCTCGGGCGAAAAGCCCTCGACCACCCAGTCCGACGGATAATGCCAGGGGTCATAGACATGTTCGACAGGGCCGACGGTCGACAGGCCATCATCGGCCAGCCGGATGCGGTCGCCGCCCGACAGGAACAACCAGCGACTGCTATCCTCGCCGACGGCGTGACACGGGTCGATATGTGCGTGCAGGCCAAGGTCGATCGGGTCGCTCCATGGCCCCTCGATCTTGTCCGCCCATACGACGAAAATCGAATTGGGTGAGGATTTGACCGGGATATAGGCGAAGTAGCGGCCATCACATTTGGCGAGGCTGACCGCCCAGACGGAACCGATGTTCTTCGTCAGCGCCGGCCCGACCGGCTGCCAGTTCACCAGATCGCGCGAATGCCAGATGATCACGCCGGGATAGGAATCGAAGCTCGAAAAGGTCAGGTAATAGTCCCTGCCGTCCTTCAGAATCGCCGGATCCGGGCGATCGCCCGAGAAGACGGGGTTGAGGAAGCGCCCGTCGCCCAGATCAGCGATCCGCTGATTGTCGAATCCGCGGCGATAATGCGGCGCGCGCGGCGGCGCCGTTTCCGCCCGGCCGGGCAGCAGCAACGCGCCTGCGCTGCCCGCCAGCGTAAAGGCGTCGCGGCGGGTGATCGTCATGTCAGGCTCCCGGTCGTGACGTAACGGCGGAGATGCTCGATGCGTTTGCGCCCCCCCGCCAGCACATGCGCGTGAAATGCCTTGCGCCGCCGCACGTCTCGCGGCGCCAGGTCGGCGATGGCAAGCCATGCCAAAGCATCGGCGGCGCGGCTGGATGGTTCGGCGGCGGTGCGCGTCAGTTCGACATCGTAGGGCGCGAAATAAGCAGGCGGCCCGAGATGTTCCTCGAAATACTCCCGCGCACGGTCGGTGCTCCAGCCGTCGAGATGGATCCCGAAATCGACGATCCCGCGCGTCGTGCGGAACAGCAGCCAGTGGAGGTGCCCGATCAACCCCAGCGCATCCCCCGCGAACGCGCCCTGCGCCGCGGCGAGTTGCTCGGCGTAAATTCCCCATCCCTCGACAAAGGCGGACGCATAATCGAGCCTGAGTGGATGCGGTCCGTCCGTTGCTTCCAGTGGAAGTTGGATCAAATGACCCGGCAGCAATTCGTGCGCGACGACGCTGCCCAAGGTCCAGTTCGGGCGACGGCGGATGGTTTTGAGATCGACAATATAGCCACCCGGTCTGCCCGGCCCGGGGAGATTGCGCCTGCCGGCTCGCCCCGCCGCTTCGTCGGCGCGCGAAGCCCGGCTGACCGCGACGTCGAGACACCAGGCGGGGACGCTATCGAAAGCGTCGCCAACCTGCGCACGGCGTGCTGCGAGTGTCCGGTTCATATCGGCAACGGCGCGGTCTCG
Organism: Sphingomonas sp.; assembly: GCA_036383655.1. GTDB lineage: Bacteria > Pseudomonadota > Alphaproteobacteria > Sphingomonadales > Sphingomonadaceae > Sphingomonas. Next base: position 39,979 of record DASVNU010000407.1, on the reverse strand, counting down.
GCCAATCTCGTCATCGGAATATAGAAAGCGTTCATCCGCCACGAGCGCGGTCAGCCGCGCGCCGACGCTGCCCTCGCTGTGCCCGATCGCGCGCAATGCCGCATCGGCGCGCGCGGCCAGTGTGCCCAGCGCAGCGTCAACCTGCCGCCGCGCCGCCCCGATCTCCACGCCGCCCAGCCGGCGCTTGAGGAGCAGGCCGTAATAGCCCGCCCGATCGCTCGTCGGAACCGCGGCAATCCCTTTCACGCCGGGGAAGCGCCGCGCGATCTCAAGATCGACGGCCAGCCCGGCGCGGATCGTCAGCAGATCGAGCTGCGCCGGCAGTTTCAGCGTCCCCGGCTCAAAATCACGCAGCGCGTCAAAGCTTGCCGCCGGGTCACCGTCCTTGGGCAGGCCGTCGAGCACGGATTTCAGCCGGGCATCATCCGCCGCATTCGCGATGCGCGGCAGTGCGAGCATCGTCGCCCCGGCCAGCGCCTGCCGCCGTGAGAGTGCGATCATCTGCGCGCCGCGGCGAGCGGCACGATATTGTTGAGCCGGGTCACTTCGGCCGCGTCATCGGGCAGCGACAATCGCACGCTGACCCGTTTGGGATCGATTCCGGCGGGCAACGTCAGTCGGACGTTCGTGGTCCTGGGCAACAGATCGAGCGGAGCGGCGAGAGTCGCAATCGGTACGGTCGCCAATACCTTGCCGTCGCCATCGACCAGCATCGCGCGGCCGCCCGCGGCCGGTTTCGCGCCAAGGCTGTGCACGGTTACCGAAACGCTACGCCCGTTCACCACCACATCGTCGATGCCTATGCCAAGGTCGGGCCGCTCTGCCACCGGCGTCCCCGCCTTGGTCAGCACGAAGTCATAGACCGTGGTCGTATGCGGCGCGAACTCGACCTCGACCGATCCGCTGCGTTCAAGCGGCACGATCGCACGGCCGCTATCGGCGTTGAGCGTCGCGCCGCCGTCATTGCTGGTCGCGCGCATCATCGACCATTGCCCGGCAGTCACGTCCCAGCTCGACATCGTCGCTTTCTGCAGCCGGTCGGTCGTGTTGTACGCAACCACGCGGAAGTGATCGGGGGTCGCATCGGAAAGCAGGATCGCAACCTGCTCGCCCGCTCCAGCCTCGGCAAAGCGCCAGCTGACAATGTTGCCCGGCCAGCCCTGATTGCGGATCAGCGCAACCCCGCCAAGCCGCTCGCGCTGCAGGATGTCCATCGCCGATTCGACCCGGTCGGACCAGAAATGTCCCTCGGTCATCATGTACATGCGCTGCGATTTGGTGGCGATCGACTCGGCGTGGAGCCGCTCGAGCAGCGACAGGTCGCCACTGCGTGCCCAACCGGCATAGGCCGCGAAATCGCCCGACGGTTTCGCCAGCAGCGCATTGCGCCACGCTTCGCCCTGCGGCGCGATGGCAAAGACATTCTCGTTGAGTTCGCCCAGCACGCCCGGTCCGGTCCTGGCGATCCGTGCATCGATCGGGCGGAGATATTTGGCATCGCCGGTCAGGCGATATGCGCCCCACGCCGTCTGCAACGGCACGGTGATCCCCCCGCCATCGCCGACCCGCTCGGCATCGGTCCGCCAGTTGATTTCGTTGGGGAAGCTCCACACGCCATCGGTGCCCTGCTTGCCATGCGCCAGCCAGCCGTCGATCACTTCCGTCACTAGCCCGCGCGCCGCCGGATTGCCGTTATAGAGCCCGATCAGCATCGGCCCGTGCATCACGGTGAAGCCATAGGGCTTTTGCCATTCCCACGCCCCCTCGCGATAGATTTTGCGCCCGCCATACCAGTTGCTGGCGAAGTGCATATGGCCCTTGCCGTTGACCAGCAGCACGCGCTGCAATCCGCGGACATTGTCCATGATCCGCTCGATCGTCTTCGGCTCGCCCCAGTTGAGATAGAGCCGTTCGGCGTTGACGTTGAGACCCTCCTCATAGGCATGGAGTTCGTCGGTCGTGATGTAGCCGAGCCCGTTCACGATCATGCCGTTCTTGTAGACCGCGTCCGACAGCGCGCGCAGCGATGTGTTCAACTTGTCCGGCTCGACGCCCATCAGCGCAAGCCCGGGCCATTGCTCGGTCAGGTCGACATCGTCCGAAATGCCGCCGCCGAAATCGCCGTAGGGGACTTGCCGGTTGTCGATCCACCAATCGGCGAACTGCTTCGACAGTTTGAGGTCCTCGAGCTGGCGGAACGCCCAGAGCGGCACGCCCGGCGGCGGCGTGGGCTGGGTAAAGGCCGGCATGTTTTCGGGGCGATAGTTGATGTCCGACCAATAGGCTCTGGTGAGCTTGTTGTCGGGATCGACACGCAACAGGTCGCTGATATCGGCGAAGAGGCGCGCATAGAGCGAGGCGCGCTTCGAGGCGGTATGTTCCTCGACCAGGAAGCCCCAATTGTCCTTCACCTGATTGAAGCGATCGGCGACATGCTCCTTCATCGCCTCCGCGCGCGGCTTGAACACCAGCCGGATCTTCGCGCCGTTCAGGCTCTGCGCATTGAAGTCCGGCGCTGCCGACGCAACCGTCAGATACAGGCTGTCGTTGGACAGGATGCGATCGCGCAGGTCGAGCCATAAGGTCCGCGCCTCGCCCGGCTTCACCGATACGGACACGTCGATCATGTCGCGCCCGGGCCAGATCGGATCCTTGACCTTGATATTGAGCGCGATCAGCCCCTTTGCATCGGGTGTGGCGTTGAGCGCTGGAATATCGATCGCGATCCCGTCGAGCCCGTCATTGATATTCTGCCAGCCATAATCCCACGCCCGCGCGATCGGCTTGTCGGGATAGGCGTCGCCGAAACTCGCCGGGATCAGCACGTGGACGATCGGCGCGTCGCCCGAAGCGCGATCGACCGTGCCCGAGGCACCTGCCGCACCGGCGCCGACGGCCGCTTTCACACCCGACACGGGCATGGCCAGCACGGTGCTGCGTTCGTCCGGTGCGTAGCGGCCGGCAATGAATGCATTGAGCGGATCGAGCACCGGCATCTTCGGCGCGACACTGGCGTCGATCATATAGGACAGTTTGAAGCTGCCCTCCGGCTCCCTGCCCGCGCCGATATCATAGGCCCAGAGTTCCTGGATCGGCTGTTCCTGCATCGAATTGACGAAGCTGAGCACGCCACCGGTGCGGGGAGCGAAACTGTCGATGCTGCGCACCACCCCTTGCGGGCGCCTCGAAAGCAGGCTTGATCCACCGCCGCCCGACCAGTCGAGCTCTCCATAGGCCGCACCGCGGATTTCGACGCGATTGACCGTCTCGCCCGCCGGAATCGTCAAATCGTACCGCTTGCCGCCTTCGACATAGACGTTCCAGTCGGGCAGCTCGAAATAATCGTCGCGCCCGGGCAGCTTCGAGCGATTGTAAACTCCCGGCCAGGTCGTCTCGGGAATCCCGTCAACGCCCTTCCACATCCACTCCTTGAGGTCTTTCGCATCGGCGAACTCGACCTTGCGAATACGCGTGACGGGATCGGTCAGCAGCGGCGGTGCGCCACGATCCCAGCCGTAACGGTGCAGCCAGGCAGCACGGCGCGCAACCGGATCGGACGCAGGCGCAGCGGCGGGATTCGTTTTGTCGGCCAGCGCCGCAACGTCGGCCGCGCCGAGCATGCGATCGTAAACGCGGATTTCATCCACGTCGCTGCCGCGCATGAAATTGTAGCGGCTCTGCACCTGATGCGGCGACAGCACGCGACCCGCCAATCCGAATTGGTCGAGACCCGAATCGAGATCGGCCTTCTGATCCTTGCGCGCAACTTCCCGGCCGTCGACATAGAGCCGAACCCCGACCGTCTCGTCCCAGCTGAAGGCGATATGGTGCCATGCATCGGGGGCCGGCAGCGCCGGCATTTTCCACGATACGCGGATGCGCGACAGGTTGGCGTCGGTGACGAAGGCGTCGAAGCCGTGGCCGTTCCAGTCGACCCTGAGGAACGCCATGTCCCAGCTCGAATGATCGGCGAACCCCACGCGGAAAATCGAGAACGGTGCTTCCCCCACGGGTTCGCGTGAGCGCCAGAAGAAGGCGAGCGTACCGCGTTCAGCGCGAATGTTCCCCGGCGCCTTCCACGCGACATAGCCGTCATCCGCCCAACGCGCCGCGCCGCCGATCGCCCCGTCAGGAACGATGCTGACCCCGCTGCGGAAATTGGGCACGGCATCGCCTCCCGCGACCTCAGCGGTGAGATCCCGGTCGGCCGATACGCGAAAGAGGAGCCCGCTATTGTCCTGTGCAGCCGACAGGGGCCACGCTATCGTCGTGGCAGCAAGCGCGAACATCGCAATCGGGCGGGGGCGGCGCACGTCAAACTCTCCCGGTCAGGTCGATCAGATCGTATCCACCCGGGCAAGTTTCGGGCTGAGCAGATGTACCACCGCCACGGCGATCAGATAGACGCTCCCGGCGACGGCGAAGATGAGCGCGTAGCTGCCCGTGGTCTGCAGGATATAGCCGGTAAACCACGCCATCCCCATCCCACCGACCGCGCCGACCGTGCCGCCAATCCCGACGACCGAACCGACCGCCCCGCGCGGGAACATGTCCGAGGGGATCGTGTAAAGGTTGGCGGAGAACGCCTGATGCGCCGCCGTGGCAAGCCCGACGATCGCCACCGCCAGCCACAGATTGTCGACATATTGCGCAAAAAAGATCGGCATTACCAGAAACGCGCAGACCAGCATCGTGATCTTGCGGGCAGCGTTCGCCGAAAAGCCTCGCTTCATCATCGTCGAGGACGACCAGCCGCCGGCAACGCTGCCGAAATCGGAGATCAGGTAGATCACGACCAGCGGTGGACCGAAGCTTTTGAGGTCGAGATGATAGGTCTTGGCGAGGAAGTCCGGCGTCCAGAACAGGAACAGCCACCAGATCGGATCGATCAGAAACTTGCCCAGGGCGTAGGCCCAGGTCTCGCGATAGCCGAGCAGACGGACCCATCCGATCTTCTCCGCCGGGTCGGCGGGATCGCTTTCGATATAGGCGAGCTCGGCCGCCGACACGCGCGGCTGTTCGCGCGGGCGGCGATAGATTGCGATCCAGGCGACCAGCCACACCAGGCTGGCGATTCCGGTAATGATGAACGCCATGCGCCAGCCGAACGCCAGCGTGATGGCGGGCACGATCAGCGGCGTGATTACCGCGCCGATATTGGCGCCGGCGTTGAAGATGCCGGTCGCAAGCGCCCGTTCCTTCGCGGGGAACCATTCGGATACCGACTTGATGCCCGCGGGAAAGTTACCCGACTCACCGATGCCCAGCACAAAGCGCGCGGCCGAAAACTGGAAGGCGTTGCTGGCGAAGCCGCACAACGTGTGCCCGAGCGTCCAGATCAGAAAGGCGATCGAATAGCCGATCCGAGCACCCAGCCGGTCGATCACCCAGCCGAAGCTGACATAGCCCAGCGCGTAAGCGGCCTGAAACCAAATGATGACGTAGGAATAGGTCGCATCGTCCCAGCCGAGCTCGCCCGAGATCGTCGGCTTGAGCACCCCGATCATCTGGCGATCGACATAGTTGATCGCGGTCGCTGCAAAGAGCAGCCCGCAGATCACCCAGCGATACCGGCCGATTCTGGCGTCCGGCAAGCCGACCTCCGGAATTCCGGTCGTCGCCATCGTCACTCTCCCAACTGACGGCCTCTTTACTGGGCCCTGATCGTGCAATCGACCGACAGGCGGCCATCGAACCGTGCTTCTATTGTGTCACCGATGCGGACCGGGTGCACCCCGGTGACCGCACCGGTGGAAATCCATTGCCCCGGCGTCAACGCGATGCCCCGCACAGCCAGCGCTTCGAACAGGAAGCGCGCCGCCCCGAATGGGCCGTCGAGCATATCTGCGGTGGTCCCTGCGCCGGCGCGCCCGCCATTGATCCACAATTCGACTGGCCAGCTGTCGAGGTCGACATCCTGCCAATTCTCGATCGCGGCACCGACGATCAGCCCGTTATTGTTACCGAAATCGGCGATCGTCACGGCCGGGCCGTGATCGTTGATCCCCGGGAAGGGCGAACTGGCAATCTCGATTCCGACATGCACCGCGTCGATCAGCGCGCGCGCTTCAGCCATCGCAAAGCTGGTCCTAGCCGGTTCCGGTGGTGTGCCGATTCTGAGCAGAAATTCGGCCTCGGCAGCGCCGAACCCGCCGTCGAATACCGGCATGGCAACCGCTGCACCGTTGGCGACGACGATCTGATCGGCGAAGATCGGACCGGCCAGACGATCGACACCACCCAGCGGCGGGTTGATCCGACCGACCTTCCAGCCGGCCACCTGACCATGCGCCAGCGCGATTGCGGCATCCTGAACTTGATAGGCTTCATCGAGCGCCGTTGGCATCGTTCCGGGAAAATCGGGGAGCGCGGCGCCAGCTTTGCGGGCATCGACGAACGATCGGGCGATTCGGATAACATTGTCGGCGTAATTGTCTGGCTGCACCGCCGAACCCCTCCATCGCGCATTTACCGGCGCTTTTTGGCGTCGTTTCGAGATGCCTATGGGAAACCGGTGTCATTGACAAGCCCGGGCCGAAATCAGCCCGGCTGAAATGGCGAAATGCACCCGGAGAACACCGCTTCCGTGGCAGACTTCAGCGCAGCGATCAGCGACGAATCGCCGGCTACTTCAGAAGGAATTCCGAGTCCCTGCCCGGCCAGTGCGTCGATCACGCCAGCGGGCGATTCCCGGCGCGCTGCCTCCATCAACCGGTCGCCCGCCGGATCAACGATTGCCACACCGTCGCGCCCGCGATGCATCAGGAACGCCACCCAGCAACCCAGCGCGGCGACGACATGATAAGGCATGCGCCCGGCTCCACGATTGGCGATCAGCGTGTCGCCCAGCCGATAAGGCAGCTTTTGCGACCCGTCCTGCGCGATCTGATCAAGCCGGTGGACGATCGCCGGATTCGCAAAACGCTTCAACACTGCCGCACGATAGGCATCGAGATCGAGGCCCGGCACCGGGGACAGCATCGGCATGATGTCGCGACGGATCATTGCGTCGATAAAGGCGGCGAGTACCGGATCGCGCATCGCCGCGGCGACGCTGGTGTGACCGCGCAGCAAGCCGGCGTAGGCTAATGTTGAATGCGCGCCGTTGAGTATGCGCAGCTTGGCACGCTCATAGCCGCTAACATCCCCGGTCAGCGTGGCGCCGACCGATGAAAGATCGGGACCGAGATCGCCGATATCCTCGATCACCCATTGTGTGAACGTTTCCCGCTGGACGGCAGCGCGGTCCTCGACGCCCAACGTCGCCGCAACATTGGTATAGAGAGCGTCGTCCGATGCCGGCGTGATCGAATCGACCATGGTGGAGGGCACCCGCACCTCGCCGGCGATCCAGTCGGCCAGCACGGGATCGTCGCTCGCCTGCGCAAAGGCGACCAGCGCAGCATGGAGTTTGGACCCGTTGTTCGCCAGATTGTCGCACGGCATCGGCACGAACGGTGCGACGCCCGCCTCTCGACGTGCCTTCAGCCCGGCAACGATCCAGCCGATCACACTTTGCGGTACCGCCGGTCGAGCGAGGTCCCCGACGATATCCGGATGAGCCAGATCGAGCGTCCCGTCGGGGGCCAGGCAATAGCCCTTTTCGGTCACTGTCGTTGTGACGAGCCGTACCTCGGCGCGGGTCAGCAGCCCCAGCGTCTCTCGCGCATCTTCGGGGCCCAGAAAACGCCGATGCGCACCGATCACGCGCATGGCCGGCGCTGCGTCGCGGATCGCGAGCGTGTACAGGCCGTCCTGTGCCGCCAGCGCATCGACCGTGCCCCGGCTGCGCATCGACACGGCAGCGATCCCCCAACGCGGATCAAGGTCGAGCAGGCGATCGATATAGTCCGCCTGATGCGCACGGTGAAACGCGCCCGGCCCGAAATGGACAATTCCGATGACCGGCTCCGGCCGGTTTCGCGGAGCGACGATGTCGGGCGGGAGGGCAGAAAGGGTCGCCCGCGACAGCCGGTTCACAGGGTCACGCCGCGCTTCCAGATCGCGATTTCTCGCTCCCCGTTGCGTTCTGCTGCCGTCTCCTCGCCCGAAGCAATCGCACAAATGCGATCGACCAGCGCTGCTTCGACCGCCTCAAAGCCCTGATCCAGCACCGTCCCTGCATCGAAATCGATCCAGCCCGGCTTGCGGACTGCAAGGTCGCTGTTTGACGAAATCTTGATCGTCGGCACAGGAAAACCGAGCGGCGTGCCGCGCCCGGTCGTGAACAGGATCACCGTTGCCCCCGCCGCCGCCAGCGCGGTCGACGACACGGCATCGTTGCCCGGGGCCTCGAGCAGGGTCAGCCCGTTCGTCCGCACTCGCTCGCCATAACCGATCACATCGGACACCGCCGCCTTGCCCGCTTTCTGCACCGCGCCGAGCGACTTTTCCTCCAGCGTCGTAATCCCGCCCGCCACGTTTCCGGGCGACGGATTATCCGACACCGGCTCGCCATGGTCGAGAAAATATTGCTTGAACCCGTTCACCACGCCGACAATTCCGTCGAACACCCGCTCGTCGCTGGCGCGATTCATCAGCAATTGTTCGGCGCCGAAGATTTCCGGGATTTCGGTGAGTAGCACGCGGCCGCCGCTGGCGGTGACGCGATCGCTCATCCGGCCGACCAGCGGGTTGGCCGTGAGGCCCGACAGACCATCCGATCCGCCGCATTTCACGCCGAGGACGAGGTCACGGAACGATGCTTCGCTGCGCTCGCACTGCGCCTGCGCGGCAAGCTCCTCGACCAGCGCGACACCTTCCCGGATCTCGTCGTCGGCAAGTTGTGTCGCCAGCGTCCTGATCGCCGGACGGCGCCACTCGGGGATGTCTTCAAGCAGCCGCGCGATCTGGTTGTTTTCGCAGCCCAGCCCAACGATCAGCACCCCCCCGGCATTGGGGTGACAAGCGAGCGACGCGAGAATCCGGCGCGTCGCGTCGAGGTCCCTGCCAAGCTGCGAACAACCGAATGGATGGGTGAAGGCGTGGACGCCATCGACCGCATCGCCGAGCAGCGCCGCTGCGCGCGCCGCGATCCGTTCGGACGTGCGCGCGACGCAGCCGACGGTGGGAAGGATCCAGATTTCGTTGCGCGTGCCCACTCGCCCGTCGGCACGACGATATCCGCTGAACACTGCGGCGTCGGTTTCCAGATGCGGCGCCCGGTGCCGATCGAAACGATACGCCTGCTGCCCGGCAAGCGCGGTCGTGAGATTGTCCGAATGAACCCGCCCGCCCGTCATGATCGGTTTGCTCGCGCGGCCGATCGGAAATCCATATTTGATCACCGGCACCCCCACCTCGATCGGCGCCAGCGCCACCTTATGGCCCCGGCCGATATTCTCGCGAAGCACAACCGACCCATCCCCGACCGCGACGAGGTCGCCCGCCAGGGCATCGTCAAGCAACGTCGCGACGCTGTCCGCTACATCGATTCGCACAGCCCTGACCGTCATCCGCTCACTCTTTTGGTAACCGGTATCATTCTCTGCGCCGGGCGCACCGATTGCGCAAGGGCGGTGGCCACGTCTATGCAGGATCATGCGCAAGACCGGCCAGCCGACGATCAACGACGTAGCGCGGATCGCGGGCGTCTCTAAAAAGACCGTCAGTCGGGTGATCAATCGATCGCCATTACTCAACGACGAGACGCGACGCCGTGTCGAGGAGGTAATCGGCGGCCTTGGCTACGTCCCCAATCCCCAGGCGCGCGCGCTCGCGCTCCGACGCAATTTCCTGATCGGGCTGGTCCACGACAATCCCAACGCGCAGACCGTAATGAACGTCCAGCAGGGCATGCTTGAAGCGCTGCACGACACCGAATTCGAAATGGTCGTCCGCCCGCTCGACCGTGGATCGGCGACGATGCTCGAGGATCTGCGCACCTTTCTCGAACGCCAGCGGCTGTTCGGTGTTCTGCTGATGCCGCCGATCAGCGAAAACGACATGATCGCCAAATTGTGCGACGATATCGGGTGCCGGTACGTCCGCATGGGCTCGGCTGCGCTCGACACCGCGGATCATATGGTCGCGTCGAACGATCGCGAGGCAGTGCGCGAGGCCACCGACTATCTCATCTCGCTCGGGCACCGGCGAATCGGGCTGGTTGCCGGACCGCACGGCTTCCGCTCGGCGCGCGAACGCCGGCTCGGGTTCGAGGAAGCGCTGGGTGATGCCGGGATTGCGCTGCCACGCAGTATGATCGCGGATGGGAATTACCGCTTCGAATCGGGGCTGATTGCCGCCGAGCGATTGCTCGACGTCGTGCCGCGCCCGACCGCGATCTTTTCGTGCAACGACGAAATGGCCGCCGGCGTGATCCACGCCGCATGCCAGCGCGGACTGCAGGTGCCGCGCGATCTGTCGGTGATCGGTTTCGACGACACCCCGATCGCAGCGCATATGTGGCCACCACTGACCACCGTGCGCTGGCCGATCGCGTCGATGGCGCGTTCCGCCGCACTCAAGCTGATTGCCGGAATCGACGAGGAGGCCGAGCCGGTCGAGGAACCGTCGCTGTTCCTCTCGACGTTGATCCGCCGCGGATCGGTCGCGCCCGCGCGCTGACGGGTTGCACGCCGCGCTGACACCGGTTACCTATATACACGCCTGCTCGGGAGAAGCGGGCTGAAGGAGCAGGATGACGACGCGCCTGGAATTGCATCCCGACCGCCTGTTCCCGGCCGACCCGACGGCGCGGGCGGTGGCGCGCGACCTGTACGCGACCATCGCCGATTTGCCGATCATCAGCCCACACGGCCATACCGACCCGCAATGGTTCGCGACCGACGTCAACTGGACCGATGCCACCAGCCTGCTGCTCGCTCCCGACCATTATCTCTACCGCATGCTCTATAGTCAGGGAATCGCGCTCGACTCGCTGGCGATCCCGCGTCGCGATGGCGTGCCCGCGACCGATCCGCGCACCGCATGGCGGCTGTTCGCAGCGAATTACCAACTGTTCCGCGGCACACCCTCGCGGATCTGGCTCGACCATGTCTTCTCGGACGTGTTCGGTATCACCGAGGCGCTCGATGCGTCGACCGCCGACCATTATTTCGACACGATCGCCGAATCGCTCGCCACCGACGCCTTCCGCCCCCGCGCGCTGTTCGACCGCTTCAGGATCGACTTCCTCGCCACGACCGAGGGCGCGCAGGATGATCTGACGCACCACCACAGCATCCGCCGCTCGGGCTGGGCAGGACGAGTTGTCACGACCTATCGCCCCGACGGCGTGATCGACGTCGAGCATGAGGCGTTTGAGCCCGCGATGAAGCGCTTTGCCGAACTGACCGGCGAGGACGTGTACGAGTGGAAGGGCTATCTTGCGGCGCATCGCAAGCGCCGCGGCGATTTCCGCGCCGCGGGCGCCACCGCGACCGATCATGGGCACCCGACCGCCGCGACGGCCAACCTGTCGCCAGACGAGGCCGAACGGCTGTTCCGCACAATCGTCACCGGCACCTGGACCCCGGCCGACGCCGAACTGTTCCGCGCGCATATGCTGACCGAGATGGCGGCGATGAGCGTCGAGGACGGCATGGTGATGCAAATCCATCCCGGCAGCTGCCGCAATCACAACGCCGGGCTGTTTCATAGCCATGGCCGCGACAAGGGCGCCGACATGCCGACGCGCACCGACTATGTCCATGCGCTCAGACCATTGCTCGATCGCTTCGGCAACGAGCGCGATTTGTCCATCATTCTGTTCACGCTCGACGAGTCGACCTATGCTCGCGAACTGGCGCCACTCGCCGGGCATTATCCCTGCCTCAAGCTCGGCCCCGCCTGGTGGTTCCATGACAGCCCCGAAGGCATGCGCCGGTTCCGCGAGATGACGACCGAGACCGCCGGCTTCTACAACACGGTCGGATTCAACGACGACACGCGCGCCTTCCTGTCGATCCCCGCGCGGCACGATGTCGCGCGCCGGGTGGATTGCGGCTTTCTCGCCCGCCTCGTCGCCGAGCATCGCCTCCACGACTGGGAAGCCGCCGAGCTGGCGCAGGAGCTGACCAATGGCCTCGCACGCCGCGCCTACAAGATCGACGACCCCCATTTCGCCGCGCAAGCGGCCTGACCCCACGGAGCCCCAGATGTTCGATCGTACTTACTACGCCACGCACCCCGACATGATGGAGTGCGTCTCCAATGAGGAGCTGCGCGACCGCTATCTCATCCAGGGGCTGTTCCGCGAAGGCGAGTGTGTGCTCAATTATACCCATGCCGACCGTTTCGTGATCGGCGGCGTCGCCGTGGGATCGGCGCCGGTGAAACTCCCCGCGCAGACCGAGCCGCCCTCGGCCGCGGGCCATCCCTTCCTTGAGCGCCGCGAACTTGCTGTTGTGAACATCGGCAGGGCAGTCGGCACGGTCACGGTCGACGGTGAGCGCTTCGAGCTGGGCAACAAGGATTGCCTCTATATCACGATGGGCGCGACCGACGTCGAGTTTTCGGGCGCAGGCGCGCGTTTCTATCTCGCTTCGTGCCCCGCGCACAAAGGCTTCAAGACGCGCAAGCTCGGCATCGCCGACGCCAATGCGCTCGACCGCGGCAGCCTCGAGGAATCGAACGAGCGCACGATCTATCAGCTCGTCATCCCCGGCATCTGCGACAGCGCGCAACTCGTCATGGGCCTGACGGTGCTCAAGCCCGGCAGCGTGTGGAACACCATGCCCCCGCACATCCACGAGCGCCGCAGCGAGATCTATTGCTATTTCGAGCTCGACAGCCCGAACGACCGCGTGATGCACTTCATGGGCGAAGGCGAGGCGATGCGGCACATCGTCATGGCCAATGAGGAAGTCGTGATCTCCCCGCCCTGGTCGATCCATATGGGCGCGGGCACCAAGGCCTATGCCTTTATCTGGGCGATGGCGGGCGAGAATCAGGACTATACGGACATGAACGTCCTCGACATCTGCCAGCTCGCCTGATGGCCAGTCCGTTCGATCTTACCGGCAAGGTCGCGGTCGTCACCGGTGCCAATACCGGTATCGGCCAGGGGATCGCGCTGGCGCTGGCGGAGTCCGGCGCCGACCTCGCCTGTGTCGGCCGCACCCCGGCCGACGATACAATTGCCAGGGCGCGATCGATGGGTCGCCGTGCCGAAGTGATTTCCGCCGACCTATCGACCATCGAGCCTGTGCAAAGGATTGTGGACGAAACCGTGGAAAAGCTCGGCCGGCTCGACATCCTCGTCAACAATGCAGGGATCATCCGTCGCGCCGACGCGGTCGATTTCACCGAGCAGGACTGGGACGCGGTGGTCGACACCAACCTGAAGTCGGCATTCTTCCTGTGTCAGGCGGCGGGGAGGCACATGATCGCACGCCATGAAAAAGAGGGCGGCGGCGGCAAGATCATCAACATCGCCTCGATGCTGACCTTTCAGGGCGGCATCCGCGTGCCGAGCTATACTGCGTCGAAAAGCGGGATCGGCGGGCTGACCAAGCTGCTCGCCAACGAATGGGCGTCGAAAGGCGTCAACGTCAACGCGATCGCGCCGGGCTATATCGCGACCAACAATACCACCGCGCTACGTGCCGACGAGGAGCGCAACAAGTCGATCCTCGATCGAATCCCGGCGGGACGCTGGGGCGATTCGAGCGATCTGGGCGGCGCCGCGGTGTTTCTCGCCAGCCGCGCGTCGGACTATGTTCAGGGCCATATCCTCGCCGTCGATGGTGGCTGGCTGGCGCGCTGATGGGCAAGTTCCTCGCCTTCGGGGAAATCATGTTGCGGCTGTCGCCTCCGGGGCGCGAGTTGATCCTGCAGACCCCCCGATTCGACGTGTGGGTAGCGGGGGCAGAAGCGAACGTCGCGACCGCACTGGCGCGGCTCGGCCACGACGTGCGCTTCGCGAGCGCATTGCCGGACAACGATTTGGCCGATTCCGCGATTTCGACGCTTCGCGGCCATGGCATCGACACCAACGGCATCCAGCGACGTGGCGAACGAATGGGACTCTATTTCGTCACTTCGGGCGCGGGCGTGCGTGCGACCGAAGTGATCTATGACCGCGCGCATTCGAGTTTTGCCGAGGCGCCCGCCAATGCATGGGACTGGGATTCGCTGCTAGCCGGCGTCGACCGGTTGCACCTGTCGGGCATCACGCCGGCGCTCGGCCCGGTGCCCGCCGAAGCCGCGATCGCGGCCGCCGAAGCCGCCGGCGTGCGCGGCATCGCTGTGTCGTTCGACGGCAACTGGCGCGGCAAACTGTGGGAGCTCTGGGACGGACGGCCGCGCGAAATCCTGTCGCGGATCGTGGCACAGGCCGACCTGATGTTCGGCAACCATCGCGACATCGCGCTGCTGCTCGACAAGCCCTTTTCGGGCGACGGCGAAGATCGGCGGCGCGAAGCTGCCGACGCCGCCTTTGCGGCTTTCCCCAAACTCCAGGCGATCGCCTCGACCGCGCGGCATGTCGAGGACGCGGACCGGCACCGGCTCTCGGCGCGGATCGATACGCGCGATGCGCGCGCGCAAAGCGCGGAAATCATGCTCGCCGGAATCGTCGACCGGATCGGCGCGGGCGACGCATTCGCTGCGGGCGTGCTCCATTCGTTGCGGTCGGGCGGCGATATCGACGACGCCGCACGGACCGGACTCGCACTGACCGCGCTCAAACATTCGCTGCCCGGCGATGCCAGCCTGTTCCGTCAGAGCGATATCGACGCATTTCTCGAAGGTGGTCTGGATGTCAGGCGCTGAGATCGACCGCCGCGCGTTGATCGGCGCCGGGCTCGCGCTCGCCACGCCGGGGATCGCCCGCACACAGTCCGCGGGCGGCACGGCGCAGGTAACTTGCCCGGCCGGCACCTTCCTTGGCGATCGCTCGGGCGGCGGCGTGATGAATTTCCGCGGCATCCGTTACGGTCGCGCCGAACGCTTTCGCGCACCCGTCGCGGAACCGCACGCGGTCGCGCCGGTCCGCGCGACGCAATGGGGCCCGTCCTGCCCGCAGGCGGGCAAAGGCTATGCCGGGGACGCGACGGGCATTCCGGTCAGCGAGGATTGCCTCGTCCTCAACGTCTGGACCACGGGGAAGAGCAGCCGGCCCAAGCCAGTGATGGTCTATATTCATGGCGGTGCCTACTCGTCAGGCACCGGATCAAGCGCGTTGTATGACGGGAGTCAACTTGCCGAGCGCGAGACGGTGGTCGTCACGGTCAACCATCGCCTCAACGCGTTCGGCTATCTCTATCTCGCGCGGCTCGACCCGCGCTTCGCCGACAGCGGCAATGCGGGACAACTCGACCTGATCCTCGCCGTCCAATGGGTCCGCGACAATATCGCGGCGTTCGGCGGCGACCCGTCGCGCGTGATGGTATTCGGGCAGTCGGGCGGCGGAGCCAAGATCGCGACCCTGATGGGGACGCCAGCTGCCAGGGGGCTGTTCCATCGCGCCGCGACGATGAGCGGACAGCAAGTGACCGCCTCTGGCCCCATGAACGCCACGATGCGCGCGCGCGCCTGTCTTGCCAGGCTCGGCGTGAGCGAAAAGAACCTCGCCCCACTGCTCGCGCTTCCCGCCGAAAAACTGGTCGAGGCGCTCGATACGACCGACCCGATCCTCGGTGGCGGCCTTTATTTCGGGCCCGTGCTCGACATGAAATGGCTGATCCGCCACCCCTTCTGGCCCGACGCCAACCCGCAGGGCCTCGTTATCCCGATGATGCTTGGCAACGTGCGCGACGAGACGCGCGCGTTCATTTCGCCCGATTCGGACAAGGTGAAGGGACTCAACTGGGACAACCTTGCCGAGCGGATGGCGCCCGAACTCAGGATCGACGTGTTGCCCGAATGGGTCGTCGCTGAATATCGCAAACAATTTCCGCGATGGTCGCCGACCGAAATCTTCTACGCCGCAACCACCGCCGGACGCAGCTGGCGCGGTCAGGTTATCGAGGCCGAGGCGCGCGCCAGGGCGGGCGCGCCGGGCTTCGTTTATCAGGTCGATTTCACGTCACGCACCGACCCGCGGCGCGGTGCATTCCACACGATGGACATCCCGCTCGTGTTCGGCACGCTCAACGCCGCCGGATCGCAGACCGGCACCGGCACCGATGCCCGCGCAGCTTCAAGGGCGATGCAGGACTGCTTCGCCGCCTTTGCCGCAACAGGCAATCCCAACCATCCCGGCTTGCCCGCTTGGCCAGAATACGATCTGGCGCGCCGGTCGACGATGATCTTCGACGTCGCCAGCCATATCGAAAACGACCCGCGCCAATGGCAGCGCGAGCTTTTTTCGCGCATCCCCTACATCCAGCCCGGCACCTGATCCGAGCCTATGCAGGTGGCAGCGGATAAGCGATGATCAACGTCAGCGGCGCCTTGCCCGTCTGGCGAATGCCGACAGACGCGCCGTTATAGAGATACACCGCCATCCCCGTACGCAGCGGCTTCGACTGCCCGTCGGACATGACCAGTCCCGTGCCCGACAGCACGTAATAGACCTCGTCATGCGCGAGCACATGCGGCCCGATGGACGCGCCGGGATGCATCACCCTCTTGCGGAATTCCATTGTCCGGCCGGGCACCGAATCGCTGATCCGATAGGCGGTGCTCGTACCGGTGCCGTTATGCGGCGGCGGCTCGTTCCGGACCACATCACGCTCGTCGATCACGACCATCTTCTGTGCCGTCGGCGCAACACCCAAAAGCATCGCAACTGCCGCCATACCAATTCGTATTGACACGTCGCTCTCCTCATTGCATTTCATTGACACCGGTTACCGGAATAACAGGCGACATCGGCAAGACCAGTGCAAAACTGGCGGCCGCAGGGGAGGAAATCGGGGTGATGTCCCGGAAAAACTCTTCTCCTACCTGTGCGGCGGAACCAGCGCGCCAGCAACCGGTGTCATCGGCGTTACGAGCCGCAGGGGAGAGAATGATGAACGTCCAAGCCAAGCCGTTGTCCTGCCGCGCCAGGCAAATGATCCTGAGCGGATCGGTCGCGGCCATGGCGCTCGGTTTGCTCCTGCCCGGCACAGCCCTTGCCGCAGACAAGCCGCAGCCTTCAACGCCTGCCGATCAGCCAGCCACCGCGCCGCAGGAAACCCCAGCGTCCGCGCCGGATAACCAGAGCGCCGACGAAAAGTCGATCGACATCGTCGTCACGGGCTTCCGCAAGTCGCTGAGCGCCGCGCTCGACGTGAAGCGCCAGTCGGTATCGTCGGTCGATGCAATCGTCGCCGAGGACATCGCCAAATTCCCCGACCAGAATCTCGCCGAATCGCTCCAGCGCATTCCCGGCATTTCGATCCAGCGCGACGGCGGCGAAGGCCGCTCGATCACGGTCCGCGGCCTGTCGGGTCAATTCACTGCGGTGCGGGTCAACGGCATGCAGGCTTTGACCACCTCGTCCGACGGCGCCAGCGCCGACCGCGAGCGCGCGTTCGATTTCAACGTCTTCGCCTCCGAACTGTTCAGCTCGCTGGTGGTCAACAAGACCGCAGAGCCGCAGCTCGACGAAGGATCGCTCGGCGCGGTGGTCGACCTCAACACCGGCAATCCGCTTGCGGGCAAGACCGGCATCACCGTCGCGCTGTCGGCGCAGGGCCAGTATAATGATCTGTCCAAGGATCTCGGTCCGCGCCTCGCCGGGCTGATCGGCTGGAAATCGTCGGACGGCACGCTCGGCGTTTCGCTGTCCGCCGCATGGAGCAAGGCCAATACGTTCGAACTCGGCAACAACACCACGCGCTGGGTTCAGGCGCGGTTCGATTCGGTCGGCGGCGTCAATTGCTGGACCACCCCGAATGCCGGGGGCACCTATGTTGTAAGCGCGGGCTGCAACGCCGCCGCGCTCGCTTTCCATCCGCGTATCCCGCGCTACGGCCTGATCGAGCATAATCGCGAACGGCTGGGCCTGACGGGCAGCCTGCAATGGTCGCCCACCGACCGCACCAAATTGTCCTTCGACGGCCTGTTTTCGCGTTACAAGGAAGTGCGTGAGGAGCGCTGGGGCGAAGTGCTGTTCCGCTCGAACGAGCGGTCGATCGACATCACCAATTACACGATCGATTCGAACAACAATCTGATCAAGGCGACGATCAACGACGCCTGGGTCCGGATGGAGCATTACCAGCGCAAGCTGAACACGACTTTCTATCAATTCAGCGGCAATCTGAAGCAGGATCTCGGCGATAAATTCCATATCGATCTGCTCGCCGGATTCTCGAAATCGGATGCCGATATTCCGCAGGAAACGACGATCATCTTCGACGATCGCGACGCGCAAGGGTATAGCTATGACTATACCAACAGCCGATCGCCGGTCCTGACGTTCGGCACCAGCGTAACCAACCCGGCCAATTTCCAGCTGGCCGAAATCCGCGACCGTCCGTCGAACACGACCAACAAGTTTCGTACCCTGTCGCTGAAGACGACCTGGGATGTCGCCGACGGATTCAAGATCCGCACCGGCGCGGTCTATCGCCGCTATGACTTCAACCTCTACGAAGCTGCGCGCGACACCGTCGTCTGCCCGACCAAGGCCGCTGCCGCTCCTGACGTCGTTCTGGGGACGATCACCTGTTCGCCCTCGACCGTGTTCGGCGCTGCCGCGGTTTACGGTTTCCCGGTCGATGCCGGGCTGAGCGAGTTGTTCACGCTGGGCAAGGCCGGGCAGCCGGCGGGCAATACCAATCAATGGATCGTCGCCAACCTGCCGGCAGCGACCGGTTTTACCAAATTGTACCAGCGTACCGCCGTGCCCAACCAGAGCAACATCCGATCGGTGCGCGAAACCGACAAGGGTGCCTATCTGCAGTTCGATGCCAAGGGCACCCTCCTCGGTCTCGATTATGCCTTTAACGGCGGCATGCGTTATGTCCGGACCGAACAATCCTCGACCGGCTATAATAGCGGCGTGCTGGTGACCGTTGAGCGCACCTATGAAGACTGGCTGCCTTCGTTCAACCTCGCGCTCTACCCTTCCCGCAATATCATCGTGCGCGGCGCGATCAGCAAGGTGATGACGCGGCCAAGCCTCGGCAATTTGACGCCGGGCGGTTCCGTCGATGGGTTCAACTACAAGGTCAGCTTCGGCAATCCCTTCCTCGATCCGTTCCGGGCAACCGCGTTCGACGCGGCGGTCGAATGGTATTTCGCGAAGGAATCGGTGTTCTCGATCGGCCTGTTCCAGAAGAACATCCAGAGCTTCCCGCTGTCGATCACGCGTACGGGCACGTTCGCCTCGACCGGGCTGCCGACGTCGGTGATTCTGGCCAGTTCGCCAGCCGCATCGAATCCCGAAGGCCAGCTCTGGACGATCTCGTCGATCGGCAACGCTACCGGCGGCAAGCTGCGCGGTGCGGAAATCAACCTTCAGGGGCCGTTCCGCTTCCTGCCCGGTTTCCTGCGCAACTTCGGCGGCATCGCGAACGCCACCTTCGTGTCGAGCACGGTGAATTATAACGTGACCGGCCCGGCCACGACGCCGGGCGGCGGCAACCCCGGGTCGGTGGTGTCGTCGTCGCTCTACGGCCTCGCCAAGCGCTCGTACAACGCCACGCTCTATTACGACGACGGCAAGTTCAGCGCACGCGCCTCGATCGCCTATCGCAGCGGGTTCATCGACAACGCTTCGGCGACCGGAAATATCTTCGAAGGATATAACCCGATCACCAATGTCGATGCGTCGATGCGCTACAAGGTCACGAAGAACTTCGAAGTCTCGGTCGAAGGCACCAATCTGACCGATAGCTATCGCGATCGTTATGTCGATGCGGTGGCCAACCGCGATTATGAATATAACCACTTCGGCCGCACCTTCATGTTCGGGTTGCGCTACACGCGATGATGCCAAACTGATTCCTCCGCCTGACGGGCGCTGCCCCTCACCGGGGCGGCGCCCTTTTTTCTTAAGGGGCAATTTCGATGATCGATCGCCGCAGCGCCATTCTGGGCACGATCGCCGCCGGTGCGGCTGTTTCGGCGCGCGCGCAGACCGCACCGCCCGCGGTCAGACCCGGCCTCGCGGTGCCGGGCCTGCCCGAACCGAGTGAGACGATCGATCTGTGGCCGGGTGGGGCACCCGGCGCGCCGGCCAAAACGCTGGTCGAAACGGTCGACGAACGGAGCAAGGACGCCACCCTGACCGATCGCGCGGTATATGGCATCAGCCGCCCGCGCCTCGTCGTGTTCCGACCCGCTATCCCCAACGGCTCAGCGGTGCTGGTCACGCCGGGCGGCGGCTACAAATGGGTCGTGATCGACAAGGAGGGGTACGAGATCGGCCGCTGGCTGGCGGCGCGCGGCTGGACGGTGTTCGTGCTGTTTTACCGCCTGCCGGGCGAGGGCTGGAGGAGCGGCCCGAACGTCGCGCTGAGCGACGCGCAACGCGCGATCCGGCTGATCCGGCATTGCGCCGGTCGCTATGGCATCCAGCCCGAACGCGTGGCGGCGATGGGCTTTTCCGCCGGGGGGCATGTCTGCGCCGATCTGGCGACGCGATATGATGCCAGGCTCTACGACCCCGTCGATGCCGCCGACACATTCTCTGCCAGGCCTGATATTGCCGTGCCGATCTACGCGGTGCAGTCGATGAGCATGCCGCTCGCCCATCCCGGATCGCGCAGCCTTTTGCTGGGCGAGAACCCGACCGCCGGGCTCGAGCGCGCGCACAGTCCGGCGGCGAACGTCACCAGCGGCGTCCCACCCTGTTTTCTTGCACATGCCGAAGACGACACCACTGTTCCGGTCGACAATACGATCCAGTTTCGCGCGGCGCTGAAGGCGGCCGGGGTACCGGTCGAGACGCACCTCTTTACCAATGGCGGACACGGCTTCGGCCTGCGTCGAGCGATGGGCAAGCCCGCCGAGGCGTGGCCCGAACTGTTTCTCGGCTGGGCGCGTAGCCAAGGGCTTGGTGCGTAGCGGCCGATGGGGAAGCCACCCGGACGCGCTGGCTGGGTGGCACATGCTCGCCCCGCACATCTGAGGAGGGCTCTGTCAGAGCAATGTGGCAGCCAGAGCAGGGGCCTGATATCGCTGGGCGATGAGCCGAAAATCGAGAGCCAAGCCGCCAAGTCCGTTCCGGTGTTTTAATTCGTCGCCGGAGATTATCCGTCTTGTCGTACCGATGTATGTCCGGTTTCCCCTGTCTCTGGGCAACGTCGAAGATCTCTTATTCGAGCGCGGGATCGATATCTGTCATGAGACGGTTCGCTTCTGGTGGACGAGATTTGGTCCGTTGCTCGCGGGAGAGGTGCGGCGCCAGCGGGCCAACCGCATGCGTGGATTTCGCCACTGGAAGTGGCATCTCGATGAGATGTTCGTGAAGACAAATGGCGAGACGCACTACCTTTGGCGGGCCCTCGACCACGAGGGCGAAATCCTCGAGAGCTATGTGACCAAGACGCGCGACAAGAAGTCAGCACTGGCGTTCATCAAGAAGACGCTGAAGCGCCATGGCTCCCCCACTTCAATCGTCACCGATGGCCTGAAATCTTACCAGGCCGCGCTCCGAAACCTTGGCGCGGCCGACAAGCAGGAGATCGGCAGGCACGCTAACAATGTTGCCGAGGATAGTCATCTTCCTCTGCGCAGGCGGGAGCGGGCGATGCTGCGGTTCCGACGGATGAAGTCACTGCAAAAATTCGCCTCGGTCCATGCCAACGTCCACAACCATTTTTCTTCGGAACGCCACATCGTCGATCGCCAGACCTACAAAGAGCGCCGCTCAGCGGCACTCGCCGAGTGGCGTCAGCTCGCTAGCTAGAATGCCAATATCAAAGACCGACGTGCATCGGGGGAGACGAGGTCGCAGAAGACTGACAGCACCCGCACGCCATAATACGCCGCAGAACGACGTGGGGCGCCGGCACGGCGACGAGCGCCGAATGGTGGCGATCATCAACTAAACCGCCGCTCCCAGAGACCGAAGTGCATCGGCCAGAGAGCGTTTCGCATTAGACTGACAGCACCTTTTTCTCCCCTCGGCGACGTTTCAGAATTTCACCGACGCCTGGACATAACCGAGCCGTCCGATCGGCGAGTAGGTCGAAACGTCGGCAGTATTGTCGGTGTATGCCGCGCTAGGCGTAAACACGTTGGTCGAAATCGGCGGCATCCGGTTGAACACATCGTTGACCCCGGCCGCGATCGCGAAGCCGCTCGGGTGGCCGTCGCGATCCTTGACCGTATAGCCCACCCGCAGGTCGAACGTCGTATAGGGCTTGATCCGCCCCGCGAACGCCGTCGCCGGCGAACGCGCGGCGTTGGTTTCGTAGGTGATGCCGCCCGCGCCCAGATCGCGCACCGCCGAAATGTAGGTGTTGGCAATCGTCAGATCGAAGCGTCCGATCGTCCAGTTGAGCGAGGTGTACGACCGGAACTTGGGCAGCGTCCCCTGCACCCCGGTGCCGCCGTTGGTTGCGGTGCCGGCATATTCGTAGAATTTCTGGCTGGGCAGCGCCTGGAACTGATAGTTCAGGAACACCGCCATGATCGAATTGAACGACAAGTGTCCGGCCTTACCGAAATCATGGTCGTAATCGATCGTGCCGTTCAGCGTCTTGACGCGGATTCCGCCGAGATTGGTGAAGCGATCGATCGCATAGACATTGGCGTAGTTGGCCGGATCGGCCGCCAGATAAGCACGCAAGTCACCTGGATTGGTGAACGGCGTCGCGCCAGGCATGCCGGGGAAATTGCCCTTCGCGATATTCCCCGAGAACAGCGATGCCGAGCCGTTCTGATTGACGTCGAGGAAGATGTTGCTGAACCCGATGCCGCCCGGCAGGCCGCGTTCCTTGACCAACGAATAATCGAGCGAGAGACGCAGCCCGTCCACGAACGGCGGCTTGATCACGATGCCGAGCGAGTAGGAGGTCGCCTTGGCGGGTTGCAGTCCGGGATTGACCCCATCCTCTACCGGCGACAGCCCGGCGGCGAGGCCCGGAAAGGCGGCGGGGATGATGCCCGGACCGGCCTGACGGAAATTGACCGGGCCGTATTCCTGGTAAAGCGGCGGCGCGGTGAACGATTTCGCATAGGTGCCGCGGATCGTGATGATGCCCTGCGTGTCCGGTTTCCAGAAAAAACCGATCTTAGGCACCGTCGAGTTGCCGGCATCGCTGTAATTCTCATGGCGGATCGCCGCGATGATATCGAATTCGTGGAAACCCGGAATCGTGAAGCTGTCGCCGAAAATCGGCAGCCGCGCCTCGGCGAAGACAGAGGTGATGCGGCGCCCGCCCGGCGTTGATGATCCGGCGGCGCCGGTTGAACAGGCGACCGGGAACGGATCGGCCTGTTGGCCGCCGGTCCAGGTCGAGGGATTGTTGGCCAGCGTCCCGCCGTCATTGCAGTAATTGGGATCGGCATGGACGTAGCCGTTGGCATCGGTCGCGCCCGACAGCGCTTCGCGGCGATAGGCGGCACCGATCGCGATGGCGAACTTGCCGCCGGGCAAGGTGATCGGCGCGCCGTTGATCGTGACGTCGAACGAATCAAGCTTGCTCGAGGCACGCAGCCGCTCGGTCCCGAAGATGTAGGACAGGGTCGTCCGATTGACAGTGCCTGCCCGCGCCAGCGGATCGAGCGCGGGCACGACGATCAGCGGCGCGTTGAGCGAAAAGCTCGAGAACACTCGGCTATAGGCACCGCCGGCAACGGCGTTGCCGCTCGCATCGAAGCCACCCGCCAGCGCGCGCGTCAGGTTGGGCGCGTAAATGACGTTCTGCTGGCTTTGATCGAGCGTATTTTCACTGTGGACGTAGGCCGCGTCGTAGTGCCACGATCCACCGAGATCGCCCTTCAGGCCAGCGGTTACACGGATGCTATCGTTGCGATTATAATAGCGCTTCGGACTATCGGTGCTGCCGAACGTGATCCCGGCGAGAGGTCCCGCGATCGGGTTAAACGGCGAGCCCTGTGCCAGTGTCACACCAGTGGTAACCGGGCGGAACTGGGTGAAACTGGTATTTTCGGCGAATTGCACGTTGGCGTAGAAGCGAACGGCGTCGCCGACCAACCGCGCATTGGTACCGATGTTGATCGCCTTCTGCTCCTGGCGGAGCAGGATCGTCTGGTACTGCGACAGGTCGTAGGTGCCGCCGACGCCGGTTCCGGCGATCGCGATATTGCTGGTCGCGGTCGCGGGCGTCGTCTGGGGCGAGGTTGTCGTCGGCAAGTTCACATAAGTGCCGTTGGCAATCAGCGCCGCGAAATTGGGCGCGGTCGCCAGGATGCCGGTCGGGTTGCGCTGTGACGGGCTGGTGAGCCCGGGCGCGAGCACGCCGAAGAATCCGCCGGTGACTACCGATCCGGGCACCGCCGTCGCGGTGCTGTAGAAGGGTGAGGTGAAGCTGCGCTGGTACTGGTACAGCGGATCGCTCTTGGCGTAGCTGCCCGAGATCGTGACGTTGAAATCGGGAGTCAGGTTGTGCCCGACCGTGAAGTTAAGGCTGCGCTCGCGATACCCGTCGGCGAAGCCGTAGCGGCCGTCGATCGTGCCGCCTTCATAATCGGATTTCAGGATGAAGTTGATCACCCCGCCCACCGCGTCCGATCCGTAGATCGCCGATGACCCGTCGGTCAGCACCTCGACCCGCTCGATCGCCGAGACCGGCACCATCGACAAATCGACGAACACCTTGCCGCCCAGTCCAGCGATCGCGTTCGGGGCGACGCGGCGGCCGTCGACCAGCACCAGCGTGTCGAGGTTGCGCAGCTGTGCCTGCGACCCGCCGGCGGTGTTCTGGTTGGTATTGTTGGCGTTGCTGTTGCCGGCATTGCTGCGCCCGGCGAACGACGGAATCTGCTTACGGATCAGTTCGAGCGCATTGTTCGACACGCCGCCGCGGGTGATCTGCTCGGACCCGATGACGCTCACCGGCACGGCAACCTGATCGGGCGTCGTCGGCAGCGCCGACCCGGTGATGACGATATCGCCCTTACCCGAATCGTCCTGTGCGTCATCCGGCGCGGTGGCCGCGGGCGTGGGTGCCGGCGCGGTCTGGGCATGTGCCGGCATTGCCAGCAACGCGAGCGTTCCGGCCAATGCCGTCGATAGTGCCAGCCGCTTCGAACGAATGAGTGTCATTGTCTTCCTCCCCTTGAGAGTCCGGCTGCCGCTTCGCGCTGTCGTCGCGTGAATTTCGGCATCCGGTTTTCGGTGGACGGCGCGCCTTAGCGCGGCGCGACGTCGTACCAGAGCACCTTGCCGACGGCCTTCGTCTCGCCGGGCGACGCCGCGATCCAGAACCGCTTGTTGGGTTGGTCGAGGATCGCCGTCTTCGCCCCCGGCAAGGTCGTCAGCTTGGCGACTTCAGCGTATTTGTCCGGACCGCTCTGCTCGATGATGCTGGTCCAACCCTCGCCGCCAGTCACGTAGATGCGGCGGTTATCCGGATCCCAGGTCACCTGGTCGGTGCGCTCGGGCGCCTTGAACTCGGCGATCTGCGCGCCCGTATCGGCGTTGAGCACCAGCAGCTTGCCCGGCTTGCGCGTCACCACGAACAGCCGCCGGCTGGCTTCATCCATCGCAATCGGCGCATTCTGCTCGGCCGCCTTGATCGGCCATTGTGCCGTCACCTTGCCCGACGCCTTGTCGACGACCGCGAGGTAATTCTTGTCCGTCACGTTGATATAGAGATGCGGCCCGGTCTGCTCGACCGCCATCGCCTCGACATGATCGGCGTCGAAATGGACCGACTTGACCGTCTTGCCCGTCGCCGGATCGAATTCGATCAGATTGCTGTCCTTCTGCGGCACGTCCTTGCCGCCGGTCACGATCCAGAGATGCTTGGTGCCGGAATCGTAGCCGATCGAGTCGGCGCCCTTGGGCAGCGTGTAGCTGCGCTTCACCTTGAGCGTCGCAGCGTCGTAGACGTTCGACGGCTTGTCGCCGTCAACCACGAGCACCTCGTTGGTGTCGGGCATGTAGAAGACACTATGCGGAACGCCGAAACCCTTCATCCGTGTGATGAGCTTGCCGGAAATCAGGTCCATTACTTCCAACTCGGCGCTTTCCTCGCCGGCCAGGAACATGCGGTTGTCCCTGGTGTCGATCGCGAAGTGATCGAAGTCGCCGGTATAGCCGGGGAATTCGGTCGAACCCGCAAGCGTCAGCGGCGCGGCCATGCCTGTGGCGGTGTTGCCAGCCGCGACATTCCCGTCCGCCCCACCCTTGCCGCACGCGGTCAGCGTCAGAGCAGCAGCGGCAACGGTCGTCATCAGGAGCAGAGATTTCATTGTGGTGGTCTCCGGAAAATTGCGCGATCAGCGGCGCGGCGCGAACAAGGCGGCGTTGTTGGCGATGCGCGCAGCGAGCTCGTCGCGGATCGCGAGGCCGTGGGCGTGGATCGCCTCCTTGTCGTCGCTCAGCTTGTACCGGAACACGAGCCCAAGCGCGCCGATGCGCTTGCCCTTGGCATCGAGCAGCGGCAACTCGGTTTCGAAGCGGTCGTTGTCGCCGCCAATCTCGAGATTGGTCGATCCCTGGTCGATCACGCGCAGATCGTCCTCATCGGCGGCCTTGCCGAAGCGCCCGATGTTCGAGCCGATGATGATGTTGGTCTTGCCACCCGGCGGCGTCGCATGGATCATGATGACGACCAGGTCGGGGTGCGCCGCGATCATCGCTTCGGTCAGCGACTGCGCATAGGTCGTTGGGCCCCACGCCTTGTCATACGGATAGGGATCGGCAGCGTTCTTGGCGCTCAGCGTGTTGCGCGCCATCGTCGTGGCGACGGCCCGCGCGATATCATCGAACCGCGCGGTGCCTTGCCCCTTGCGGTACGCGAAGGTGATCGCGATCGTCCCGATGCGGTGGCCGGTCGAGCTGACGAAGGGGGTGCGAACGACATAGGTCGTGCCGCCGACGCCCATCTTCCCACCGACGTCCCAGGCGGGGGTCGGCGCGGGGCGGAACACCGCGGCGCTGCCCGCAGTCGAGCCCAGGACGACCGGCGCCTTGTCGCTGTCGCGCTTGCCTTCGACGACGATCGACAGAATCTGGCTGTAGCGCGCCTTCGCGGTGGTGATCTGGTGCTGGGTATAGGTGCGCCCGCCCACCACGGGGGGAATATAGTCGTCGCCATACGCGACCGCCGGAATCGTCGCCGCCGCGACGGCCAACATCAACACGCGCCGAAACATGCACCTCTCCCCTTCAAGGGCGATAATTTCGCCTCAGTGCGGAGAGGTGGGCCGCGTGACTCAGAAACAGGCAAGGCCAAAAGCTCTTTATGAAACCGAATTTAACTTGGGTCATGCCGCATCGGCGAACGCGTTGGCCTTGCAAGCACTGTGCTGCAGCGCGGCATGACCGCACCAACATGTACTGGATTTAATGTTCTAACGGCTCGCGCGGCGCTGCGCTGGCGACATTTCGGGCTGTAGCGCGACTCGGCAACCGCTGTCGGCGTTGCCGATCGAAAGCTCCAATCCGTGCAGCCGGGCAATCGCGCCGACCAGCGGTAAGCCGAGCCCGTTGCCGATCGTTTCCTGTGCACGGCTGCCGCGATGGAAGCGCAGTTTGACCGTCTCGCGATCGTCGACCGCGATGCCGCAGCCCGTGTCGATCACCGCGATTTCGGGGCCCGGACGCAGCACCACGTCGATCCTGCCGCCAGGCGGGGTGAACTTGATCGCATTATCGATCAGATTACCGACAGCTTCGAAGAGCAAGTCCACGTCGCCCTGGATCTCGACCGGGTCCGCAGCCACGACTGGGGCGAACGTTAGCGCGATCGATTTGCTTTCGGCGGCCGGCTCGAAATATTCGACCGCGTCGGTCACGACCTGCCCGAGATCGACGAGCTGGAACGAGGCGCGGCGCGCGCCGTCCTCGATCTCCGAGATCCGCAGGAGCGCGGCAAAGGTACGCAGCATCGCCCCGACTTCCTCGATCGCATTGTCGATCTCGGCACGGCGTTCGGCCTCGGATAGATTGCGGCGATTGGCGCGCTCCAGCCCGCCGAGCAGCCGCGTCAACGGGGTCCTCAGGTCGTGCGCGATGCTGTCGCACACCCCCTTCACCTCACCCATCAGGCGCTCGATCTGATCGAGCATCGAATTGACGACGCGCGCCAGCCGATCGACGTCGTCGGTCGATCCGCGCGTCGGCAGCCGCCCCGCCAGGTCGCCCTTGGTGATCCCCTCGATCGCGGCGGTCACCTTGTCGAGACGCCGTAGTGACGCGATGCCGATGATCGTGCCGCCGGCCACACCGAGCACGATCATCAACGCGAGCGCGAACAGCGTCACGTCGAGCAAGCTTTCGCGGAACTTGCGGAGCTCCTCGATATTGCGGCTCACCACAACGAGGTTGCCGTTGGGTAGGCGGTGGAGGATCGAGCGATAGATGGTGTGTTCGGTCGGCGTGTTGACCGGGGTCTCGAAGAACTCCTCCAGATCGGGACGCGGCTGCGGCAGGCGGCGCAGATTGCCCGCCAGCCATTTGCCGTTGGGATCGAACAGCCCGAACGGCCGTCGGCCGGTCAGGTCCGCGACGCTGTGCTGGTCCATCATCGTTTCGGTGACTTGACGCGACCGGCTGTCGAAGCTCGCGGCCTCGGCGCGCATCCGCTCGTCCGGATTGCCCGAGAGATAGTGCGATGTGCTGAAATAGATCGTCGCGACGAACAGCAGCGAGGCCGACCCGAACACGCCGGCGAAGAACAGCGCCAGCCGAAAACTGGTCGCGCCGCGAAGCTCGCTAAGCCGCAACGAACCGATATCCCGCGCCGCGCACCGTCTCGATCATCGGCGACCGCCCGCCGGCCTCGAGCTTGCGCCGCAGCTTGGCGATATGGACGTCGATCACGTTGGTCCGTTCGTCGTGATGATAGCCCCAGACCTGTTCGAAGATCATCGCGCGCGTCACGACACTGCCGACATTGCGGACGAGATGTCCGAGCAACTGATATTCGCGCGGCAACAGGTCGATCTCCTGCCCGGCCCGGCGCACCGTGCGGGTGAGTAGGTCGATATGCAGGTCGCCGATCGCGAGCTCGACTTCGGGCGCGGGTCCGGTGCCCGAATGGCGCCGTACCAACGCATCGACGCGCGCGGTGAGTTCGACGAAATCGAACGGTTTGGTGAGATAGTCGTCGCCGCCCGCGCGGAGCCCGCGCACGCGATCGCTGACTGCCGACAGCGCACTCAGGAACAGGACAGGCGTGGTGACTCCGGTGCCGCGCAGAGCGGCGAGAACTTCCAGCCCGTTGAGCCCGCCCGGCAGCATACGGTCGAGAATGATCGCGTCGTAACGCGACGATTTCGCCTTGGAGATCGCCTCAATACCGGTCGAGGCGTGGCCCCACCTCATGCCTATATCGGCAAGCGCCGCGGCGATCTCGCGCGCGGTCTTGCTGTCGTCTTCGACGATCAGAATATCGGGCATGCGCGACCCCGGTTCGTCGTACGCCGCGCCACAATCGTGGGCGTTCCAGGCATGTGACCCTCTCATCCGATGCTAATGCATCGTGCTCCCCACGCTCTGTCGGCGCTTGGTTGACGCTACGCAGCTTACACCTCGTTCACCGGGCAGTCTTCATTGTATTTTCTCCATGTTGCCGCGAGGGCATCCACAATCACCTAAGCCTGGAGCGCCACCTCATCGATCGACAAACACTCAAGAAACGACGCTCGGCCGCGCTGGCCGAGTGGCAGTCGCTCGCCAGCTGAACGCCGATCTCAACGAACGGGCTCCATTGTGGAGAGACGAGTTCGCTTTAGACTGACAGCACCGGTGCGTCATATCGGCTACGGGTGGCGCACATGCTGCGCGACTATGGTATGATCAGGCGGGGCGAGGCGCCCCAGGACAGCTAACTTTGCCCCGGCAAATGGCGGCTTCGGCGGGCACGATATCGCGTGGCACAATGCTATTTGTCCGGCGATAGCTGCACGAGCAGGATATCATTTTCGCGCAAGGGCAGGTCCAGCGAGCAGACGCCTGCCGGCCCGACGCGGATGCCTATGTCGCGTTCCGGCATATCGGTCGTCAGCGCCTGCAACCGCTGCACCTCGGCACTGCTCAGGCTGGCGGGCGAACCCATATCGAGATAGGCGCTATAGGCGTCGTTCGAGCGAAAGCCGGTGCGACGAACCCTCAACCGATACGCGCCCAACGCGAGCCCGGCGACCTGCAGTCGCACAGGCATGGCGGCGGCTGCCGGGTGAAGCCTGGTATAGAATGGCCGGTTGCTGACCGTCTGGCGCGGCTGGCTCCAGTCATAGATCAACGCGGCGAGGCGCCTCCCCTCCACGGCGGCGAAGACCTGCGGATCGGAGCAGGCCAAGTCGCGCCCGCGCACGGCGTTCAGATATTTGTACGCGAACCAGGCCGGCTTGCGGATTCCCTGCGGGTTCATCAGGCCGAAGCCACCCTGGAACGGCGCGGTCGGCGGACCCGGCTCCTCGAACAGGTCGCTGTAGGTCCAGTAGCTCATGCCCTGCGCCAGCCCCCGCGTCCGCCGCAGTTTGTCGAGGATATAGGCGGCACTGACATAGGAATCGTGCACGGCGTCGCGCGGCGTGTAGCTGGTGCTCCATTCGGTGAAATAGAGCGGGAGATTGGGGAAGGCCGAGGCGCGGATCTGCTCGCGGACTCGCCGCACGTCACCGACGATGGCGTCGGGCGACGGCGACAATTTGGTATCCTGTTCGCCTTTCTCGTCGAGGAACCCGCCATCCACGCCGTACGTGTGGGTAGTGACGAAATCGACGCCCGATCCGCTTTGCGCGACATGGGCGAGGAACTCGGGCACCCAGGCCGCCCCGGCGGTCGACGGGCCGCCCACCCGCAAGCGCGGGTCGATCGCCTTGATGGCGCGCGCCGTCACGTCATAAAGGTCGAAATAGGCCCGCTGATCGGCGCCTTCCCAGAAACCGGCCAGATTGGGTTCGTTCCAGACTTCGAAATACCATTGCCGGATTTCGGCCGCGCCGTAGCGATCGCGGAGATGTCGGACGAACGCGTCGATCAGATCGTGCCACAGGTCGAGCTTGGGGTGGGAGGTATTCCCTTTCCAATAGAAGATCGTCTGGCTCGACGTGGCCATCGCATTCGGGGTGAAGCCCAGTTCGACGAACGGCCGGATCTTCATCGCCAGCAAGGCATCGTAAAGCTGGTCGATCTTCGTCCAGTCGTAGACGATCCGACCGCCCACATTGCGCACCGTATCGAGCACGTCGTGAAAGATGGCGTGGAACCGGATGTAGCGGAATCCCAGTTCCTCGACCGCCGTCTGTAACTGCGCCCGGCTGTCCGCGCGGATCAGCGTGCCGGGATAGTCCGACCCGATCGAAAGATCGAAAAAGCGGTCGACCGGCTTGTCGGGTTTGGCGGCGTCCAGCCGAATGGTTCGCACTGCCTTTGCGCCGGATGCTGGCCGAGCAAGCCCTTTGCCGATCAGGCCGGGAAGCGTGACGAGCCCGGCTGTCACCGAGCGACGGGTAAGTGTCACGGGCGCTCCAGTCCTGAATGAGGCACTATCGACAATCGACTTAGCGCGGCAACCGGATCGTCATCGGCTTGCCGGCGTATGTCACCGCGAGCGACCCGCCCTCGAACGACGGCGCTACGGCTTTGCCCGGCGTGTAGAAGCGCACCGAGATCGCGCGTTTCACCGCCATCCCCGCAAAGCTGCCCTTGCGCGCGCCGATCGTCAACGTGGCGCTGGTCTGGTTCCAGCTGACCGGGATCGTCGAGGCAGCGCCTTTCTTGTAGCCGGTGCTCACGCCGTCGTCCTCGTACAAGGCGAACGATCCGTTGGCGCCGGTGAACACCTGAAGCACGATCGGCGCGCCCGGCTTTTCGCCGGTATAGTGGATCTCCGGACCGGTCGGCACGATCGACCCGGCGCGGACGAACAGCGGCATGCGACTGTACGGCGCGGCGGCGGAGATGGTGCGCCCGCCCGCCAGATAGGCGCCGGTCGCGAAATCGTACCAGCCGGCGCCCGCAGGCAGATAGACTTGCCGGCTGCGCGCCTTGAACTCGGTCACTGGCGCGACGAGGAAAGCGGGCCCGAACATATATTCGTCGTCGATAGTCCAGACGCGCTTGTCGGCGCCGAAATCCATCACCAGCCCGCGCATGATCGTGCCGTCGCTCAGCCAGGTATTGGCACCGACGGTGTAGATATACGGCATCAACCGGTAGCGCAGCTTCGTATAGGCGACGAGCGCGTCATAGGTCGCGGGATCGTCCTTTCCGACTTCGTAGGTCTCGCGATAGGGGAATTCGCCGTGGCTGCGGAACAGCGGGCTGAACGCACCGAACTGGAACCAGCGCGTATAGAGCTCGCGGAATTCGGGTTTGTCCGACGCGAGTTCGCGCGTGTAGCGATCCTCGACCGCGAAACCGCCGATATCGTGCGTCCAATTGGGCACCCCCGACAGCGACAGATTGACGCCTGCCGAAATCTGCGCGCGCAGATCGTACCAGCGCGCGGCGACGTCGCCCGACCAAAGCGCAGCGCTGGCGCGCTGCAGCCCGGGAAAGCCCGAACGCGTCAGGATGAACGGACGAACATCGGGCCGCGTCGCGCGCAGGCCGTTGGCGAACCCCTGGGCGTGAACCAGCGGGAAGCTGTTGTAGAAGGCGGCGGCGGGGCCGAGCGCGGTCGGGCCCATCCGGCCGATCCGCTGGTCGGGCGACAGGTTGGAATGGATGTCGGGCTCGGTCGCGTCCATCCACCAGGCATCGAAGCCTTTCGACACCAGCCGGTCGCGAACCTGGCGGTAATAGATCGCGCGCGCTTCGGGCGCGTAAGCGTCGTAATCGGTGTTGTGATATCCCTTGCCCACCCAGTCGCGTTCGCCGGCGTCGAGATTGCCCTTGTAGAGATAGCCCTTGGCGGCCAGCTCCTTGGCGTTGTCGGTCTCCGGATAGAATTTGGGCCAGACCGAGATCATGATCCGCGCGTTGAGCGCGTGGACGTCCTTCACCATCTTGTCGGGGTCGGGATAGCGCGCGGGGTCGAATTCGTGGCTGCCCCATTGGTCTTCGCGCCAGTAGAACCAGTCCTGCACGATATTGTCGATCGGGATACCGCGCCTGCGATATTCGGCGACGATCCCGACCAGTTCGGCCTGCGTGTTGTAGCGCTGGCGGCTCTGCCAGAAACCATAAGCCCAGGCCGGCATCATCTCGGCCTTGCCGGTCAGTGCACGATACCCCGCGATCACCCCGTCGAGGCTGTCGCCGCCGACGAAATAATAATCGATCGCCTTGCCGACGTCTGACGACATCCACAACGAATGACGGTCGGGCGCGGGCAGCGGATCGCTTTGTTCGAACGCGATATAGCCGGCGTTCGGCTCCCATTCGATCCGCACCTTGACCGGCTTGCCCGCGGTCATCGGCACGTCGAAATTGCGGTACCAGGGGTTCCAGTTCTGGCGCCAGAAATCGAGCACCGGCTTGCCGTCGAAGAATACCTTCACATAGCTCGAGCCATAGAGCCGGAACTTGTTGAGGCCGGTCTTGGTGGGCGTGACCTCCCCGGTCCACACCACGGTCTGCTTTTGCGCAACGACGCCGGCGGTGTTCTGCCCGCTATTGGGTGACGCGACGGTGCGCGCCTTGCCCGCTTCGGGCCAGGTCGCCTGATCCTTGATGTACTGATAGTTGATCGTGGCTTCCTGACGGCTGACCGCGAGCTTGCCGTCGAGGAAGTAATCGGCCTTCCACCCCGCCTTGTCGCCGCTCGTCACCTTCAGCCCGCTGCCGACCGGCGCGTAGGGCTGTGGATTGCCGAAGCGCGTGATCGAATCATTGTCCCACAACAGCCCGTATTTCCTCGTCGAGACGACGAAGGGCATCGCGATGTCCATATTGTGCTGGGCGAGATCGACGTCCTCGCCATTGTAATTCATCTGCGCATTCTGGTGCTGGCCAAGGCCGTAAAAGCCCTCATCGGTGGCGCGGTTGAATTGCTGGCTGAGTTTGAGGAACGGCTGCCCCTCGATGCTGATCGGCGTCAGGTCGCCGCGCCGCGCTTCATCGAGCACGACCTGGCCCGCGGCGTTGCGGAACTGGACGTGGCCGTCGGCAAGGCGAATGTCGGCGCTGGCCCTGGCCGCCTTGACCGTGACGACGCCCGCCGCCTCGCTGACGGAGAACGCGCCGCCCGGTTTGGCGATGACCATCAAGCTGTCGGGCAACGACAGATCGGTCCCCGGCACCGCGGTCACGCGGAAACGATCCGGCCCATAGACCAGCACGCGCACGCGCTTGGCCGGGCCGGCGGCGGGCGTGACCACGACGCCATTGGCGAGCTTTTCGACGCGCGAGTCCGACACCGCGCTTGCCGCCGGCGAGCTCCAGGCGGTCATGCCGCCAAAAGATGCCGCCGCAACCAGCGCGAGCGCGCTTGCCGTCGTCCAATGCTTCATCATGGCTCCTATTGCCAGGTCGCGAGCTTCACCCGGAGCACTTGCGGCTCGGACGTGAAGTTGAGGCCGTAGTCGGTCTGGTCGCCGTTCCACACGCGGTCGAACACCCATTTGCCATCGGCGTAATGCCCCTCCTCGACCCGGTCGAAGATCAGGTGACGCTTGCCCGGCGCAGTCAGTCCGAAATCAACCCGGGCATGGAAACCGGTGACGAGATAGTCGTCGGGACCGAGCCGCGCGATCGCGACGCCGCCCGACGGTTCGTCATTGCCCTTGGGTGGGTCGACGCCGAACTGCCCGCGACCGAACGTGATCGTCGCATTATAGCCGCCTAGATCGAGCGACTGGGTGTGTTTGGCGGCGGGATCGACCGGTTCGGCGACGCCCCACACCTGCCCTTCGAACGCCAGCCGTGCCCAGTCGCGCTGCATCGGGCGGAACAGCCGATAGGTGCGCGCGAAGGCTTCCAGCGTCTCGTCATCAAGGCGCAGCGCGCCGAGCGGGAAGTTCGAATAGCGCGTCGCGTCCATCCCGAACACCGACCAGCCGATCGCGCCGCGCCCCACCGTCGGGAAGAAGAAGCGCGCATAGGCGCGCGCATTGCCGGTCTCGGGCACGAACAGCGGATTGTCGGGCCGGTTGTAGAGATCGAGGAACCCCAGATAGCGGGTGAAATCGGGGCTGTAGATATCGGGACCGACCACATCCACATTCGGCGCCGCCGCCTTGTATGCGTCGATCACCGTCGCCGAGGGCCCGCCCGACGCGAAGGTGTTGGGGTCCTGATACTCGAACGGATTGCTGCTGAGCGCGGCGTTGGCATACATCGGCAGCGGCTTGATCGCCTTGCCCGCCGCCGCGACCTGATCGATGTAGCGCGCCACGTACCAGCTGTGGAACCACAGTTCCGCGTCGCGCCCGAACACCTCTTGCCATGTCCCCGGCTTTTTGCCGGTCTTGGCGATCAATGCGGCCGGTACGGCGTCGGCGAACAACCTATTGGCTTCGGGCGAGTGATCGCGCGCGCTGCCATAGCTGCCCGCTTCATTCTCGACCTGCATCATGATCACGGTGTTCCGCGGGTCGCGCTCGCGCAGATGCTTCATCAGCGCGACAAACGCGGCCTTGTCAGCGGCCAGCGTGGTGGTGCCGAAGGGCGACAGCGCGTAATGCGTTTCACCCTTGCCGTTGATCATCCGTGGAAAGCGCTTGTTGTCGAGCTTGACCCAGGCGGGGGCGTAGCCCGGACCGGTGTTCTTCCACGTGCCGAACCACAGCAGCACCAGCCGCACATCATGCTGGCGTGCCTCGGCCAACAATTGGTCGAGGAAGGAAAAATCGAATTTGCCTTCCTGCGGCTCGATCTGTTCCCAGGCGATCGGGACCTGCAACGTATTGGCCTGGAGCTTGTCGATCACCGGCCACACCTTGGGCAGCATCGCTGGCCAGGCGCTCGAATTGTTGACCTGCGCCGCGAGCATCAGGAACGGCGCACCATCGACCATCAGCGCGTGGTGACCGTTTCTGGTGGCGATGGATGGAATGGGGGCCGGAATGGGCCCGCCCGCCTGTGCCGGGAGTGCCAAAAACGACGCGAGGCACAGACCCGCAACGAGTATCGCGCTTCTGAACCTCACGTCGTCCTCGCCCCTTTTCCGGATCAGTTGCGCAGCCTGAGCGAAATGCCGATGCGGCGATCCTCCTGCAGATAATCGCGCGGGTCGGACGGGATCGCCTGATAGCTCTGCTTCATCGTACGCAATGCGTTCACAACGTCGAGTGTGACCGCGAAATGCTTGTTGAAATCGTACGACATGCTGCCGTCGAGCTGACCGTAGGGCCGGCGATAGATCGGCACCGCGCCCGTCCCGTT
Organism: Sphingomonas sp.; assembly: GCA_036383655.1. Lineage (GTDB taxonomy): Bacteria > Pseudomonadota > Alphaproteobacteria > Sphingomonadales > Sphingomonadaceae > Sphingomonas. Next base: position 3,738 of record DASVNU010000407.1, on the reverse strand, counting down.
GCCGTTGACGGTGTCGAGATAATCGTCGCGCCAATTATAGGCGACCCGCAAGGTGAAGCCGGCTTTCTCGTAGAGGCCGACGATATTGTAGCTCCATTTCGACAGGCCCTGGAGCGGCGTCTGCAAGGGCCGGCCGTTGGCATCGAACGAGATCAGGCTCGGCGCCTTCGAGTCGACATAGGTCAGATTGGCCTGCACCCCCAGCCCGTCGAACGGCGAGGGCAGGAAGCTGAAGAAGGTGTTGGCGCCGACTTCGAAGCCCTTGATCGTGCCTGTCCCGCCATTCGCCTGCGACGTGACCTGGAAGGTTTGCGACCCCTTCCCGGGCACGTCAAAGTTCTGGTTGTATACCGCGGTCGACTCGAAGTTCTTGACGCGCTTGTAGAACAAGGTGCCGTAGAGCATCGTCGTGCTGCGCGGATACCATTCTAGCGCGATGTCGGCCTGGTTCGTCGTCAGCGGCTTCAGGTTCGGATTGCCCCCCGTGCCAGTGCCGTTGACGAAAACCGGCGTACAGCCGGGGTCTCCAGGCTGGCCACCCGGCGGACAGGTCGACGGCGTCCGATAATTCTCGGTGATATTGAAGATCGCGCGCATGTCGTAAAACGGCGGGCGCGAGAGACCCCGCGAGGCCGCGGCGCGAAACTGCAACTTGTCGGTGAGGTGATAGCGCAAATTCAAGCTGGGTAGGAACTCGGTATAATCCTGCTTGCCGGCAAAGGGCGTCGTCACGTTGATATTGGTCACCGGATCGGCGGCGCTGCGATAGGTCAGGACATATTGGCCGCTGGCCTCGTTCTTGGTCTTGACCACGCGCAGGCCGACGTTGCCGTCGAGCGGAAAGCCGCTGTTCTTGAAGTCGAACCGGAGCATCGCATAGGCGGTATAGGTGTGCTCGGACTGCGTGTTGATGTCGTTGCCGGTGTAATCGATCAGCTTGCGCGGATACGGACCGCAGCAGGACGGGCCCGCCGCCGCCGACAGATTGGCGAAGGCTTGCCCGCCGTTGCGCAGCATCTCCCAGTTGAGGAACGGCACCCCGCCGACAACCCCGGTCCCTTTGCCGTAGAAGAAGCTCGAATCGAACGGATTGCTGATCGCATAGGGCGTCAGGGTCAGGCCGTTGGGCGCGGTCGGACTGCCGCCCCACGGCGCCGACAGGAATTGCCAATTATACGGCGTGCTGCGGTTGATCGCCGAGCGGTCGGTATATCGGACACCGGCGGTGAAGGTCTTGAGCGGGCTGTCGTCGTCGAAATCCCATTCGAGGTCCATGCGCCCGGCATATTCGTGCGCATTGCTGTCCTCGAGATGATCCATCAGCGCGATGATGTAATAATTGCTGGGGTCGGTAACGGCCGCCGATGGGCTGAAGCTGATCTTGGGTATGTTGCCCGACAGATCGAGCGAGAAGGCACCGCCGTCACGCTGCGGGAAGGCGGTGAAGCTGCGGTTGGTCGCCGAGGCGTCGACGTACTGGAAATCGCCGTTCAGCTTGAGGTGATCGTTGATCCCCCATTTGAACCCACCCGAATAATCGGTGGTGATCGAACGGTTGCTGGAGAACTGCGTGTTGTTTCCGGTCGCGCCGAAACCGGTGAAGCTGCCGCTGACGAAATTGCCGTTGGAATCGAACGTGAACGGCCCGTTGGGCTGCATCGTGTTGGTCGCGCAATTGACGTCGGTGCCGCAGGTCACGAACGACGTGTAATTGGGTGTCTCGATCGTATAATCGGTGCGGAAATACTGGGCGTAGAGCTCCAGATTGCTGGCCGGCGCCCATTGCAGCGCGCCATAGGCGCCCTTGCGGATGCGCTGGCCGAAGGTGATGCCGATGCCGGCGCCGTCGGGCACCGATCGCGTCGTGCCGACCGATCCGGGAATGTTGCTGCGATCGAAATAGGGCTCGATGGTGATGTCGTCCGAGCGGAACGCGCCCTCGAAATAGGACAGGTCGACCAGGATGCCGATGTCGCCGATCCCGGTATGCCAGCGCCCGCTGGCCAAAACCGAGGCATTGAAGCGGCTGTCATCGACCAGGTCGTAATAATTGAGGCCGACCGTGCCCGAGAGCAGCACGCCTTCCTTCTGGTCGAACGGCATGCGCGTGCGCAGATTGACCAGGCCGCCGACGCCGCCCTCGATCATTTCGGCCGACGGGTTCTTGTAGACGTCGACCCCGGCAAGCAGTTCGGACGGCACGTCCTCGAAGCCGAGCGAGCGGCCGCCGCTCGCACCGAAACTGTCGCGCCCATTCACTTCGGTGCGGACCTGGGTCAGGCCGCGGATCGCGATGCTGGAGCCTTCGCCGCGGTTGCGGGTGATCTGGATGCCCGAAATGCGCTGCAGCGCTTCGGCCACGTTCTTGTCGGGCAGCTTGCCGATATCGATCGCGGTGACCGAATCGACGAACTGGCCGCTGTTCATCTTGATCGACTGTGCGGAGGCGATCGAGGCGCGCAGCCCGCTGATGACGATATCGTCGGGGGCCTGACCATCATCCGCGATCGACTTGGGCGCGGCCTTGCCGGCCTTTTTGCCATCCTTTGCGGCATCGGCTTTGGGCGCATCGGCCGATTGGTCGTCGGTCGGAGTCGACTGCGCATAGGCTGGTGCGGCAAGCCCGATGGCCAGCGCCGATACGCCGAGCAGCAGGCCCCGCCGCAGGAACGCACTGGCTTCGCCATCACCAAAGAACTTCGACATTCCATTCCTCCCCTTTGCCGCCTTCGAGGATCGCGACGGATCGCGATCGGCAGCGTCAAATTCCTGAGGGAGAATGGTGCGCGACCTTTCGGTGGCATGGACTTCCGTCCTCCCTCGTGCTCCCCTGTTTTTGTCCGCGCAAAGCGTTTTCGGGGTTGCAGTGCGGTTAGCGGTATCACTGGAGGACTGGATGGTCTACGAAAAAATGTGGCATATATGAAAATTCGGCGACCAAATTGCCGGTCGCTATGAGGGGAGAGGCGCTATGAACGATCGCGCGATACGCAAATTGCTGGTCGTCGGGGGAGGCACGGCGGGATGGATGGCAGCCGCCGCCCTGTCGCGATCACTGGGGGGACGAGTCGATGTAACGGTGATCGAATCGGAAGCGATCGGCACGGTCGGGGTCGGCGAGGCGACGATCCCGCCGATCCTCCACCTCAACCAATTGCTCGGGCTCGACGAGGACGATTTCGTCCGCCGCACGCAGGCGACCTTCAAGCTCGGCATCGATTTTGTCGGCTGGAGTCGCGACGGCGTGCGCTACGTCCACCCGTTCGGGCGCTATGGCGCGGACGTCGGCGCGCTCGATTTCCACCAATATTGGATGCGCTACCGCGCCGAGGCGGGCGAGGCGGCGGGCGAGCTGGGCGATTACAGCCTGCCGGTCATGGCGGCGAAGGCCGGCAAGTTCTGCCGCCCATCGACCGACCCGAAGAACACGCTGTCGAACATCTCCTACGCGTTCCAGTTCGATGCATCGCTCTATGCCAAGATCCTGCGCGAGGTCGCCGAGGCGGCGGGCGCGGTGCGGCACGAAGGGCGGATCGCCGACGTGCTGATGCGCGAGGATGGCTTCGTGCGCGGGGTCAAACTGGAAGACAGCCGCGAGTTCGAAGCCGATCTGTTCATCGATTGCTCGGGATTTCGCGGGCTGCTGATCGAGGGCGCGCTGAAATCGGGCTATGAGGATTGGTCGCACTGGTTGCCATGCGATCGCGCGATCGCCCTACCCTGCGCCAGCGCCGAGAC
>DASVNU010000406.1:0-5487 GCA_036383655.1 Sphingomonas sp. | reverse complement strand
CGCGGTTGGATCCGCGGTGGCGGGAGCGGCGGCCGCGGTGTCGGGCGCCGGTTCGGCGGTATCGGGAGCGGCGAACGACGCCGCGTCGCGGTTCGCCGATGACGGCGGTTCCGGCTCCGGACTGGGCAAGTGGCTGCCCTGGCTGTTGCTCGCCTTGCTGGCGATCGCGCTGTTCTTTGGCCTTCGCTCCTGCATGAGCCAGCAGGCAACGGTCGTCTCGAACGCCAGCGACACCACGGTGGCGGGCGACTTGTCGGCAACCGCCGACAACGGAACAGCGGACAACGGAACCGCGGCGATCGATACCAACGAGGCGGCGGCAGCGCCGGCGGCGGCCCCCAGCGCGCCAGTGGGTGCCGGAGTCGTGGCGGACACTCGCAACGGCCTGCCGATGCTGACTGTCTATTTCGACACCGGCAAGGCCGATGTGGCGAAGGACTTCGCCACAGTGGCCAGCGGCCTGAAGGACTATGTCGCCGCGCATCCGGATGCGAAGCTCGCCGTGTCGGGCTTCAACGATCCGACCGGCAATGCCGCGACGAACGCGGCCTTGTCCAAGCGGCGGGCGCAGGGCGTCGCGGCCGCGCTCGAGGCGACGGGCGTTCCCGCCGCCGCGGTGGCGCTCGAAAAGCCGGCCGATACGACCGTCACCGGCTCGAGCAATGCCGAAGCGCGGCGAGTCGAAGTGACGGTGAAGCAATAGAATAACACGGGGCCGTCCGGGAAACCGGGCGGCCCGTTACCCCACATCTGGACGACCATCACCGGCCGAATCCTGGATCGGGGATGGAATGCGGGGCTTGCTGCACGCGCGGTCGTGCGACTAGGGCCGGCATGCATCCCGCACGTTCGCGGGAATGGCCAGGTGGAGCGGTTATGAGCGACGAGATCGAATGGTGGGATTATGACGATACCGACGAGATGGCGGATGCCGTCGCGGGCGATATCGACTTCATCATCGAAAGCGCAATCGAGGCGCGCGGCGCCGCGGTAATCGCCTTGCCCGGCGGCAAGACGCCGATTCCGATCTATGCCCGGCTCGCCAAGGCCAAGGTCGAGTGGAAGCGCGTCACGATCATCCCGGGCGACGAGCGCATCGTTCCGCTGGGCGACCCGCTGTCCAACGTGACCATGATCGGCAAGGTCTTCCTGCCGCTGGGCGCGCGCGTCATGCCGATCGTTCCCCAGGCGACAGCGGACTATAAGGCGGCGGGCCGCTCGGCCGATGCGCTGATGCAGGATCTGCACTGGCCGCTCGATCTCTGCCTGCTCGGCGTCGGCGGCGACGGCCATACCGCGTCGATCTTCCCCGGCCCCGACTTCGACGAAGCGCTCAACGGCCCCAAGGAGCGCCGGATGCTCGGCGTGATGCCCGATCCGCTCCCCCCCGAAGCGCCGGTCGCGCGCGTGACCTTGAGCCGCGCGGCGATCGTATCGTCGGCGTCGGTGATGATCGCGGTCACCGGAGCCGCCAAGAAGAAGGTGCTGGAGGACGCGATCAGTCAGGGGCCGAGCTCGTCCTATCCAATCGGCCGCGTGCTGGCGGATACCGAATTGCCGGTCGATATCCACTGGGCACCCTGATTCTTGCGTAACCTCCCCGCGCATACGAATTTCCACGCGGTGCAGGGGGTCTCGGGCTTGCCCTCCCACGGTGCTGGTCTAGGACGGGTCTGAGAAAGCGCCGGCGCGACTGGCGCCCGACAAACGGACCTTGGCCATGAACCCGGCAGTATCCGCCGTCACCGACCGCATCGTCGAACGCTCGCGTCCAACGCGACGCGCCTATCTCGACCTGATCGAGCGCGAGCGCGATCGAGGCTCACGGTCGCGCGCTACTCTGGGCTGCGCCAACCTCGCGCACGGTTATGCCGGGACCGAGGAAGATCGTGACGCGATGAAGACCAACGCGGCGATGAACATCGGCATCGTCACGTCGTACAACGACATGCTGTCGGCCCATGCGGTCTATTACCGTTACCCCGAGCAGATGAAGGTCTGGGCGCGTGAGGTCGGCGCGACCGCGCAGGTCGCGGGCGGCGTGCCGGCGATGTGCGACGGCGTGACGCAAGGCTATCCGGGCATGGAGCTGTCGCTGTTCAGCCGCGACACGATCGCGCTGTCGACCGCGATCGCGCTGACCCACGGGCTGTTCGAGGGCGCCGCCCTGCTCGGCATTTGCGACAAGATCGTGCCGGGCCTGCTGATGGGTTCGCTGCGTTTCGGCCATTTACCGACGATTCTGATCCCTGGCGGCCCGATGCGCACCGGCATTCCCAACAAGACCAAAGCGGCGGTTCGCGAGGCATTCGCGGAAGGCAAGGTCGGTCGCGAAGAACTGCTCGACGCCGAGATCGGTGCTTATCATTCGAAGGGCACCTGCACTTTCTACGGCACCGCCAACACCAACCAGATGATGATGGAGGTGATGGGGCTCCACATGCCTGGCGCCGCCTTCGCCAATCCAGGCACCAAACTCCGCCAGGAACTCAGCCGCGCCGCGGTCCGCCGCCTCGCGGAGATCGGCTGGGACGGCGACGATTACCGCCCGCTCGGCCGGTGCGTCGATGAGAAGGCGATCGTCAACGCGGCGGTCGGCTTGCTAGCGACGGGCGGTTCGACCAACCATTTGATTCACTTACCCGCGATCGCACGCGCGGCGGGGATCGTGATCGACTGGGAGGATTTCGACGGATTGAGCCGCGCCGTCCCGCTGGTCGCGCGCGTCTATCCCAACGGATCGGCCGATGTGAACGGGTTCGAGGATGCCGGCGGCATGCCGTTCGTCATCCGCGAACTGCTTGGCGCCGGGCTGCTCCATGACGATATCCTGACCGTCGCGGGCGACTTCGCCGATTACGGCAAGCGCCCGGTGGTCGAGGGCGACGGCCTGCGCTGGGAAGATCCGGGCGCGAGCGGCGACGAGACGATCCTGCGCCCCGCCGCTACCCCTTTTTCAACCGAGGGCGGTTTTCGCATCCTTACCGGCAATCTCGGCCGCGCCTGCATCAAGGTGTCGTCGGTCGACCAGGATCGCTGGGTGATCGAGGCGCCCGCTCGCGTGTTCCACGATCAGTCGGAGGTCCAGGCGGCGTTCAAGGCCGGCGAGCTCGATCGCGACGTCGTTGTCGTCGTCCGCTTCCAGGGCCCGCGCGCCAACGGCATGCCGGAGTTGCACAAGCTGACGCCACCGCTGGGAGTCTTGCAGAACAAGGGCTTTCGCGTCGCCTTGGTCACCGATGGCCGCATGTCGGGCGCGTCGGGCAAGGTGCCGGCGGCGATCCATTGCTCGCCCGAGGCGTTGGGCGGCGGTCCGCTCGGGCGGGTGCGTGACGGCGACATCGTCCGGCTCGATGCGGTGACCGGCACGCTCGACGCGCTGGTCGACGCCGTCGAATGGGATGCGCGCGATCTTGCCGAATGTCCGCCGGCAGCCGATGGCATGGGTCGGGAGTTGTTCGGTCTGTTTCGTGGTGCAGCGGATGAGGCGGAACTGGGTGCCAGCGCGATTTTCGCGGGCGCTGGATTATAAAGAACCGTCACCCCAGCGAAAGCTGGGGTCTCAAGCGTGTATCCGATACGGCATGAGATCCCAGCTTTCGCTGGGATGACGGTTGGGGAGAGGTTGAGGAACCAAATGGAAGTCGTCGCAGTCGATATCGGGGGCACCCACGCCCGCTTCGCCATCGCCGACGTGGCGGATGGCAAGGTCGTCTCGCTCGGCCCGGAAACCACCCAGAAGACCGCGGAACACGCCTCGCTGCAGACCGCGTGGCAGGATTTCGGCCGCCAGCTCGGCCGCGCGCTGCCCAAGGCGGCGGCGATCGCGGTCGCCTCGCCGGTCGGCGGCGAGGTGATCAAGCTGACCAACAATCCATGGATCATCCGTCCCGCGCTGATCCCCGATCGGCTCGGCGCCGACACCTATGTCATCGTCAACGACTTCGGGGCGATCGCGCATGCGGTGGCCCAGCTGCCCGAGGAAGATTTCCAGCACATCTGCGGGCCCGAACGGCCGCTGACGCGCGACGGCGTGACCTCGATCTGCGGCCCCGGCACCGGGCTCGGCGTCGCGGGTGTGCTCCATGCCGGCGGCACCTATCACGTGCTGTCGACCGAGGGCGGGCATGTCGACTTCGCGCCGCTCGACGGGTTCGAGGATGCGATCCTCAAGCGGCTGCGCAGGACCTTCACGCGCGTTTCGGCCGAGCGGATCTGCGCCGGCCCGGCGATCGTCGCGATCTACGAAACGCTGGCCGAGATCGAGGGCAAGGCAATCCGCCATCTCGACGACAAGACGATCTGGACATTGGCGTTCGAAGGCACCGACAGCCTCGCCATCGCCGCGCTCGACCGCTTCGTGTTGGCGCTTGGGGCGTTCGCCGGCGACCTCGCACTGACCCAGGGTGCGAAGGACGTCGTCATCGCGGGCGGTCTCGGCCTCAAGCTGAAAGAGCATTTCGCGCGCTCGGGCTTTTCCGAGCGCTTCACCGCCAAGGGCCGTTTCCAGCAGATGATGGCCGGCATTGCGGTCAAATTGATCACCCATCCTCAGCCCGGCCTCTACGGCGCCGCGGCCGCCTTTGCCCAGGAGCATGCCAAGTGAGCGATACCGTCAATCCGATCGCCAATCCGATTGAACGCATCATGCTGGCGGCGCCGGTCATCCCGGTGATCGTGATCGAGGACCTCGCGACCGCACGACCGCTGGCCGAGGCGTTGGTCAAGGGAGGCTTGGCCGTACTCGAAGTGACGATGCGTACGCCCGCCGCGCTCGATGCGATCCGTGAGATGAAGAAGGTGCCCGGCGCGATCGTCGGCGCTGGCACCGTCATCAACCCCAGCCAGTTCGCGCAGGCAATGGACGCGGGCGCCGAGTTCATCGTCTCGCCCGGCCTGACCGAGCGCCTGGCCGAGCCGATCATCGCCAGCGGGGTTCCCTATCTGCCGGGCATCGCCAATTCGGCTGATCTGATGCGCGGCCTCGATCTGGGACTGACGCATTTCAAATTCTTCCCGGCGGAATCCAATGGCGGTCTGAAGGCGCTCAAGAGCCTCGCCGCGCCCTTCTATCAGTGCAAATTCTGTCCGACTGGCGGGGTGAGCGAAGCCAATGCGGCGGAATGGCTCGCGTTCGAGCCGGTGCTGTGTGTCGGCGGGAGTTGGGTGTGCGTGGGTACGCCGGAGGAAGTCGAGGCGAAGGCACGGGCAGCGACGGCGTTGCGGTAGAATCCCTCTCCCCTTGTGGGAGAGGGAGGGAGGCGCGCAGCGCCGGAAGGGTGAGGGGGAGTCACGAGCGATATCGCCTGTGAGTCCCCCTCACCCTTCCCACGCCTTCGGCGCGGGCCCCTCCCCTCTCCCACAAGGGGAGAGGGAGTTTACATCTCCCCGCGTGCCCTTCTGATCGCGTACCATTTCTGCACATTGGCATTATGCTGTTCGAGCGTGTCCGCGAACACGTGCCCGCCTGTCCCGTCCGCCACGAAA
>DASVNU010000405.1:0-1795 GCA_036383655.1 Sphingomonas sp. | reverse complement strand
GGCCAGCCGTGTCGGCGAGGGGGTCGCCGCGACGCGGCCCGCGGTGCTGATCGAGGGTCTGTTCGCGGTGCTCGAACGCACCGATCGCGGCATGAGCCTGGTGTTCGATTCGGACATCCCCGGCGATTGGGAAATCGGCATCGACGCCGACAGTTTCGCGGAGATTTTCGGTAATCTGCTCGACAATGCCGCGCGGTATGCGCGCCGCGTCGTCCGCGTCGATGCCGAACAGGCCGCGGCGCGGCTGAACTTCACGGTCGACGACGACGGGCCCGGCATAGCGGAGGACCAGCGCGATGGCGTGCTGCGCCGCGGCGTGCGGCTCGACGAAACCGGCACGGGCCATGGCCTCGGCCTGTCGATCGTCGCCGATTTGGTCGAGGCGACCGGCGGCACGATCGTGTTGGGCGACGCGCCCGATCATGGCCTCCGCGTCACGCTGAGCTGGCCCGACACTCTGCTCACCCGCGCCGAACCGAGCTGATCGGATCGCGCCCTTTTTCCCCTCAAGGAGATTTCCATGCAGCTTGCGCATATTCCGAAGGTCAACGCGCGTTATTGGTCGGCGATCACCTTCGCCAGCCTGTTCGGCACCAATCTGGGCGACCTCTATGCGCACGAGCTCAAGCTCGGCATCGTCGTCGGCACCGCGATCCTGGCCGCGCTGGCGGCGGCGGTATTCCTCGTCGAGCGCCGCGATCATAGCCCGCGCGAAGCCTTTTACTGGCTGGTGATCATCATCATCCGGACCGGCGCCACCAACATCGCCGATTATTTCAAGAAGATCATCTACTGGCCGCTGTTCGCCGCGATCCTGACCGCCTTGCTGGCGGGATTCGCCTGGCTCTCGTCGCGCGGCGACACCAGGCGCGAGGCTCAAGCCGAGGCGCAAGGTATGCCCGCCACCGGCACGGCCTATTGGCTGGCGATGCTCAGCGCGGGCGTGTTCGGCACCTTCATCGGCGACGTCTGCTCGAAGCTGATCGGCAAGGGGTTCGCCTCGCTCAGCCTCGGCGCATTGTTGCTCGTCGCCTTGTTCGCGTGGCGGCGCGACAGCGGCAACCGCTTCTGGTTCTACTGGATCGCGCTCGCGGTGGCGCGCACCGCGGGCACCGCGATGGGCGACTGGCTCGCCGAGACCGAGGCGTTGGGCATCGGCCTGCCGCTGTCGACCCTGATCACCGGGTCGATCTTCGTGCTGATCCTGCTGCTGTGGCCGCGCAAGGGCGGGGCGCCCGTCCCGATCCGCGTGTAACTTTCGACGTCACTTCGGCCGGCTCCCGCGGGGCCGGCCTTTTCCCATCAAAGGGGTCACGAGCATGTTCGGTCGCTTCCTTCTCAAAACGCTCTTCGTCGCTCTCGCCTTCCTGCCGCTCGCCGCACCGGCGGCGGCGCAGGAGGAGCTCAACGACGGGCCCAAGTCGCTGGTCATCAGCTATCGCGCCAGCCTCGAGCATCGCGTCGCGTTCCGCCGCTATCTCGCGACCAATCTCGCGCCGCGGCTGCGCGCGATGAAGGCGCGGGGAGAGATTGCCGATTTCCGCATCTTCTACAGCTGGTACCGCCAGCCGGCGGTGTGGGACGGGCTGGTCATCCTGCGTTTCCCGACCTTCCCCGCGGTCGCCAAATGGAACGCGCTCGAACGCAGCGAACCGGGCGGGCTCGACGCCGCCGGGATCGCGCTGGCCGATCCCGTCGCGAGCTATTCGAGCGACCTCGCCTGGTCGCGCAATCCCGACAATCTGAAGGACGGCGAGGTCTATTACGTCATCCCCTATGAATATCGGAACGAGGG
>DASVNU010000404.1:0-5579 GCA_036383655.1 Sphingomonas sp. | reverse complement strand
GTACTTGCGCGGCTCTGCATGCTGCACTGCCAGCACCCCGACCGCCTGTTCGCGGCGGATGATCGGCACGCCGGCGAACGAGTGGAATTCGTCCTCGCCGGTTTCCGGACGATAGGCGAAATCGGGATGCGCCGCCGCCTCGTCCAGGTTCAGCGTCTCGACATTCTTGGCGATCGTGCCGACCAGGCCCTCGCCCGGTGCCAGCTTGGTGACGTGCACCGCCGCCTGGTCGAGACCGCGCGTGGCATAGAGTTCGAGCAGCCCTTCGCGCAGCAGATAGATCGAGCAGACTTCGCTATCCAGCGCCTCGCCGATGATCCGCGCGACCGCGTCGAGCTTCGCCTGCGCGGACGATCGCGCCGCCATCACGTCGTGCAGGCGGACCAGTATCTCTCGGGCGGACGCAGCGGCGGTGAGCGGCATGGCGAAGCGCTAGCAGGTTGCCGGCGGCGGCGCCATGATCTGAAATTCGAAGAATTGGGGTAATTGCTCAGCATCGGTCGTCATGCCGGGCTCGTCCCGGCATCCGCCGCGCGTCAAGCCTTCACGTCACGAAATCGCACCAACAGGCGGCGCTGCTCGTCCCACAGCGCCAGCCGCCAGCATCCAAGGCTGTCGCGCAGCGATATCCGCTGGGTGAAGCGGTGCAGCTCGGGTGCGGTGTCGAGGCAGGCCTGGAGCCGATAATTGGGAACGCGGCTGCACAGATGATGGACGTGGTGGAGACCGATATTGCCGCTAAACCATTGCAGGATAGGTGGAAGCTTGAAATAGGAGCTGCCGCTGAGCGCGGCGCCGTGGAAATTCCAGTCGCGATCCTGTTCCCAATAAGCGTCCTCGAACTGGTGCTGGACATAGAACAGCCAATTGCCGATCCAGGCCGCGATGATCATCACCGGCAGATAGGTCGCGAGGACGGGGACGATGCCGATCGCCAGCATCGGCAAGCCGAACGCCATGACCAGGGCGAGGTTGAGCGACAGGATGCTGCGGCGGGCGTCGGGGTCGCGAAACGCCTGCCCGGTCGGCAATCGCTGCAGCACGATGAAATTGATCGGCGCGCCCAGCAGCACCATCACCAAGGGATTGCGATAGAGCCGGTAGCCGAGCTTTTTGAGCGGGCCCAGCCCTTGATATTCGGCGACCGTCAGCGTCGCGACATCGCCCCGGCCGCGACGATCGAGATTGCCGGTGGAGGCATGGTGCGCCGCATGACCGCGTTTCCAATGGCCATAAGGGGTGAGGGTCAGGACGCCGAGCACGCTGCCGAGGACGTCATTGGCGGCGCGCGATTTGAAGAACGAGCCGTGGCCGCAATCGTGCTGGATGATGAAGAGACGGACGAGCAGCCCGGCGGTCGGGATCGCCAGCAACAATGTCAGCCAATAGCGGCCGTGCGAGGTCGCGACCATGAGGACGAGCAAGGCGATGAACGGCGCCGCGGTGGTGATCAGCTGAAACAGGCTGCGCTTCAGATCGGCGCCATAGGCCCTGAACTGCCGCGCCAGGGTTTGACCCAGAAGCTCGGCCTCCGACGCGAACGCCCGGCTTCGGCGGTCGTGCGGTCCGCCATCGCTCGGAGCGCGCCCGGGTGGGTCGCAGGCACGATCGACCGCGCTCGCGCTGGGTGCTGGCCGGTCTTGACGCACTGTCCACCTGCTTTCGCTTCCCGCACCGGCACTCGCCATGCCGCGCGCGGCATGGGGCCGTCTCAATCGACTTGAGATTGCGGTTTCGGTCTGGCGGAAAAACGAACGGAGCGCGGGGCCAACGGCGCCTGCCTCTACCATCATTCCCGCGAGCCCGGATTGAACAGCCAAAATGACCGTCCGGCCGAACAATTACAAGTATTCCGTCAAGATGTCATATCGAATATTTCGATCATGATTGGATTTAATTGGCGCATGGATCGGATCGATATTCCGTGCGAACCGTTGGATTTAGCTTTTTTTGTTTCTGATTCTTGAGCGCGGACGGTCGATCATCGGCCAAAATCCGCCGGTGCGGGCGGCGGGATACCGATGTGGGTGGGGCGGTTTTCCGGGGTGATCGCTCGGCGTGCATTGGCCGGGCGGGCGCTCGCTGTAATTCTTAACTACGAACTCAGTGAGTTAACGGACTCGGTAGTTTCCGCTCGGTTGTTGTCCTGAATTTCCCAGCGGACTGGATCGGCGCAGATAGCGGACTCACCGAGGAGCGCGCGCTGCCGATGGGTGCGGCCAGGTCGGGGCTCGAAAAGGTCCCGGCCCGGTTTCGTCCCTCGCGCGGCGCCAGGACGGAAAATCGGGTCATGGAGGGCATGATCGCATCCATGGTCGGGCGGCATCGTCAGGCCTTCGCCGTCAAAACAACTTGCGCAGCCCCAGCCTGATCGATCGTCCGAGCGGATCGAGATACGCTGCCTGAAAGCGATTGGGCGTCGCGCCGTTGCGGTCGCGCACGTCGATGCGATCGTTGAGCAGATTCTCCACGGTGAACTGCACCGACAATCGCTTGCTCCAGGGTCGGTGGAGGACCTTGTCGATATCGACGAAGCTGTAGAGGACCAGCCAGGTTCGCCCCGAAAACCTGAGGTCCGAGGAGGCGAGATCGCTTTTGATCCGGGTCGGCCCCTGGAGCCGACCGTAGACGCCCAGATTGACCGGCCCATAGCTCCCGGCGATCGTGCCATCCACGTCCCAGCGCGGTCGCCCGCCGGTGCCGTTGATCGTCGCGCCGTCGAGCAGGTCGAGCGCCGGCAATCCGTCGCGCAGGGTCAAGCGATCGTCGAAGCGGAAATTGGTCGTGAAATTGACGTAGATCGACGGCCGCTCCTTGGGCGGCCGCGGCGGCGGCGCATCCTTGGCCGGCGGCGGTGCCGCGGCGGGCGCCGGACCCAGGGCAGTCTGCAGGCTGACGGTCGCGCGCAGCTTGCGTTCGCGCTCGCGGGCAAGGTTGACCGGGCGCAGGTCGACGCTGACCAGCCGCCCTGCCGCGTCGCGCGCGAACAGGTCGGGAAACGCCGCCTGGAACGCCGGCGTGACGCTGCCCAATGTTCCCGCCTGGTTGTCGATCTGGGTGTCGACATAATCGAGCGTGAGCCGGAACTCCTTGTCCTTGATCGGTTGCAGCGCCACTCCCAGCGACATCGCCCGCCGCCGCTCGGGCGCCAGATTGGGGTTGCCGCCAAGCAACGAGGTGACCGATACGGTCGATCCGGTGGTGAAATCGAAGAACGGCGTGTTGGGCGCGGTCAGCAGTGGATTGGTCAGCTGGGTGATGTCGGGCGCGGTGCGCGTCTCGGTGATCGACGCCGACAATTGAACCGGGCGAGCGGGTGACCAAGTCAGGCCCAGGTTCGAATTGAGCAGCCTGCCGTATTTCGACACGTCCGACAGGCCGAGCGTGCCGCTCAGCGACAACTGGCCCAGGAACGGCAGCACGCCCTGGCTGGCCGAGGCGATCGGGAGGCTGGCATTGACGCTGATCCCGGCGATCGAGCGCGACACCGCGCCGATATCGGTGGTGGCATCGTCGCCACGCACGTTGCTCGACGATCGCGAATAGTCCGCCGACACGGTGAGCTGGGCATCGCCGGCGGGCAGGTGGACGAGCGGGCCGTTGGCGACTGCCTTGGTCGATACCGTATCGGTGCTGGTGCGGCTGCGGGCGACGATCCGCCGAGCGGGGCTCGCCGGATCGAGCGCCGCCAATGGATCGCCACCGGCGTCGACACCGGCCTGGAGAGCGTCGAGCGCGATCCCGCTGCCGGATCGCGTCTGGCCCTCGCCGCGATCATAGGCCGAGGTGAAGCTCCACGCCCAGCGCTTGAGCCCGCCCTGAAGCGTCACCCCGGCATGCGCCGCCAGCGAGGTGTTCTGCTGACGCAGGACGATCCCCGGAAAATAGCGATAGACGAGCGTGGGGTCGGTGAAGGGCAAGTCGTTCGAGCCGCCGGGAACGCGCAAGATGCCGGCGGCGAGACCGTTCAGGCTGGTGTTGCGATCGGCCTGCAACGAAAGGTTCAGCGAGCCATCGAGCTTCTTGCCGATCGGGGAAGCCAGGGTGCCGTCGAGACGGAGCGTGTCGGTGCTCGCCTGCAAGGTTCTGAACGGGCCGAGATCGGTGACGGCGCGCGGCGACCCGACATAGCTCGACAGCGATCGGCGCGCGGCGGGGTCTTGCGGAATCCCGGCGACCGTCACCGGCCGACCAGCCAGAGCGTCGAGCGCGGGGTCGATGCTGCCGCCGTCGACCCCTGCGACATTGCCGGGAATCGCGAACAGCGCGTCGGGATCGGGACGGATGTCGCGCTGGCTTTGCAGGAGCGGGTTTTGCCGGAAATAGGACAGGCCGAGCGAGGTGCGGCGCGGTCCTTCGATCCGGGTCGCGTTGAGCTCGGTATAGTCGGTCGCGCCGCCGCCCTCGGTGGTACTGCCCGCCAGCTGCTGCAGGGTCAGCGACCGGAAATGCCTCTTGGTGATGAAGTTCATCACCCGCATCGTCGGCGGAAAGCCGAACCGCGCGGCTTCCTGTTCGGGCAGGATCTCGACGCGGTCGATCGCCTCGGGCGGCAGGCTCTGCAAATCTTCGAATCCCGACACGCGTCGGCCGTTGAGGAGGATCGCCGGCTCGCCACCGCTGGCCGAGGTCGACGCTCCCTGCAGCCGCTTCATCACATCGGCCATGCTGGTCACGCCCAGCGACCTGAGCGCCGCGCTGTCGAGCACCGCGACCGGCGGCACCGAGCTGATGACGCTCCCGGCGACTCGTCTGCCCGTGACCAATATGTCATCGCGCTGTGGCGGCGGAGCGGGCTCGGTCGATGGCGGCGCGTCAGGGTTGGTTTGCGCGACTGCCGGAGCGCTGCTCGCCGCGAGCGTCAGGGCAAAGGCGATCGTCACGTGTCTCAAGTCGCTCTCCCCATCGATGCGGACTCGGCTTGCGCGGAAGGATCGGTACGCCATCAAAACGAGCGAAAGAAGTTGGAATTGTGTCGACTTTGGTTCGCAGCGCTACCTGCCGGCGCTACCCGTTCATGATTCTCCCGCGTCAGGATGGGCTGGATGGTGGCGGGAAGTCGAGCACCGCGCCGGTATAGGTCTCGATCACGTAGCTGAACGGCTCGCCGTCGGCGCTAGTCAGCAGGGCCTGATGTTCGATCACCTGGTCGGGAATCGGCAGAGTGGCGCCCGGATTTTCGCGCGGTAAGGCTGCGCCGGCATCATCCCAACCCTCCGGCAGCGGCGACCAGAGGAGCCTGGCCGAGACGGTGTGGCGCTGGAACCGAAGCGGCTGAACGACGCGGCCGAATGCCGAATCGCTGGTTTCGAGCGTCCGATTCATGTCGGGCGTGAGGCGCGACGGCACGTACCAATTGTCGGCCTCGGACAGAACATGCTCGCCGCAGCGCAATCGCACTCGGCGATAGGCGATCGACTGGTCGGGCCCGACGTGCAGCTGTTGGCGGACTGCGGCGGGCGGCGGCTTGTCCTGGCCGCGGACCCGATCCGCGACGATCTTGGCACCATCGGCGAGATGATGGCGCGCGCACCAGCGGTCGAGCGTCAGCGTCGCGCTGTCATGGCTCAACAGGTCGG
>DASVNU010000403.1:0-10529 GCA_036383655.1 Sphingomonas sp. | reverse complement strand
CGACGGCCGGCCGACCGCGCATGGTCGCGCGATCGCGAAACTGCCGATGCCGCCACGGCTCGCGCCTATGCTGGTGCGCGCGGGGGCGAGGGGGCTGGCGAAGGAGGCGGCGGAGGTCGCGGTGCTGCTCGGCGAGCGCGGGTTGGGCGGGCCGGGGACTGATCTCGAAACTCGCGCCCGGAGGTTCCGCACCGAACGCGGGCGACGGGCCGATAGCGCGCGGCGGCTGGCCGAGCGGTGGGCCAATATTCCCGTCCCGCTTGCGGGAGGGGCTAGGGGAGGGCCTGTCAAAGATCACGTTGCCCAAGGCACACGCCCTCCCCCAGCCCCTCCCGTAAACGGGAGGGGAGAAGAGACTGCGATCGCCATTGCCCTGGCCTTTCCCGATCGCCTTTCCCGCCGCCGCGACGCCAGCGGCGAACGCTGGGCCTCGGTCGGCGGGCGCGGGTTCAAGCTCGACCCCGTCGACCCGCTCGCCACCGCGCAATGGCTCGCCGTCGCCGAGACGCAGGGCATCGCCGCCGGCGCGCGCATCCTGTCGGCCGCGGCAATCGACCAGGCGACGGTCGAAGCGCTGTTCGCCGACCATATCGAGCTCCGCCGTGCCTTCGCCTTCGACCCCGCCACCGGCGGCGTCGAGGCGGTGCGCGAACGGCGACTCGGCGCGATCGCGCTGTCGCGCGGGCCCGATTCGAACGCTGATCCTGTCGCGATCGCCGCCGCGCTGGTCGAGGGCGTCCGTGAGCACGGCCTGTCGCTGCTGCCCTGGGGCGAGGCATCGACCGCGTTGCGCGACCGCGCCGCCTTCGCGGTTGCCCAAGGCTGGGACGGGGCGTTCGACGACGCCACGCTGAGCGACCGTCTCGACGACTGGCTCGCCGCATTGCTCGACGGCAAACGCCGCTTGTCGCAACTCTCCGATGCCGACCTCGCCGACGCGCTACGCAACCTCGCCGGCTGGGATGCGATGCGCGCGCTCGATCGCGTCGCGCCGGCACGGCTCGAAACGCCGGCGGGGTCGAGCCACGCGATCGACTATGCCGCCGAGGCAGGCCCTACGGTCGAGCTCCGCCCACAGGCCCTGTTCGGGCTGGAGACGCATCCCACCGTCGCCAATGGCTTGCCACTGGTGCTCAGCCTGACCTCGCCCGCCGGGCGCCCGATCCAGACGACGCGCGACTTGCCCGGTTTCTGGGCGGGAAGTTGGGCCGCGGTCGCCAAGGAAATGCGCGGTCGCTACCCCAAACATCCCTGGCCCGACGATCCGGCCGCCGCAAACCCGACACTGCGGACCAAAAAAGCCGATGCAAGGTTCGGAAAGTCAGGATAAGGGAATCGGCCTATGCCTATTGCTCGTATCTATCAGCGTCCCAAGAATGCGATGCAGTCCGGCCGTTACCGGACCGATCGCTGGATTCTCGAATTCGAACCCGCTGAGGCCAAGCGCCCCGACCCGCTCACCGGTTGGGCCGGATCGGGCGACACGCGCGAGCAGGTACGGCTGGGCTTCGCCACCGCCGAGGCCGCGCAGGCCTATGCCGAAAAGGTCGGGCTCGCGTTCCACGTCGTGCCGACGCCGAGCCGCACGCTCAAACTCCAGAGCTACGCCGACAACTTCCGATGAGCATTCCCGTTGCTACGCCGCGGGGCGTGGTGCGGCGCTGGATCGCGGCGTTCAACGCCGCCGATGCCGATGCGCTCGCCGCGCTCTATCATGACGACGCCACCAACCATCAGGTCGCCTTGCAGCCGGTCAAGGGCCGCGACGCGATCCATGCGATGTTCGTGAAGGAGTTCGCGGCCGCGTCGATGGAATGCGTGCCGGTCAATCTGTTCGAGGACGGGGAATGGGCGATCCTCGAATGGAAGGATCCCAAGGACCGGCTGGGCTGCGGTTTCTTCCATGTGATCGACGGCCGCATCGCGCTCCAGCGCGGCTATTGGGACAGCGCGACGTTTGCCGCCCCCAAGCGCCGCGCGCCCGCGAAGAAGGCGGTGGCCAAGCCGAAGCCTGCGAAGGGCTGATTCGGTAGAACCGAGTTCCACGCCGGGGAGGCGATGAAGATAGCGGAGCGGCTGTCTAAACCGACAGCAGCGACGCCCCGAGCAACATCATCAGCTTGACGTCGATCGCAATGCCCGCGGCGCGGCGCTCGGCGATGAAGTCGGCGACCGTCGCCAGCGGGACGCGATGGACAATGATGTTCTCGTCCGCCGTCCCGCCGCCTTCGCTCACTCGCGTCAGCCCCTCGGCGCGAACCAGCGTGAAACATTCGCCGACCATGCCGGGAGAGGAGTAGAAGCTCCCCAGCGAGGAGCATGTGGCGGGGCGATAGCCGGTCTCTTCCTCCAGCTCGCGCGCGGCGGAAACCTCGGCGGTCTCGCCTTCGGTCTCGTCGCCGACCAGCCCAGCCGGGAGCTCGAGGCACGGCCGCCCCAGCGGCACGCGATATTGCTCGACCAGCAATATATGCCCGTCGTCGATCGCGATGATCACCGCCGCCTGAACCCCGCCGACCCGCCCGACATATTCCCAGCGACCGCGCTTCTTCATCTCGAGGAACCGGCCCCTCCAGACGGTCTCCTCGGGCAGCTCCGCGTCGGTGACGCTCACAGTTCGATCAGCCGGTCGGGCAGCTCGTTCACGTCGCTTTCGGTCTTGGGGAAATGTTCGGCGACGATCGTGCCGATCGCGGTCACCGCGGCGGCCATGCCGTCGCCCGGATGCCCGGCGCGGACGCGGTCGATCAGCGCGGTCATCGCCCCGCCCCAGCGTTCGGGCGGGACCTTGGCATGAATGGCTGCGTCGGCGACGATTTCGGCCAGCCGTTCGTCGAGCGAGAGATAGAGCAGCACGCCGATCCGCGCGGCGGTGCGGCGCTCGGCGCCGACCTTGAAATACTGGATCGCGCGGCGGCGCACCCGGCGCGACCGCACCGCTTTGGGCGTCAAGGCCAGCCGCAGCGGCGGCCAATAGAGCGCCAGCCGCACCAGCAGGAACACGGCCGCTTCGACCAGCATCAGCGCGAAGAACGACCGGCCCAGGTTGATCCCGCCTTGCCAGCCATTCTGGAACCAGGCGATCTTGTCCTCGATCGCCATCGGGTTGAGCGCGGCGATCCCCGCGACCAGCAGCATCGCGACGATGCCCAGGTTGAGCCCGATATCGTGATAGGGGTCCGATCGCGGCGCCACGATCGTGACGATCTCGGCATCGGTGCCGGCTTCGGCGGCGGTGACCGCGTTGGTCACCTGCTCGCGTTCGGCCGGGGTCAGGACCGGTCCGCGCATCACCAGCCCCCCGATGCGCCGCCGCCGCCGAACGATCCGCCGCCGCCCGAAAAGCCGCCGCCACCGCCGCCCCAGTCGCTGCCGCCGCTGCTCCAGCCGCTCGACGACCCGCCGCCGCTGCCCCAGCCGCCGCCGAGGCCGGGCCCCCACAGCACCACCGGCCCGCGCCCGCCGCGATATTTCTGGCCGCGGGCGCCGCGGAAGATGATCGGCAGCACGATGAACAGCACGATGATGATCCAGAAGATCGCGATGAACCCGTCGGACGACGAGCCCGACGAGCGTGCCGCCCGCGGTACCGCGGCCGCTGCCTTGACCCGCGCCTCGGCGGCTTCGGGCGGCGCCTTCATCTGCGCGGCGATCGCCTGCGCGCCCGCGACGATGCCGCCGGGCATGTCGCCGCTGCGGAATTTGGGCAGGATATGTTCGTCGATGATCGATTGCGACAAGGCATCGGTCATGATCGGCTCGAGCCCGTAGCCGACCTCGATCCGGACCTTCCGCTCGTTGGGCGCGACGATCAGGATGATGCCGTTATTGGCGTCCTTTTGCCCGATCGCCCAGGCGCGGCCGAGCTTGTAGCCGTAATCCTCGATCGGATAGCCCTGCAGATCGGGGATCGTCGCGACGACGAACTGCCGTTGCGCGACAGTGCCGACATCGGTCGACAGCGCCTCGAGCTGCTGCTTCTGCGCAGGGCTGAGCAGGTTGGCGGCGTCGACCACGCGGCCCGACAGCGGCGGAAAGGTCTGCGCCGAGGCGAGCTGGGGCACGACCAGCAGCACGAGGATCAGCAACAGGGCACGGAGCGCCTTCATGCGCCACCTCCAATCGGTCCGACATCGCGGATCACGCCATCGACGCCGCCGTCGATCCCACCAGCGAAATCGCCCGAGCGGAACGCCGGCAGGATGTCGGTGTCGATGATCCGCTGCGCCTCGGCATTGGTCAGCGTGGCTTCCAGCCCCTTGCCGACCTCGATCCGCACCTTGCGTTCGGTCGGCGCGACCACCAGCAGCACGCCGTCATCGGCGCGCTTGCGACCGATTCCCCAGCTATTGCCGAGCGCCAGCGAATAATCCTCGATCGCATGCCCGCCCAGGCTTGGAACGGTCACGACGACAAGCTGGTGCCCGGTCGCCCGGTCGAGCGCTTCCGCTTTGGCGACGATCCTGGCCTTGTCGGTGGCCGGCAGGATGTCGGCGCGGTCGACCACTCGTCCGGTCAGCGCCGGGAAATCATATCCCGGCGCCGCCGCCACGGTCGGTGCGCTCGTCGCCGGCTGGCCGCACGCGGCCAGCGTGAGCAAAAGGGGGCTCAGCACCCTGATCACGTCGGTCAGTTCGTGTTGCCGAAATCGACCGTCGGGTTGGCCTCGGCGCCAGCTTGCGCCTGGAACGGGACCATCGGCTTGGCGCCGTAGAAGATCTTGGCGCCGACCGCGTCGGGGAAGGTGCGGATCCGCGTGTTATACGCCTGGACCGCGGTGTTGTAATCGCGGATCGCGATCGTGATGCGGTTGTTGCTGCCCTCGATCTCGGTGATCAGCGAGCGGAAATTCTCCTGGCTCTTGAGATCGGGATAGGCCTCGACCGTCGCCAGCAGCCGCCCGAGCGAGGAGCCCAATTGGTTCTGTGCGGCCTGGAAGCTCGCGATCTTGGCCGGATCGGTCAGGTCGGTGGCGTTGACCTGGACGCGCGTGGCATTGGCGCGCGCGTTGATCACGTCGGTCAGGATCTTGCCTTCGGACGCGGCGCTGCCCTTCACCGACGCGACGACGTTGGGAATGGTATCGGCGCGGCGCTGATAGGCGGCCTGGACATCGGCCCAACGCGCCTTGGCATTTTCCTCGGCGGTGGGGACGGAGTTGATCCCGCAAGCCGACAGCATCGCCATGGCGGCCAGCACGATCATCGCACGAAACTTCATCGAGATATCCTCCAGTGCCCTTGCGTGGCGGCAATGTAGTGACGCCCTGCGCCGTCGTGAAGCGGATTCGGTTGCGCGGGTGCGGCGGGCCACCCCTTGCATCGCCGCGAACCGGCCCTAGTCTGTGCCGCGCTGACACAGCGAAAGGCTTGATCATGTTCAAGGAATTCAAGGCGTTCATTGCCCGCGGTAACGTCCTCGACCTCGCGGTCGCGGTGATCATCGGCGCGGCGTTCGGCAAGATCGTCACCTCGTTGACCGACGACATCATCATGCCATTGATCGGCAAGGTGTTCGGGGGGCTCGATTTCTCGAGCTATTTCATCGTCCTGTCGCCCGAAAAGGTGCCGCCGGCGCTGGCCGGATCGACCGATTACGCCGCGCTCAAGAAGGCCGGTGTCGCCTTGTTGGGCTATGGCGAGTTCATTACCGCCGCGGTCAATTTCCTGATCGTCGCGTTCGTCATCTTCATGATGGTCCGCGCGGTGAACCGCGTCGTGCCCAAGCCGGAGGAAGCCGCCGCGGCGGATCCCGCCGATGTCGTGCTGCTGCGCGAAATCCGCGACGAGCTGCGCGCGCGCAAGGGGGCGTAAGCTTCCATCCCGGCCGATCCCCAACCCCTCGCTAGTCAAGCGAGGGGTGGGTGGATTGGAGGGTGCTACCGCCTTTCCTCGGGCCGGTCGCAGGGAAGGGGCCGCGTGGAAATATCCAGCGTCGTCTTGGCAGCGTTACCGAGAGCCACCCAACCCTGACCCCTGCCTTCCAGGGACAGGGAGGAATCAGGACTTACGCCGCCGCCAGATCCTCGCTGACCGCATCGGCCAGGCTGGTGCCGTCGAGGATGCGCGCGGTTTCGTCGCGGACGCGCGCCATGGCCTGGCGGATCGCGCAGGCCGACTCGCTCTTGCAATCGGTGCAGCGGCGATAGGCGGTGCGGCTGACGCAGGGGACCAGCGCGAGCGGCCCCTCGATCACCCGGATGATCTCACCCAGCGAGATCAGATGGGTCGGGCGCGACAGGCAGTAACCGCCGGTCTTGCCGCGATGGCTGTGGAGGAATCCCGCCTCGCGCAGATCGGCCAGGATCAGTTCGAGGAATTTGCGCGGCACATTGGCATGCTCGGCGATCCGGTTCATCGGGATCGGGGGGCCGCCTGCGGGCGCTTCGGCCAGATAAAGCATCGCGCGAAGCGCGTAACGGGAACGCTGCGTCAACATAATAGGTAACCTTATTACCCGATAATGTGGCGACCGAAAGGCGAACAATGCCCAAGACCCGCGAAAAAGCGTGTTTTTTGGTCGTTGTGGTGTCGGTGGAGGCGGCCAGTGTCGATCATCCGCCCGAGCGGATAGCGAGCACCACTTTCCTTTAAGCGTACAGTGCCTATATTGGACGTGCCGGCTCGCCGGCTATGGCGATAAATGATGGCGTGCAATAGACGCAGCGGACCCGGGGGCAGTACCCGGCGGCTCCACCAGAAATGGTGGTGGATCTGGACACCGTTTCTGACGGGGCCGAACCAGGATCGACGTGTGTTGAAAAGCGCCGACGTTCGCTCAGAACGGGCCACTGTGACGGCTCATTACACAAGTGCCAACGATAACGAAGCACTCGCTATTGCGGCGTAACCCCAAGGCCTAACGGCTTAAGGTTATTCTAAAATGCGCGGTTGGACCGCACCGGGCAACAGAAGCGGAATCCAGCGGTACGGGGAGCACCGGGCAACAGAAGCTCCCCACTATCCAATCACCTTCCTGCCATCACCGTCTGGAATTGCGCCAGCGTGCACAGGCCCGCGACACCGCGCGCCTTGCAGCCCGCGATCGGCAACACTTGGCGATAGCCCGGCGCCGTGCCGCCACGGAGCTGGTCGAGCGTCTGGGCGCGGTAATAAGCGCGGACAAAGGCGTTCCCGGCGCCGTCCTTCAGCCGCTCGAGGATCACCGCCCCGCCCGGCGCGGGATCGTCGGCCGCGAAGCCGGGCACGCGCCAATGCACGCCCAGCATCCCGCCGAGATTGGCGACATTGGTGTCGTGGCCCGAAATCATCAGCAGCTTCGGGCCTTGGCCCGCCATCGCGCGCAGGATCGGCGGGGTCAGCCCGGCCATATTGGCGGTGGCGATCGGCTTGGGTCGCGCCAGGATGGCGAATTCGAGCGCGTGGAATTCGGACAAGGCAGTGACGTCGGCTGCTGTCGCGCGACCCCAGCCAACCTGGTTCATCGGCCTGCCGTCGGCATATTCGAGCAACAGGATCTGCGCCGCGGTCGAGGCGCGGTCGAGCGCGCCGGTCAAATCGGGGCGCTTGTTCGCTGCGGCGGGTGCGATCGCGGTCTTTTCCGCGCCCACGCCGCAGACCGGTTTCCTGGCGCACAGGATCGTGTCGAGCCGGTTGAGCAGCGGCCGCATTCGCGCCTCGACCGCGGCGATCCCACCCGGTCCGATCGCCCTGGCCATCGCGGCATTGGCGGCGGGCGCGTCGATCGTGCCCAGGCCTTGCTCGATCGCCGAGAAGCGCGGGTCGTTCGCATCCTGCGGCTGGTGGTCGATCGCCAGTGTGCAGCCCGGCGCCAGCGTGCCGGCATAGGCCTGGGCAGTGGCGATCGTCCGTTGGTCGCTGTCGGCGATGATCGCGGCGTCGGGGCAGCCGCGCGCGAACAGTCCGGCGCGCGCGTAGAAGGCACGGTCGGCGGCGCCCAGCGCGGCGACGGCCTGCGCGCCATGCTGCGTCAGCCAGCCCGGATTGACCGACCAGCCGGGCCAGGCGTCGGCGGCGTATCTGGCGGGCATGGCTGGATTCTTGGTCGGCGGGCGGACGCCGTGGCGCATCATCACGACGACGCGGTCGACCGTCAGCGTGTCGGCCGGCGGTCGCGCCGGTGCCGCCGCCGCGCCAAGTCCCAGCCCCAGGACGAGCAGCGCCGCCCCGATCATTCGCCGTCCCGCCATGTCGCTTCTCCCGCTGTCGCCGGCTGCTTGCCGGGCAAATGTTACAGCTTCGAGAGGCGCGGCGCATCATCCGATGATCAATCCTTGCGTACACCATACCCATTGTTCGATTGCGCTCGGCGGGTTAGGTTCGGCCGAACGGAATCGGAGAGGCTGACATGGCGACGCTGGCACAGGTCGAGGACACCCATATGGCCCCGGGCGAATGGGAAGCGCGGGTCGATCTCGCCGCGGCCTATCGGCTGGTGGCGCTTTATGGCTGGGACGACCTCATCTTCACGCATCTCTCGGCGCGCGTGCCGGGGCCGGAACATCATTTCCTGATCAACCCCTATGACATGATGTTCGAGGAGATCACCGCCTCGAGCCTGGTCAAGATCGACGTCGAGGGCAATCCGGTCGGCAAGTCCGAGCATCCGGTCAACCCGGCCGGCTTCACCATCCATTCGGCGATCCACATGGCGCGCGACGATGCCGCCGCGGTGATGCATCTCCACACGCCGCATGGCCAGGCGGTGTCGGCGATGGAATTCGGCCTGTTGCCGCATACCCAGACGGCGATGATCGCCAAGCACAATGTCGCGTACCATGATTATGAAGGCATCGCGACCGACCTCGACGAGCGCGAGCGGCTGGTGCAGGATCTGGGCGACAAGCATGCGATGATCCTGCGCAACCATGGCACCCTCGCGGTCGGCAAGACCGTCGGCGACTGCTTCCTCAGGCTCTATTTCCTCGAACGCGCGTGCCAGGCGCAGGTGATGATGCTGTCGGCCGGCTACGACCATCTCTCCAACCCGCCCCAGGGCACCGAGGAAAAAGTCGCCGGCCAGACCCCGCCGGCCGGCATGGCAATGGCGGCCGAACGGCTCGCCTGGCCGGCGCTGCTCAGGAAGCTGGATCGGATCGACCCGAGCTTCCGCAACTGACCGCGACGGCGACCGCGCTTGCGCGGATACCGGTGATTGGCGCACAGCCATAAGGTGCCATTTCGCTGGACCAACCGCCGACTGACCATCGCCTTGCTACTGGCGATGGCGCTCGTCTGCGCCTGCCAGGCCTATGCTTATGCACCCGGGCTGATGACCTGGGATTCGATCCGCCAATATGGCCAGGCGCTGAGCGGCGATTTCGACGATTGGCACCCGCCGGCGATGGAATGGCTATGGCGGCAGCTATTGCCGATCGCGCATGGGCCGGCGCCGATGCTGGCGATCCAGCTCGGGCTTTACTGGGCGGCGTTCGCCGGGCTGGTCGCCTGGGCGGTGCGCGCGGGCCGGCGGCGGCTCGGCATTGCCCTGGCGATCGTCTCGGCGCTGCCGCTTTCGGTCGTACTGACGGCGGAGATCATCAAGGATAGTTTGATGGCCGCGCTGTTGCTCGCGGCGAGCGCGATCCTGGTCGCGATCCCGACGCGCGGGCGACCCGTCGCGCGGATCGCCGCGCTGGCGCTGATCGTCTGCGCGGCGACGCTCCGCTTCAATGCGCTTCCCGCCTGCCTGCCGCTGGCGATCGCGCTGCTGCCGGCAAGTTGGCGGGCGACACGGGTCAGGTTCGGCGCCGCATTGCTGATCTGCGCGGCGGTCATCGCGGCGGCGCTGCCGCTCGCCAACCGCGCGGTCGGCGCCAAGCCGAGCGGGGTCGGCCTGTCGCTGGTGATCTTCGACCTTGGCGGCATCACCCGGTTCAGCGGGGTCGACGCCTTTCCCGCGGATGACGATGTCGACAATCCGGTCGCGGTCAATCGTCGTTGCTACAAGCCCGAGCGTTGGGACTCGTATAGCTGGTGGGTCGCCGATCCCTGTCCGCTCGGGTTCGATGCGATGGACGACGTCTTCAAGCAGAGCGGCGAGAGCCCCTATCGCCACTGGTTAGGCGCGGTGCTGGCGCATCCGATCGCTTATGCCGAACACCGCCTGGCGCATTTCAACATCAACATCCGCTTCCTCGTCCATGACGAGGTCGAACGCCCGGTCCGCGACCAGATGCCGCCCAATGACTGGGGATTCCACCTCACGCCCAATCCGCTGCTGACCTGGTTCGACCGCGCCGCGCGCTGGTCGGCGCACACCCCGCTCGGCTGGCCGGCCTGGTGGATGGCGCTGGCGGTTGGCCTGCTCGTCGTCGCGCCCGGCCTGCCGTCGCGGCGGCTGGTCATCCCGCTGGCGCTGTCGGGATTGCTCTACGGCTTGGGCTATCTTCCCGCGAGCGTTGCATGCGAGTTGCGCTATCACCTGTGGACGATGCTCGCGGTGCTGCTCGCTGTGCTGATCGCGGGGGCCGATGTGGCCGGCGGCGCGTGGCCGAGCCGCAACCGCCTGCTGCTCGCCGTTGCTCCCGTCGTGCTCGTCACGATCCT
>DASVNU010000402.1:0-2368 GCA_036383655.1 Sphingomonas sp. | reverse complement strand
GACGGTGCGCTGCTTTTCGTCCTTTTCGTAATCGGACTCGACCAGCCGTTTCACGATGGCGTCGACAGAGACGTAAAGTTCGGACTTGTCGTCGGTCGGCCCCGAAATGATGAGCGGCGTGCGCGCTTCGTCGATCAGGATCGAGTCCACCTCGTCGACGATGGCGAAGTTGAAGGGACGCTGCACCATCGACGCGCGGTCATATTTCATATTGTCGCGCAGATAGTCGAAGCCGAGTTCGTTGTTGGTCGCGTAGGTGATGTCGGCGTTATAGGCCGCGCGCCGCTGATCCTCGCTGATGTTCGGCACGACGACGCCGGTGGTGAGGCCAAGGAAGCGGTAGACCTGACCCATCCAGTCGCAGTCGCGCGTGGCGAGATAGTCGTTCACCGTGACGACGTGAACGCCCTTCCCCTCCAGCGCGTTCAGATAGGTCGCCAGCGTGGCGACGAGCGTCTTGCCCTCGCCGGTGCGCATCTCCGCGATCTCGCCGCGATGAAGGACGATGCCGCCGACCATCTGCACGTCATAATGACGCTGGCCCAGCGTGCGCTTGGCCGCTTCCCGCACGGTGGCGAAGGCTTCGGGAAGCAGGTCGTCCAAGGTTTCACCCTGCGCCAGCCGCTCGCGGAATTTCACGGTCTGCGCGGCCAGATCATCGTCACTGAGCGCGGAAATGGCCGGCTCGAATGAGGCGATGCGTTCAACGATCTTGCCCATCGACTTTACATAACGGTCATTGGACGATCCGAAGATGGACTTGGCAAGTGCGCCGAACATGCAGGTTCCTGACAAAAGGGGGTCGCGCACCTCATTGAGATGACGCGCACGGACATGCGCGGCGATTTAGGGTTTGGCCAAGGGATAGTCAATTGATCAGCATGTTGGGGTTCTCAGGCGCCAGGAATGATTGACCCCCGCTCCATATGCGCTAATCCGCCGACATGACCCAGCGTTCTCCCCTCGCCCCCGAAAACTTCCCCGACCTTCCGCCAATCAATGGCGTGAGGACCCGCGTGGCGCGGGCGCGCTACAAGAGTTGGGACCGGTGCGACCTGACCTATGTCGAGCTGGCTGAGGGCACCGCCGTCGCGGGTGTGACGACGCAGAGCAGATGTCCCTCCCCCGAGGTCGAATGGTGCCGGGACGCCATTCCGCTGGGATCGGCGCGGGCGCTGGTGGTGAATGCGGGCAACGCCAACGCCTTCACCGGGCATCGCGGCCGCGCCGCCGTGGAGGCGATCGCGGCCAAGGTCGCCAACCATCTCGCCTGCCTGCCGTCCGACGTCTTCATTTCCTCGACCGGCGTGATCGGTGTGCCGTTGCCGGTGGATAAGGCGGAGGCCGGGCTGGAAGCGGCGTTCGTCGCAGAGCCGTGCGGATGGGAGGATGCGGCGAACACGATCGGCACCACCGACACCTACGCCAAGGGCGCGCATGTGAGCGCGATGGTCGGCGACAAGCGGGTCGAATTGGTCGGGATCATCAAGGGTTCGGGCATGATCGCGCCCGACATGGCGACCATGTTGGGCTATATCTTCACCGACGCGGCGATCGAGCCAGCCCTGTTGCAGCAGATGCTGTCGGCCGCGAACAAGCGGACATTCTCCTGCATCACGGTCGATAGCGATACGTCCACCAGCGATACCGTGCTGGCCTTCGCCACCGGCAGGGCGCGCAATGCGCCCATCGCGTCGATGGACGATGCGGGCGCGGACGCGTTTCAGGCGGCTTTGGGCGACCTCTGCCTGCAACTGGCGCATCTTGTGGTGCGCGATGGCGAAGGCGCGACCAAGTTTGTCGAGATCACGATCGAGGGCGCGGAAAGCGACGCCAGCGCGCATCGCATCGCCCTATCGATCGCCAATTCACCGCTAGTGAAGACCGCCATCGCCGGGCAGGACGCCAATTGGGGGCGTGTGGTCGCCGCCATCGGCAAGGCCGGAGAGCCTGCCGACCGCGACAAGCTGTCGATCCGTTTCGGCGCGACGCAGGTCGCGACCGGCGGGCTGGTGGTGGAGGACTATGACGAAGCGCCCGTCGCCGCACATCTGGAAGGGCAGGACATCGTGATCGGGGTCGACCTGGGGCTGGGTGAGGGCCGAGCCACGGTCTGGACCTGCGACCTGACCCATGGCTACATCTCAATCAACGCGGATTATCGAAGCTGATGCCGGTGGAACTACATGATCGGGTCGTCACGCTGATGCGGACGGTGGCGCGCGATATCGTGATGCCGCGCTACCAGAATCTCGCGGCCGAGGAGATCAGCGAGAAGGCCGCCGACGATTTCGTCACCATCGCCGATAAGGAAAGCGAATTGCGGCTGGCCGAAGGGCTGTCTGCGATCCTGCCCGAAGCCGGCGTC
>DASVNU010000401.1:0-4595 GCA_036383655.1 Sphingomonas sp. | reverse complement strand
CACCGCGCGCCGATCGCCGCGGCGTGACGCCATGTACAGGTTGAGCCCGCGGTCCAGATAGCGGCCGGCATAATCGAGCCGCGCACCGTAATTCGAATAGGGCACGACCGCGCCATAGCTGTCGTAGACCACCGCCAGCTGGCCGTTGTCATAGCCATAGCCGTAATCGGGATCGCGGACGAAATAGGGCTCGTCGGCGCCCGGGCGGTAATAATAATAGCGATAGCCGTCATCGACCGGCTCGAGGAACACGACCGACTGGTCATAGCCTTCCCAGGCCCAGGGATCGACGCCGTCATAATCGAAATAATAGTCCGGCGGCGCGTCGTTCAGGACATCCTGATAGTCATAGGCCGCGTCGGCATAACCGTAAGTATCGCGCGGGTTGGCGACGCGGACGGTGCGCAGTGGCCTGGCTTCGGGAAGGGCGGCGACTTCGGGGGCGGTCGGCCAGGCGGTCGACGGGCTGGCGTCGAGCGGCAAGGTCGCGGGAAGCGCCGGCGGGGCCGCCGCCATCATCTGCTGGTCGTTACCCTTGCCGCAGGCCGACAGCGCGGCGGCGAGCGCGATGGTCGCGGCGGTCGCAAGCCTGCGGTGGCGAAAAATGGTCTGGTTCACGGTGTCATACTCCACTCGATGCCCACCCGAACGGGCAACAATACTGCCGCGTTCCTTAATCGGTGCTGGCCCGGCGGTTCATCGGGGAGTCGGGTCACCGCCGGACAAACGCGGCTTCGCGCCAATATCCGTGCTGTATCCGTGCGCGATCCGCGCGCGTCGACCACTGCTCCCCGGCCGGAAAAAAGTTAGCAATGTTGACGTGTTGCGTCCGGACCAAGGGCATGTCACTCTCCCCAATGAAGAGCCGGCCGGGGGGAAACGGACGGATCTTCGGGGGGAAAATCGATGGTCGTCAGGGCGATATGTGCCGGTTTCTTGATCGGCGCGTTGGCGTGCGCAATACAGCCGGCGCAGGCCCGCAACACACGGTTAATTGCGGAGAAACCCGCGCCAAAAAGCGTCGCGCGCCTCAGGGTCGGGCTGCTGCTCCCCAAATCGCCGCGGCTGGGTCCGCAGATCGTCTATCGTGGCGGTTATACGCCGCTGGAGGACATGGTCCGTCCACGTTTCGTCGGCGGCATGATCGATCTCTACCCGACCGAACGATCGGGGTTCCGGCTGTCGATCGGCACGCGGTATTTCGCGCGGCCGAATTTCTGGATCGCGGCCGAGCAGGCGACCGGCGGACTTCTCTACGATCCGCATATGACGCGCGGTGGGCGCACGTTGTCGCGCGGGTTCCGCCGTTCCACGCCCGCGATGACGCTGGGTTACGATCGCGAAGTATCGAAAGGGCTCGTCCTGGGTCTCGAAGGCGGTGCGCTCAGCGGCCGCGCGATCATGCCGATTCGGCCCGGCCGTTGGAGCATCGCCGGCGTGCGCGACGGTGGATCTGGCCTCAACCCCGTCGCGACGGTGTCCGCGCGGCTCGCTTTCTGATCAGCCTTTCAGCCCGATGCCGCCAACCGGCTCGGTCTCGGCACCCGAATCGAATCCGGCGATCAGCGATAGTTGAAGCTGACGCTGATCCGGTCCCGCTTGGCAGCGTTGGGCATCACTTCGTGGCGCAGCCAGCTTTCCCACAGGAACACGCTGCCCTCCGCGGGCTCGGCATAGACGAACGTGCCGGGGCGCGAGGGCGCCGCCATCATCAGCGGCAGGCGCGGATCCTCGAGCCTGAGCGCGCCCGATCCCGGCGGCACCGCGACATAGAGCGTGCCCGACACGATCGAATGCGGGTGGATATGCCCCGAATGCGTACCGCCGGGCTTGAGGACGTTGACCCACAGGCTGTCGAGCTTGAGCTTCTTGCCGAGCCCAAATTCGCATTCCCTGGCGAAGGCGGCGACATGACGGTCGAGCAACTTGACCAGATCGGCGAAGCGCGGGTCCCTGAGCGGCAGGTCATTGAGCGAGGCATAGGAGGTATAGCCGCGATAGCCATGCTCTTTCGACCAGCCGCGCCCGGCGCGGTCCTGCTCGGCAAGGTCGCGACAGGCGTCGGCGAGTTCGGCGATCAGCGCGTCGTCGCCGAGCGGGGCGTCGTAGAAGCGGGTGGCGAAGAGGTCGCGACTGGTCACGCGGCCGGGCGAAGCACGCGGCGCACGACGATGCAAGCGTCTATCGGTTGGCGACGGCTGCAGTGGCGGCTGCGGGCGGGACGCCGGCCGACGCCGTAATCAGCATACCGCCGATCAAGAGGCCGCTCACCAGCGCACTCAGCACAAACGCAGGCTTCACGACTCGCTCTCCCCGGACCTTGAGGGGCGAGATAGGCGAGCGGCTCCGTCTGATATTGGATGGATTCGACCCCGGACCGGCGGTGGCTGCTTGCTATCCCTGCAGCCGCAGCGCGATGTCGTTCATGAATCGCGCGTCGTCGCCCTTGGCCAGCCAATCGGCTTCGGCAGCCAGCGCGCCGAGCAGGTCGGTCAGCGGCTCGATCTCACTTTTGGCATAATTTCCAAGCACATGGCCGGTCACGCGATCCTTGTGCCCGGGATGGCCGATGCCGATCCTGACCCGGCGGAAGGCGTCGCCGAGATGCTGGATGGTCGAGCGGATGCCGTTATGCCCCGCCGCCCCGCCGCCGCGCTTCACGCGCACCTTGAACGGATCGAGGTCGAGTTCGTCGTAAAATACGGTCACGTCCTCGGGCTCGAGCTTGTAGAAGCGCATCGCCTCGCCGACCGAGCGGCCGCTCTCGTTCATGAAGGTCGCGGGCTTGAGCAGCAGGATCTTCTCCGACCCGATCCGCCCTTCCTGAGTCCAGCCTTGAAACTGCTTCTTGACCGGGCCGAAATCGTGCACCTCGGCAATCGCATCGATCGCCATGAAGCCGACATTGTGCCGGTGCATCGCATATTGCGCGCCGGGATTTCCGAGGCCGACCCAGAGTTGCATGCGGTACCTTTAGAGGTTGATAATGTGCAATTAAACCAATCCCTCCCCGGCGAAGGCCGGGGCCCAGTTGCGATGCGGCCACGGCGGTGGGATGCCGTCTCGATGTCATCGATCCTGGACCCCGGCCTTCGCCGGGGAGGGATTCAGAGAGAATTGGCCAGACACTAGACATGAAAGGGGCGCCCGATCCAGTGGATCGCGGCGCCCCAATCAATTCGGCAATGAAGCGGACGCTTACTCGGCGTCGCCTTCCTTGGCCTCGCCATCGGCGGCGGCTTCCTCGGCCTCAGCCTCGGCTTCGGCAGCATGCTCGGCCGATGCTTCCTCGGCCTGCGCGGCTTCCTCAGCCGCCTGCTCGACCGCTTCGGACTTCAGCGCCGACGGCGCGACGATCGTGGCGATGGTGAAGTCGCGATCGTCGATCGCCGAGGTCGCGCCCTTGGGCAGCTTGACGTTAGAGATGTGGATCGCGTCGCCGACGTCGAGACCCGCGAGCGAAATCTGGATCTCGCTGGGGATGTCGGCGGAATCGACCACCAGTTCGAGCTCGTGACGGACGACGTTGAGCACGCCACCCTTCTTGATGCCCTTGGACTCTTCCTCATCGGTGAACACGACCGGCACGTTGACGTGAACCGTGGTGTGCGCGCCGATGCGCAGGAAATCGACATGGATCGGACGATCGGTGACGACGTCGAACGCGACGTCCTTGGGCAGCGTGCGGGTCGGCTTGCCATCGACGTCGATCATCACGACCGAATTCATGAAATGCCCGGTCATCAGCTGGCGGACCAGCTCCTTCTCTGCCACGTGGATAGAGATGGGGTCCTGCTTGTTGCCGTAGATGACGGCGGGCACGCGGCCATTGCGACGCAGATCACGTGAGGCTCCCTTGCCTCCACGGTCGCGCGTCTCGGCGGCGAGCGTCATTTGGTCGCTCATTGTAATCTCCGATATGCGGTTTGCATGGATTTCCGCTCACGCCTCCAGGGATGACCATGAACGGAAGCGCGCGCCTGTAGCCGGAAGGGGCGGGGAAGGCAAGGGGCGGTGCTCGATGCGCGCCCGTTTGAGTTTGAGCGCTCAAAGCCGTATCGCCGACGGCCGGGCCGCCTTATGGATGGCCCAAAGCATGGAGAAATACGTGGCAGGCTCACAAGATAAAGCATGGAGCGAAGGCTATGCCGCGGGCAAGCGGGGCAGACCGGAAACAGTATCGCCCTACAAGAAGGGCGCCTTCATGGTCGCCTGGCAACAGGGTTGGCAGAACGGCGTCAAAGCGAAGGACGACAAGCAGGCCTGATGGGCGGTAACGCGCGCGGCGCCTGCCACCCGCCGAAGTCGAATCCCGCCGAACGGCCGGACGCCCTAGATGTCCGGACGATTGCGTTTCTTCTCGATCGCATAGAAGCTGGCGGCCAGGCTGGCGCTCAATGCCATGCCGATCATGGCATTCTGTGTCGCAATGCCCGCCGCGATGCCTACCGCCAGACCGGTCTCGATACCGTTTCGCATGCTTCCTCCACGTTTCGCTCCAGTTCGATTGCTGGCGGCGGACTCTGCCAGCTACTCGATCCGCTCGACCTTGAGGCCGCGCGCGACGAGCATTTTTGGTAGCGCATAGGGACCGG
>DASVNU010000400.1:0-3382 GCA_036383655.1 Sphingomonas sp. | reverse complement strand
GGGGGCGCTCGCGCTGACTAATGGTCGGGCCTGTGCCTGTACAAGCTTTGGCTTGCTTTATTCACCCTCACCCTTCCGGCGCTTCGCGCCTCCCTCCCTCTCCCGATGGGAGAGGGAAGGGGCCCGCCGCCGCAGGCGGTGGGAAGGGTGAGGGTGAATGGATCAAGTCAATGAACGCAAAACGCTTCTGCTTATCGCCGCGGTGCCGGCCCGGCGAACGTCACCAGGCTTTCCGATCCGTCCGCCGCCACCGCTGAGACGCCGACGAAATTGTCGTCGATCGGCACGTTCTTGAGCACCAATTCGGTCGCACCGGCAACATCGCGGTTCGCCGTCCAGGTCTGCGTGTCGGCGCGGCGCCAGTGGACTCGGTATTTCGCGGTGCCCGGCACCGTTTGCCAGCGCACCGTCGTATCGCGCGACAGCGCTCCCGCGACCGTCACGCCCTCCGGCGCGGCGGGCGCGGCGGCCAGCCGGCGGATCGTCGCGATGTTGATCGCGGCGACCTTGGCCAGATAGGCGAAGTCCATCTTGTCGATCGTATCGCCGTACGCGACGCCCTTTTCCGTGCGAACATATTGGTGCTGCCCGTCCCAGCGCTCGGCGGCGACGGTGAAGCGCACCGCCGGATAGCCGAGTTCGAGGAAGGGCAAGTGGTCGCCGCCGCGCCCGAACCGGTCGGGACGGCGCACGATGAACGCGTCGAGCCCGCCGGGGATGCCCGCCGCGACCTGATCGATCGTCTTGGCCAGCGCGCGGCTGGGGCCGTCATCCTCGCCGCCGTTCATCCGTCGCGCGAGATCGGCCTTCAGATCCTCGCTGTCGCGAATGCCTTCGGAGAACACGCGCACGCTCTTGTTGGCGACCACGCCGCCCTGGCCGATCGAATTGCCGACGATGTCGTTGTTCAGCATCGCGGTGACCGTCCAGCCGCGCGCCTTGGCGGTATCGGCAAGCAGCTTGCCGCCCCACAATCCCTGTTCCTCGCCAGAGAACACCGCATAGATAATCGTCGCGCGAAACTTGTGCTTGGAGAGGATCCGCGCCGCCTCCAGGACCACCGACACGCCTGACGCATCGTCATTGGCGCCGGGCGCGTCGGCCCTGGCGTCCATGACGTCGCCGACGATCGAGTCGATATGTCCGCCAACGATGACCACGCGATCGGGATCGGTGCCCTTTTGCACCCCCAGCACGTCGACGATGTTCACGCCGTTGGGCGCGCGTGGCCCGGTGAAAGTGCGCGCGATCGTCTCGCTCGTCAGGCATCCGCCGCAGGCCGCACCGATCGCGTCGAACTGCGCTTTCGCCCAGGCGCGCGCCGCGCCGATACCGCGCTTCGGGTCGTTGGGATCGGACAGCGAGTGTCGCGTACCGAACCCGACCAGCGTGCCGACGGTGGCTTTCATCCGAAGCGGGGAGGGCTGCTCGGCCGCAGGAGCCGCGGAAACGAGCGCGAGCGGGGCGAGCATCAGGACTTTGCGCATGCGGCAACGTGACTCGATACCACCGTCAGCGCAACGAAATTAGACGCTGAATAACGTAGCGACCTAGGCGTTGTGCAGAGGAGGAGCGATCGTCGAGTCGTTGCGCAAATTCCGGCATAACATGAATAATATTACGCAACGCCTGCGAAACGGTTGGCACTTACATAGTTAAGATACGTTCGCCTCAGTAACAGGAGGTGCGCGTGATGGCCACGGAACGCGTAGTCGCATTCGGGTTTCTGACAAACAGGGACCTGGAATTGTTGGGTAGCGGCTTCAATCGCCATTTTCCGGTCACGAACGACGACTTGTTCGCCGAACTGATTGACCAGCTCGATCGGATCGAAATCGAGCCGGCGGATCGCGGCATCATTTTGCGGACCCGGGACAGGTGATAACGACGCTCAGCTGAGCCGATCGATCGCCTCGCGATCCAGGCTTCCCGGTATCACCATGATCGGTACTGACAAGGTTCCCGCCTCGCTCCCCGCGAAGTGGCTGACCAACGGACCCGGCGATCCGCTCGGCGCGGCGCCGAGCACCAGGGCGGCGATCTCGGGATTGCCTTCGATCGTCTCGCGAATGACCTTGGGCGCGTCGCCCTGCTTCAGCGTGATCGCGGGCTTCAGTCCCGATTCCTCGAACAGAGTACCCGCCGCGCCGGCGATGATCGCTTCGGCGTGCTGGCGGGCTTCGGCCTCGATCGTCGCCTGGACGCCGCCAAAGGCGATGAATTCCTGCGGCGCCATGATCGACAGGATCTCGACGCCGCCTCCGGTCTTGACCGCGCGTCGCGCGGCAAAGCGCAGCGCGACCTCGGCTTCGGGACTGTCGTCGACCACCACCAGATAGATGCGCATGTCGGCCGGGCTCCCCTCGTTCGCGCGATAGGTGACGCGGAACGCGCGCCCGCGCAAGCACCACGGTCTTGACCCGGAGCGTGCCGGGCGCGAAGGAGCCGCTTCCTAGTCCGCCTCCCCAGGACGCCCGAGAGGACGCAGAATGCCCATCGAGATCAAGATGCCCGCGCTTTCACCGACGATGGAGGAGGGCACGCTGGCGAAATGGCTGATCAAGGCCGGTGATACCGTCAAGTCGGGCGACCTGATGGCAGAGATCGAAACCGACAAGGCGACGATGGAGTTCGAAGCCGTCGATGAGGGCAAGATCGCCAAGATCCTGGTGTCCGAAGGTTCGGAAGGCGTGAAGGTGGGCACCGTCATCGCGATCATCGCGGAGGAAGGCGAGGACGTAGCCGAGGCGGCTGCGGGCGGCGCCGCTCCGACGGCCAGGGCTGCCGACGCGCCGGCTCCTGCGCCCAAGGCTGATCCGGTTCCGGCCAAGGCGGAAGCCGCCGCCGCCGTATCGGCCCCCAAGGCGGAAGGCCGCGTCGCCGCCAGCCCGCTCGCGCGGCGTATCGCGGAGAGCAAGGGCATCGACCTGGCCGGGCTGACGGGCTCCGGTCCCAATGGCCGCGTCGTGAAGGCCGATCTGGAAGGGGCCAAGGAAGGGGCTGTCGCTCCCGCCGCCAAGGCCGCTCCCGTCGCTGCGCTTGCTGCGAAGTCAGCGGCTCCGGCCGCCGCGTCGGCGGCTCAGGATTTCGGCATCCCGCACGAGGTCGTCAAGCTGAGCGGCATGCGCAAGACGATCGCGCGCCGCCTGACGGAATCCAAGCAGCAGGTGCCGCACATCTACCTGACCGTCGATGTCCAGCTCGACAAGCTGCTGAAGCTGCGTGGCGAACTGAATGCAGGGCTCGGCGGGCGTGGCGTAAAGCTGTCGGTCAACGACCTGCTGATCAAGGCGCTGGGCGTCGCGCTCATCCAGGTGCCCGAATGCAACGTCCAGTTCGCGGGCGACCAGATGCTCCAGTTCAAGCGCGCCGACATCTCGGT
>DASVNU010000399.1:0-13857 GCA_036383655.1 Sphingomonas sp. | reverse complement strand
CAACGTATTCTCACCCGGCCGCGCGATGTCGGTGGGGCCGGCGGCGCCGACGCGATCGCTGAGCAGCATCGGCAGCCCGATGCACGCGCTTTCCGAACAGATCAGCGGATGTGGGTCGGCCTGCGACGGATGCACCAGCATGTCGGCAGCGGCGTAGAGCGCGGGGAGTTTGTCTACGTTGACGAAACCGGCGAAGCGCGTGTCGACCCCGGTTTCTGCGGCACGCGCCTTGGCCGCCTCCATCTGCTCGCCATTGCCGGCGAACAGAGCGATGATCTTGCGTCCCCTGGTCTGGGCCAGCGCGTCGATCAGGTCGACCGGACGTTTGCGGCTGGAGAGCTTGCCGACGAACAAGGCGACGATCGCGTCGTCGGCAATGTCATAGGTGCGGCGCGCCTCGGTCCTGAGCACTGCCCGGTTGGCCTTGGCCGCGCGATAAGTCGTTTCGTCGATCGTGAACGGGCAGCGGAAGATACGATCGCGCGGCGCGCCGTAATAAGCGTAGAAATCCGCGTTACGGTCGCCGACCGACAGGAACGCCGAATAGCGGCGAAAAATCTGGCGGACGACGATCTCCTTGGCCATCCGCGTGCTCGTCGTGCGCTGACGCAGCAACTCGCTGTCGCCGATCGTCATCAGCGGCACCTTGTTGCGGCGGCACCACCAGATCGCGCGATAGACATTGGCCTGGGCATGGCCATAGACCAGCACGACATCGGGGCCGAACGCCTTCAGCCGCGCGGCGATCTCGGGCGAGCTGGGCTCGCGGACGTTCGACTGGCCGTTGGCCGGCACCTCGCCGAGGAACTCGTGGCTATAACCGCCGAGCATGTCCATGTTCCAGCTGATCTGAGACTGCATCTCCTTGTCGAAATACGACTTTACCCCGATCGGCGCGCCGTAGAGGACATGGAGGTCGATTCCCGGATCGGCGGCGAGCGCGCGATAGAAAGGGACGAAATGCTGGATCGGGTGCGTGACGACGATCGCGAGACGCTTGGGCATGGTGAGGCTCAGGCGGTCTTGGGTTGAAGCACGACGACCGGGCCGTGGCGGTCGAGCAACTCGAAACGGCCGGTCGCCTGGAGCGCGGCGATCAGATCCTCGTAGCTGCCGTTGCCGGGACTGTCGTGCGTCTCCATGACGATCATCCGCGCGCTGGCCAGCGCCTCGAGATCGTTCTTGAGGATGCGCCATTCGACGCCCTCGATATCGCTGACCAACGCGAAATCGGTGAGGTTATGGCGCGCGATCAGCTGGCTCAACGTGCAGGCGGGGACCTCGATCGTCGGCAGCGATCCGGCGTCAGCGGCGACCCGGCCGCTGACCGAGCTTTCGCCCAAGGCGAACGACACGGTCTCACCGGGATCGTAGCTGATCGCCGCCTCGATCACCTCGACATTGGCGTCGCAATGGTTGATCGCGAGGTTGTGGCGCAGTGCCTTGGCGAGGCGTGGGTCGGCCTCGACGATGAACTGGCGGCGGGCGGGATCGATGCGGCGGCGGATCGTGCAGCTGATCACGCCGAGGCTGCCGCCCAGCTCGATCACGTCGCAATCGGTCGGCACGTAGCGGCGAACGAAACGATATTCGTCAGACTCATAGCCCTGGAGCAGCAACGCCGCCTTGATCCTGGGTGTCACCACCGGGCTCGACGTGTCGATGATCGGTCCGCGATGCGGAATGCGATTACCGAGCACGCGCGCGGCAATGATCCCGGTCCAGCGATTGGCGAGCAGCGGGCCGATGAAGCGCTTGGCGTGAGTGGCGAGGCTGGTCATGTGCGCTCGGCCATGGGTGAAGCGCCCCTACCGGTCAAGGCGAGGAACAGCCGTGCCATGTCGACCCGCGCGGTCGAACTTGCGACGAAACGCTCGGCCATCGCCCGCGCGCCGACGCGCCATTGGGCGTAATCGGCCGGGCTCATCGCGGCGAGGCGGTCGATCGCGGCGGCGAGCGCGGCGGGATTGGGCAGCGGGACATCGAACCCGGCCTTGGCGGCTTCGAGCTCTTGCCAGGGAGTACGGTCGCCGATCAGCACCGGGGTGCCGGCGCATAGTGCCTCGAAGATCGCGTGCCCGAAATTCTCCGAGCGCGAGGGCATGAACATCAGGTCCTGCGCGGCCATGGCAGCGGGAACTGCGTCGTTGGTCAATTCGCCGTCGCGATGCGCGATGACGTTGGCGGGGAGGGCAGCGATCAGTTCCTCGCACCGCGCCCAATGCGCCGGGTCGCTGATCGGGCCGTAGATGGCGAAATCGACGCGCTCGCTGACCAGCGCCAGCGCCTCCAGCGCGACATCAAGCCCCTTCACTGGCGAGATGCGACCGAGAAAGGCGAGGCGGAACAGATTGCCGGGCCGATAAGGCGGCAGCGGGAAGAGCGGGCGGACATTGGTGATCCGCTCGATGCGATTGTTGGGGAAGAGTTTGCGGGTATCGGCTTGCTCTTCTTCGCTGGTGACGTGGAAGGTGACCTGCTTCGCCAGCCCGAGCAGACGGACCAGCGCCATGTACAGTCCCTTGCGCGCATTCTTGAGACCGAGCGCCCCCGACGAGAATTCGCCACGCGGCGAGATCACCACCGGGGTGCGCGGCGCCTTGCCGAAGCGGCGCGCGAGCATCGCCGGGATGGTGAATTCGCGGTCGAAGAAGCCATTGGCGAACAGCAGATCGTGGGGCGTGTCGCGGAGCAGTTGTGCGAGACCCTCGGCGCCTTTCGACCCGACCGTCAGGTAATGGATCTTCGCCCAGCCGAGATCGCGCCACTCGCCCGTGGCGACCATCGGCCCGGCGGCACCGAACGGACGGTCGCGCGCGACCAGCAAGAAGTCGACCTGGTCCGACAGGCTTTCGCACATCGCCTTGACGCTGAGGTTGGGGCCGGCGGATTCGTGTCCCGGCCAGAACGCGCCGATCAGGATGATGACCCTGGGCTTCACCGCCGCCATGCGATTCCCGTCTCGGCGATGCCATAGCGATCTGCCAGATAGCGCGGAAATTCTTCGATCGAATTGGCCGCGATCCAGCTCCGCGCTTCGTCGATCTTGGCGTCCATCAGCACGAAGAACCAGAAGCCGTGGAGGAAATGCCAGACGAAGCCGAGCCGGCCATCGAGAAAGCCGAGCAGCAGGAAATAGCGCCGGAGGAAATAGAGCACCGCGCGGAGATAGAGCGGGGCGCCGCCATAGAGCTTGCGCAAGCCGCGGCGCTTCCTGGCCGAAGCGGTGAGCTGGCCGTCCTCCTCGTCGATCAGCCCGTGTTCGCGCGCGATGAAGTCGATCATCTGGCGCGTGGCGTAGCCATTATGCTTGTCGGTCCACCAGCCGATGTCTTTGAGGCTGGAATCGACCAAATCGCCGCCGGTCAGCCGTTCGGCACGGCCGCGGGTGATCAGCAGGCGCTCGTCCATCCAGCGCTGCTCCATCCGCCCGGCATCGGGGCGCCACAGCCGCGTCAGCCAGGTGCGGTAATAGCCGCCCCAGCGGATGAACTTACCCTTGAACAATACCTTCAACTTGACGTCGAGCGCAGTGACGTCGGCTGGGAGAGTGGGGAGCCTGGTCCTGATCTCGTCGATCAGCGCGGGCTCGAGATATTCATCGCAATCGACGCGGATGATCCAGGCGCTTCCGATTGCGATCGTGTCGAGGGCCCATTGCAGCTGCGCCGCCTGGTTGGTGAAGGAGTGCTGGTGCACCTCCGCACCCTTTTCGCGCGCGATCTCCACCGTGCGATCGGTCGAGAAGCTGTCGACCACGATCATCCGCTCGACCAGCGGCGCGATGCGATCGAGGCAGCGGCCGATATGGACCTCTTCGTTGAACGAGAGGATCACGGCGGTGAGCGAGGACGCGGTCACGCGGGGTCTCAGGCCGCGCCGGCCATGTCCAGCGTGGCGGCGCTGACCGCGATCAGCTCGTCGAGCGGGATCGGCGGCGGGGCGCCGTCGCGCGCCGCGGCATAGAACGCCTTGACCAGGCCGGCCTGACCCTTGTCCTGCGCCGAGGCGGACCTGGTAATGGTCTTGCCGCCGCGGGTGATATGGAGCTTGCGGAAATCGTCGAGCCGGATGACGAGGCCGCTCGCGAACACTTCCAGATATTCCTTGGGGAGCGAAGAATCGCCGAGCGAGGAATAGAGGATCGTGCCGGTCGAGCCGTCGGCGAAGCGCAGTACCGCCGAGACGGTGTCGGTCACCCCATCGGGGCTGAACGATTCGATCGCCACGGGAGGCCCGCCGGCGAGGAAGCTGAGCGCGTCGACGAAATGGCAGGCCTCGCCCGCGATCCGTCCGCCGCCTTCATTGCCGTGCAGCCAGCTGTCGCCCGGCACGTGGCCGGCATTGATCCGGTAGTGCATCGCGATCGGTCCGCCGCGATTGGCGAGCGCGGCCTTGGCCTCGACCATCATCGGCGCGAAGCGGCGGTTGAAGCCGACCGTCAGCACGCCTGGTGCGGCGATGGCGGCGGCCTGGACCTCGGCGAGCTGGTCAATAGTCAGTGCGAGCGGCTTTTCGACGAACACGTGCTTGCCGGCCTTGAGCGCCTCGACCGTCAATCGCGCATGGCTGTCGTGGCGCGTCGCGACGAACACGCAATCGGTGTCAGCGTCGCGCAGCACCGCCTGCGGATCGGTCGCGGCATGCGCGAAGCCCTGCCGCTCGGCGGCGTCGTGCGCGGACAGGCCGGTTGAGGTGACCACCGTGGTCAGCCGCTCGTTACCCGCCTTCCTGAGCGCGGGGAGCAGCACCGACTTGGCGTAATTACCGAAGCCGATGAAGCCGGTGCCGCGCCCGACGGTGGCCGATGCCTTCTTGCTGGCGACCGCGATCGAGCGTTCGATCGGGGTCGGGGTGTTGGCATAGGTCAGCAGGATGGCGAGATAGGGCTCGTCGCCGTCCATCAATTTATACGCCGCTTCGGCTTGCTCGATCGGAAAGC
Source organism: Sphingomonas sp. (assembly GCA_036383655.1). Classification (GTDB taxonomy): domain Bacteria; phylum Pseudomonadota; class Alphaproteobacteria; order Sphingomonadales; family Sphingomonadaceae; genus Sphingomonas. The sequence goes on along the minus strand of DASVNU010000399.1, from coordinate 8,915 downwards.
GGTGGGTGACCAGCTTGAGCGGCGTGACGCGGCCTTCGGCGACCAGTTCGAGGAACGCCTGCATGTTGCGCTGCTCGGTCCAGCGGACATAAGCGAGGGGGTAATCATGGCCTTCGAGCTCATAGGCCGGGTCGTGGCGGCCCGGGCCGTAGGACATCGACAGGCGCAGATCGAGCTCGCGCTTGTAATAAGGCTCGCGGTCGATCTCCATGCCGGTCAGCCCGACCATTACGACGCGACCCTTCATCCGGCTGATCTCGGCCGCCTGGTTGGGCGGTGCGGAGGATTTGCTCGACGCGGTGACGATCACCGCATCGGCGCCATAGCCATCGGTGAAGCCGCGCACCGCGTCGTCGAGCGCCTCGCTGACCGCGACATCGGCGCCCATCTCGGTCGCCAGCTTGGCGCGCGCCGGATTGGGATCGAAGCCAAGCACGCGACAGCCATTGGCCTTGAGCAATTGCACGGTGAGCTGGCCGATCAGGCCGAGTCCCATCACGACGACGCGTTCGCCGAGCGTCGGGTTGGCGACGCGCACCCCTTGAAGCGCGATGGCACCAATGGTGACGAAACTCGCTGCCTCGTCGTCGACGCCTGCCGGGATGCGTACCGACAGGTTCTTGGGGACGGCATTATATTCGGCGTGATTGGCGACGGCGGCCCCTGCACAGGCGATGCGGTCGCCCACCGTATAGCCGCCGGCATCGCTGCCCGCCTCGACCACCGTGCCGGCAAGCGAATAGCCGAGCGGGATCGGGGTATCGAGCTTGGCGAACACTTTCTGCACCGTCGGCAGCAGGCCTTCGTTGCGCACTTTCTGCAGCGTCTTGCGGACCAGATCGGGACGCGCCATCGCCTTGCCCGCCAGGCTCGAGCGCGCAAGGTCGATGATCTGCTTCTCGGTACCCGCGCTGATCAGCGACACGCGCGTCGCGACCAGATTGCGCCCGCCACCCGCGCGCGGCACGGGCGCGTCGATCAGGCGGAGCACGCCGCTGCGGTAATTCTGTTCGACTTGTTTCACGAAAACTCCGATTCGGCCGGCACCACGGCGCCGAATTCAAGGCTGGCTTCAAAGCAACCAGGCGGGAGTGTCAAGCAGAGCCGCCGGGTCGCGATTTCCACGCCCATGTCTGGCCACCAGACGGCGGGTTCGACATGGAGTGGAGCGGATCCTCGGATAGCGATCGACACTTCACCGCGATGCACAATGGCGAGATCGCCGTGAAGCTCGATGCGGCAAGCGGGATGGAGCAACAGGCGGGACGTTGCCCCGTGCCAGACGCTGCCGTCGATCCAGTCGTGGAGCGTGATGCCATCGGCATTCGCTTCGACCCGGCGGACGATGACGGGTTTGCCGCTCAGCCGGCGGTACCCGTCATGGTGTCCCTTGAGCAGGATGCCGCCATCGCCGCCAACGAATTGCGCGACGCCGACGCGCGGGCGGCGGCCGCAACGGAACGCGCCGTAGAAATCGGCGGGCTCGGCGCCGTCTATCGCCAGGCAATTATGGTGATGCGCGCTGCGCGAGGCCTGGCGGCGATCGCCCGCGACATATTCGTAAACGCCCTGATCGACGATGAGGCGTTCGTCGCCGATCGACAGCTCGATCGACCCGATATCGCCATGCGCATGCGCGGGCAGGCTGTCGGGACCGATCCGCCCCATATCGGCGATCAGCGTGAAGCCAGGGGCGTGGAGCCCGAAATAGCCGGCATCGCGAAAACCGAACGCGCCGTCGCGCTGCGGGATGGGGCGCCCGGTGACCCGCGCGAACGCGGCGAGGCAATCGTCGGGGGCATAGGCCATGGCCAGCCCGGCATCGTTGAACATTGCCGGGTCGCCATCGGGATGGGTCAGCAGCGCGGTGACCTGCGCCATGCGATCGAGCACCGGGTCGAGTTCGGTGTCGCCGAGCGCCACGCGGGTCTCGATCAGGTCGGCGAAGACCTGGGCGTGATAGGAGGACGAACGCTCGTAATGCATGCCGTCGGGCAGGATCTGGCGCGGGATTTCGCGCGCGAGCAGGCGTATGGCTCGATCGCGTAGCCGCTGGCCGAACGGGCCGGCGAAGAACGCGCCGCCCCAGGCGAGCGCCTTGATGTTCTTGATCAGATGGTTGCCGCCGAGGTCGTGCTCGAGGTTGCGGAGCAGGAAATCGAGCTGCGCGGCGAGGCTGGCGACGATGCGGCGGATGTCGGCATCGGCCAGGTCGACTTCCCAGGCGGTCAGCCGCTGCATCCAGACGACGACGCGGAGCGACAAAGCGTAACTGTTCCAGTTGTCGCGCCAATAACCGGGGCGCCAGGGTGGGTTGGCGGCGATCCACTGGCGGATCAGCGCAACCCCGGTGTCGCGGTCGAGCTCTTCTAAATATTCCATGTAATGGAGGTTCATGCACCACAATTGGTCGGGGTCGGCCTGCCAGTCGATTGCCCGGCCGGTGACGACCGATCGGCCGACGAAGGTGAAGTGCCAGCCGACCGGCAGGCGCTCGATCATGCCGGTGCGGGGAGGAAAAACCGGGCCAGGCGCCGCCGCGGCGGGGTAAGCCAGCGTTTCGAGCCGCGGCGGTGCGCGCAACGACCAACGCCGCTTCGCCTCGAGCCAGAAACGCGCCGCGATCTGGCGCGGCGGGATGTGACGCGCGAAAGCGAGGCTGCGTACGAGCTTCATCGGCGAAGCGCTTCGAATTCGGCGAGATAGGCGCGGGCCAGTTTCTCGCGGTCGAAATGCGCGCGGACGAAGGCCTGCGCCGACGCTCCGATGCGCCGCCCGAGATCGCGGTCGTCGGCCAACTGCTCGATCGCGGCGGCGAGTTCGGCATCGTCCTCGGGCGTGATCGCGATACCGCCACCGGCTTCGTCCATCAGCGCTCTGGCTTCGCCCTCGACGCCCAGAATCATCGGCACGCCGAGCGCCATCGCTTCGAACATCTTCGACGGGATCACGGTCTTGAACGTGTCGACGCGCTTGAGCAGGATCAGCGCGGCGTCGCTGGCGCCCCACACCGCGGGCATCGCCGCCTTGGGCAATTGGTCTAGCATGACGATATTGGTCAGGCCCTTCGCGACGCGCAGCGCCTTGATCGCCGCACGCTCGGCGCCGCCGCCGACCATCAGGAAGGCGATGTCGTCGCGATGGCGCAGCCGTTCGGCCGCCGCGATCACTGCCTGCAGCCCATGCGCCATGCCATGCGTGCCGACATAGGAAGCGACGACCTTGCCGGTCAGGCCATGCTCGGCACGAAACGCGTCGGCGGCGGTGGGGTCGCTGGTGAAGCGCGACAGGTCGACGCCGTTCTTGATCACGGCGATCGGTCCCCGCGGCCGGCGCGCGCGGATGTGCGGGACGAAGCCGTCGGTCACCGAGACGACGAGGTCGGCGTGGCGATAGGCGAAGGCCTCGACCTGCTCGATCGCGCGGATCACGGCGCCGCGCTTCATCGCGCCGACGGTGACGATGCTCTCGGGCCAGAGGTCGCGGATCTCGAGCACCCAGGGGCGTTTGCGGCGTTTGAGCAACCAGCCCGCCAACCCGCAAAAGAATTGCGGGCTGGTCGATATCACGACGTCGGCGCGCGGCAGGCGCCACATCCAGAATATCACCGAGAACAGATAGGTGAGGTAATTGGCGATGCGCGGCACGAAGCCTTCGTTCGCCGCGAGATAGGTCCACAGCCGGATTACCCGGATGCCGTCGATCGTCTCTTCCTGCCACAGCCGATTGCGATAGCCGGGATAGAGTTGCCCCGCGGGATGGTTGGGCGCGCAAGTGACGACGGTCACCTCATGCCCCGCCTCGCGCCAGACGCGTGCATGTTCGGACAGGCGCGACGCGGGCGCGTTCACCTCTGGCGGGTAATAATGGGAGAGCGCGAGGATCCTCACAGGCGCATCGCCTAGCCGGTCGCGGGCATCAGCGCCACCGTTCAGGCGGTCGGCAGCGCGTCGACCGATCGCGCGTAGCGAGCTTCGACCACCTGTGCCCAGCGGCGCGAGGTGCGGCGGTCCTCGTGATGTTCGACATCGCCGCGCAGCCAGTCGCCGACCGGAATGCCGAAGCCGGTCTTGGGACGGGCGACGACGTCGGCCGGGACCGGAATGACGGGTGCATTGGCAAGCAGGGTCTTGCCTTCGCCCGGCTGGAGCGAGGCGATGCGCGGGGCGATCGCCCGCAGCAGCGTGAAATCGACCAGCGGCACGCGGATTTCGACCGAATGGGCCATGCTCGCCCAATCGGTGTCACGCAGCAGTTGATTGCGCATGTAGTTGCACGTTTCGAGCGCGCTGACCCGACCATTGTCCGAGCCGGGGTCGGGTCTGACGCTGTCGGCGAACAGGCCGAGCAGGTCGAGTTCGGCCAGTCCCTCGCGTGCCATCGCCGGATCCATCGCGCCGTCGAGTTCGAACGGAAGCAGCACCGCGCGCCGCAACAGATAGGCACCGGCCCAGCTTCCCGCGTAATCGAGCACGCCCAGCACCTTTGGATTGCGGCGCGCGAGCCGTGGCGCCATGGCGCGGATCAACATCCTGGCGGCCTTTGCCGCTCCGGGCACTCTGGTCAGCGGGCCGGCACGGTGAAACATCCGCGGAACCGAACGGAACGTCGAATAGCCCGCCAGCAGTTCATCGCCCCCTAGCCCCGACAAGGCTACTTTCAGCCCCATTTCGCGGCAGGCCTTGCTGATGAACCAGGTGTTGACGCCGTCGATGCTCGGCTGATCCATCGCGTCGAAGATCGCGTCGAGATCCTCGGCGAATTCGGCGGCGGCGACCGGGCGAACATGGTGGTCGACGCGATAGCGTTGCGCCATGTCGATCGCGCCCGGCATTTCATCGTCGGCGGTCCCGGCGAATTCGCGATAGGTTAGCGTGCAGGCGCGAATGCGCTCCTGGCCGCAATCGCGCATCAGTCCGATCAGCGCGCCTGAATCGACTCCTCCGGACAGGAAGGCGCCGACCTCGACATCAGAGACGAGGTGATGGCGTACGCTGTCGCGCAATGCGGCGCGGATATCGGTGTCGCTGACGATTTGCCCCTGCGCTTCGGCAAGCGTTGCCGCGACATTGGCATAGCGAACCGGTGTGCCGGGCCTATCCTCGGCATAGCTCAGCCAATGCCCGGCGGGCAGTGCGTGGATCGCGCGATAGGCAGTGAACGGCTCGGGCACCGACCCAGTCAGATGGAACCCCGTCAGGCCGGCGGGAGAAGGGTCGCGCGAGATCGCCGGATCGGCCAGCAGCGCCTTGACTTGCGAGGCGAACCGCAGCGTCCCGCCGCCATCGGCGTAGTAAAGCGGCTTGATGCCGAGCGGGTCGCGCGCCAGGAACATCGTTCGGGCATCGGCATCCAGGATCGCCAACGCGAACATCCCGCGCAGCTTTCCCAGCATGTGTGCGCCGTGTCGGGCGTACAAATGGAGCAGGACCTCGGTATCGGAGTCACCGGCAAAGACGGCGCCCTGTTCGATCAGTTCGGCGCGCAGGGCACGGTAATTATAGATCTCGCCGTTATAGGCGATCGTGAAACGGCCGTCGGGGGTGGCCATCGGCTGCGCCCCGGTTTCGGTCAGGTCGATGATCGACAGGCGGCGGTGGCCGAAGCCGGCGCGGCCGTCGGGCGTGAACCAGAGACCGACGCCGTCCGGCCCGCGGGTCGCCATCCGGTCGCGCATCGCGATCAATGTCGCGCGCTCCATCGGCGCGGCTTGTGCGGCATGGGCAAAGAAACCGGCCAAGCCGCACATGATAAGGATCTAGTGCTGCGCGGAGGTTCGACGCATCGCGCCGGCCAGCGCTCGCGGCAGAAACCGGTTCAACAATTCCAGGGCGATATGAGCCAGGATCACCAGCGCGATCGGACCGAGGATGTCGGACACGAACGCACCATCGACGCGGATAGCCATTCGCATTCCGATCAGGACGATGAAGAACAGGTGCCAAGCCTTACGCTGAATGACTTCGTAGGAATATATTGACCAAAGGCCGAAGACCAGCGCCACGAAGATCGCGATTCCGACCGTGGCCAGCCACCCGCCGTTCCAATATGCTTCCGCGGCGAGGCCGGCACTGGATGAGGAGTTGTAATTGCCGTTGGCGGCGTAAGACATCTCTCTGCCAACGTCAGTGATAATGGGTTTATTTGGGTAAATAATGCGCGGGATCCACACGATCGACCAGTATCGATAAGAGCTTCCTGGGGCGCCATGGTCGTATTGATTGACCGCGAAGGTGCCGGCGTTGACAAAGCTCAATCGCATCCAGCCTATTTCGACGTCGGCATATTGATCGTCTTCCTGTCCCGTCGTGAAGTAGGACAGGTATAATTCTGGGATATCTTGGACTGTTGCCTCGCTATTGTAATATCTACTGTTAACATTTCTGACGTGGGTGATAATCGGCGAGAGAAACATGAATAAGGATACAAAAGATCCGGTAAATAGGGCGATACGAAGAAAACTACGGTGATGATAGATGAACGCAATACTTACCATGACCAGCGGCATCAGCATGATGGACTTGCTCATCCCGAAGAATCCCATAATGCACTCCCCAAGGGCAAGGACTATCGGCCAGATAATGAGTTCGCGCCGTTTATTTTCCAGCCCCCAGAAGATGACCATGAAATATCCGAGCCAAGACAGAACGGATAGATTTGATAACGTACTAAACAGGCTAAGGTTGATCCATCCAACCATCTGCGGAAAGATAATAAAGTAGTTAGCCGCAGAGCCGACGATAAGACACATCGATCCGAAAGTAATCATGTTGAAATTCGACGGATGGATAAATCTTTTAATGGAAAATGCTTCACCCACCGTTCTGTTACGGAGAGACATAAACAATATCTTGATTGCGCTTATGAATACCAGGTTGAATACCGTAACTACGGTGTTCAACTTAACAATTTCGTAGCCGAAGTAGTTATAAAATCCCTTCATCAGCTCCTGAGTGTCGGCATTGACCCAGATCGGCACCATGGAGCCAATCCCGAAATAGCTCAGCAACGCGACACGATACCACAGCATCGGTGTCCAGAGCGACGCCACGTTGAGGCTCATCTGGCGATAGGCGGCCCAGGCCAGGATGATCGAGAAAACGACCAGGCCGATCGTGTTGATCCAATCCTCGGAGCCCGGCAGGGCGGTCATGCCGATGGCGAACCACAAAGTGACGAGCGCGGAGAAGAAGACCTCGCGATAGGTCGGTTCCAGGTCGTCGATCACCGACGACGTGGGTTGCGGCGCCTCCGCCTTGGTCACCCATTGTCGGCTGGCCAGGGTCGCCATGATCAGGCCGCCATCCGCTGCGCGGGCGCGCGCGCGGCACGCGCGATGCACTCGCGGCCATACCAGTCGACCTGGAGGTCGGCGAAGCCCTTGGCCTTGAGCGTATCGAGGAAATGTTGCGGATCGCCGCCGAAATCGTGAAGCTCGATGGCAACGCGGTCAGTGATATCGAGCAGCCGGCTGGCGCTTTCGGTCATGAAGAATTCGCTTCCCTCGATATCGCATTTGAGGAAATCGATGTGATCGATCGCGTATCGTTGCAGGAACTCGTTCTCGTTGATCGTCGGCGCATCGCCATAAGCGGGGTCGTTTTCGAGATCGCGACGCTGCTTGTCGGTGAAGATGCCGATAAAGGCCCGGCACAATTGCGCGCGGGCCTGAAAATCGTTGGCCGCCATCGTGGTCGCCCATTTGGCGCCAAGCGGTGTGCTGGGTTCGATCGCGATCAGGCGCGCGGTCGGGTTGGCGGCGAGCGCCTGGGCCGAGAAATTGCCCATGTTGGCACCCAGATCGACGACCGTGCCGTGATCGGGCACGCGCAGAAAGCCACCGCCGGCATAGACGTCGCGCACCCAGATTTCGCGCAAGCCGCTAAACGCGCTTTCGCCGGTCAGGAGCGCGTCACCGATCGCATGATGGACACGGAATGGTCCGTTCCCCATCAACCGGTCCGCCGCCAGCAGATTGCGGGTCTTCAGCGCGGACGGCAGCGTCGCGACGACGCAACCCAGCCAGCGCAGCGCGGTGCCGATGCCGGCAACGCGCGCGATGCCCCTGAAATCTCCGAACAGCTTTGCCAACATCAATAGGTTGTCCGCCAAAATGCGATTGTCAGCGCCGTCCTAGGCAGGTCGGTCGGAATGGGTCAATGCGCTAAGTCCGAACGCCACGGCCGCGCGAGGCGCGAGGGCGACGAGCGATGCGGCCGAACGTCACAAGCCACGGGTCGCGAACCATGAATTCAGCCGTTTCAACATCGGCTTTTCGATCAGCGCGTAGACGGGCGAGCCGAGTGCGATTCCCGTGGCGACCAGCAACAGGATCGCGATGGGGCGGGCGGCAATGTCGGCCAAGCCGACGCGCCCGAGTCCGGAGGACAGGATGCGCTGGCTCTGCAGAGGCCATAGATGAATGGCGCAGGATGCGTTGCCGAGAGAAAACAGTATCTTGTGAGGCGTGGCTGGCAAGGCGAAGCCGCCTTGGCGATAATGTGCAGCTACAGCTCGATAATATTGTAGCCTTGGCAAGAGAGCGGCCCGGCCCTCGCCGTTCAACGACCCGTCTCGAGCAGCCCGCGCTCGATCAGCGCCGCCGCAATTTCCTCCGCGCGCGTTTCCAGCGAATATGCCGGCACGCATCGGGCATGACCTGCTTCCGCCATCACTGCCCGCTCATCCTCGTGCGCGAGATAATAACCGATCCGGTCGATCAGCTGTTCGTCACTCGTGAACACGTCGATCTCGCGGCGGGGATCGTAGAGCGCGCGGACTTCGTCATTGTCGACATGGAGCATGAAGCCTCCGGCGGCGGGGATTTCGAACGTGCGAGTAGAGGTGAGGTCCTGCCATCCGTCCGACCCCACCTCGCCGTGATGTATGGCCAAGTTGATCCTGGTCTCCTCAAT